>NZ_JBFRGR010000032.1:0-65895 GCF_052115445.1 Paenibacillus sp. 2RAB27
ATCGAATCTTTTCATAGTGTACTAAAGAAAGAGTTTGTTTATTGTACGAGATTTTTGACCAAAGCCCAAGCACAACAAGATATGTTCGAATACATTGAACTTTTTTACAATCGTAAAAGGATCCATGGTTCTTTGGGTTACCTTTCACCAGTTCGATTCGAAGAAAACTATTACAAGAGTGTTGCTGAATTCTCTTAACGAGTGTCTACTTTCTTGACAGAGGTCCAAACCTCCATCTATTAGCAGAGGAATCACACATTTGAGCCTCATCGTGTAAAATTAATTACATAAAATCCATCTAACTCGATATATCGGCGAGATATCTCAAAATTAGATGGAGTTTTTCCAGTTAATCGTTATGTTGAATGGTTAAGATAGGACATTTAAGTCATAGCGTTAATTCAGCTTCGTTTTACTGTATATAACAGGACGTATCCTTACTCGATATTTTCACTAAACCAGCTTTACGGTACGGATGGAAACGAAGCAGCATCCACAACCGCGGGAGAAGCATCCAGCAGTGGAAGATCGTCAGGTGGATCAGCCAAGTACCAGGGATCCAAGGATACAGGATGAGTATCAAAGCAAGTCCAATGCAGAACAGGTGAAGCTGTACTTTGGTAACGAGACGTACGGATGCATTGCCTTCAGGTAAGAAGCCGGACCAGAAGATGCCCCAGCGATAGGACCAACCACGCATGGCCATTCCAATGGTGAAGTGGAAATAAGCGCGAATGAGCAAGGTATGGAAGATGAGCACAAGTGGATAGCTAACTAGTAAGGGGAGCCAATGAGACGAGTCAAATTTGTACAATACTATTAGAATAAGGGACGCATAATAGAGAACTATTTTATATATAGAATGGTAAAATCGCCTCATTAACGTGTAACTGTAAATCGTAGATTGTTTGGATAAATTGGATTCTTGTTTGATTGACATAAAGAGACCTCCGCGCTGCGGTAACGTGTATGAAGGTATTATCGGCATCTCCCTGCCAAAATATGAGCATTTAGCTAGTTTAGGAGAATCGAGAATCGGACATACTAGTTATAAAAGGTCATGGGGTGATCATATGGAGGAGAATCGGTTTGGACTATGTATGATTTGTGAGCAACAGCGGATTGGCGGCATTCATATTGTGACGGCGTTCATATGTGATGAATGTAGTAAGGAGATCGTCAAAACGAGCGTTTCTGACCAGAAATATCCGTTTTTTGTGAATCAGATGAAGAAGGCATTTTACATGGGGAATTCGAGACAGTATATGAATTAAGAGGAGAAGCTTCTTTTATAGAAGCTTTTTTTGTTTTTTTATCGGTAATCCACTACTATAGAAGGGTAAATTGAAAATTGAAAGCTATTGTAGCTGGGGGAGTTTGATCTGTTTGTGCAGCGAACATTTACATAAGGCTCGAGCCCCGCTTTTTGAGGCTATGGTTGCCCATCACGCTACGAAGTCCGTTAGCCTGCATGTGCCAGGTCATAAATCAGGCCAAGGGCTGCTGGAAGAAGGAGCAGGCTTTCTACAATCGATCATGTCCATTGATTATACAGAAATAACGGGGCTGGATGATTTGCATCATCCGGAAGGCGTTATTAGGGAGGCGGAGCAGCTCGCGGCTGATTGTTTTGGCGCGGAGGAGACGTATTTTCTCGTCGGGGGCAGTACGGTTGGTAATTTAGCCATGATCGGAGCTGTTTGTCAGAGGAATGACCTCATCCTTGTTCAAAGAAATGTACATAAGTCAGTCATTCATGGACTCATGCTGGCGGGTGCACAAGCTGTTTTCTTAGCGCCAGAGGTCGACGAAGAAACAGGCGTTGCAACAGGTTTACATATCGAGGTTGTTAAACAAGCGATAGAACAGTACCCAACTGCGAAGGCGTTATTTATAACGAATCCGAATTATTATGGTTTCGGGACGGATTTGAAGCCTTTTGCAGAGATGATGCATGAGAAAGGGAAGCTCCTGCTCGTGGATGAAGCGCATGGTGCGCATTTCGGCTTCCACGAAGAGGTACCCCCATCAGCCTTATCTCAAGGCGCTGACGCCGTCGTACAGTCTACACATAAGATGCTCACCGCTATGACTATGGGGGCGATGCTGCACGTACAGGGTTCAAGGATCAACCGTAAAGCCCTCCAACAATTGTTGGCGATGCTGCAAAGCTCAAGCCCTTCCTATCCAATTATGGCCTCATTGGACTTAGCGAGAAAGCGAATGCATACCGAGGGCCAATCTTGGTTGGAGCAAGGACTTACAATCATGAAAGAATTCAGAGAAGGTGTAGAGGCGTTGCAATGTCTCCGTTTCTATCCAAGAGGGCATCAGCAGTCATTCGGCGCGGGGGGCGTAGCAACTACGACAGATCCTTTTAAAATTGCTATATATGATCCTACCCATAGAATATCTGGAGCCGAGCTCAAAGAGCGATTAGAGGCTGAAGGGTGTTATATTGAGATGACGGATGGCTATCTGGTTTTACTGGTATTTACCCCTTCTAATTCAAGGGAGGATATGCTGCGTGTAGTCCAAGTTTTAAGCAACATTTGTTTGGACATCATGAACCGTAAGCAGGAACTTCAGGCGCCTATCTCGAATATAATTAAATTACCCACCTACGCACCCATCTCCTCACCAATAAGGTTTGACCATGGTGTCTTGTTTCAAGAGACAACTCAACTGGTTAATATAGAGGAAGCGATTGGGAAGCGTTCAGGTGAGATGGTCATTCCTTATCCGCCAGGTATTCCTTATTTATATCCAGGTGAAGTCATAACGGCTTCTGTAGCTGAGGCACTCGTATTTTTGGCTAGACAGGGCATCAGGTTCCAAGGAACCTATTTTGGGCAGACGAACAAATTAACTATATACACAGATCACGAAGGGGCTTCGTGAGGCAGCTAAGCAGGAGGAACACGTGAACGGAATTTTTATTACGTTTGAAGGGCCGGATGGCTCCGGGAAAACAACGCAGCTCAAAATGGTAGCGCAAGAGTTACAAAAGTTAGGACATGACGTACTTGTTACAAGAGAACCGGGTGGCACTGCAATTAGCGATAAAATCCGCAGTATTATTCTCGATCCTGTGAATAAGGAGATGGTGGATCAAGCAGAGGTATTGCTTTATGCAGCATCGCGTGCGCAACATGTTCACGAGCTTATCCTTCCAGCGCTGAAAGCTGGTCGAATTGTGCTTTGCGATCGATTTATTGATGCTAGTGTAGCCTACCAATCTTATGGGCTTGGCGTTGATATCGAGATGGTGAAGAATATTTCGAAATATGCAAGCTCAGGACTGCAGGCAACTAGGACTTATATGATGGACGTTCCCGTTGAAGTGAGTTTGGAACGATTAAATCAGCGAGCAGGTGCTACTGAGTTTACACAGCAGCTGGATCGCATTGAGCAGAAAAATGTCGATTATCACAGCAGAGTACGAGCAGGATTCCACCAAATTGCATCCGATCATCCAGAACGAGTCATCATGATTGATGCTAATCGAGACGTAGAACGTATAGCCGCGGATATATGGCAGGATTGTAAACAGTTGCTTGAGGAACATATTTCCGTCTAAAGCGGAAAACCAATTCTTAGTTTATAATATAAGGAGGCATCACCTATGAAACTAGTCGTAGCCGTTGTTCAGGATAAAGACAGTAACCGTCTCTCTAACGCTTTAATTAAGGAAGGGTTCAGAGCCACGAAGTTGGCAAGTACCGGTGGGTTTTTGCGTGCGGGGAATACAACCTTTATGATTGGTACGGAAGATGATCGTGTGCAAGAGGTGATGCAGGTGATTCGAGCAAATTGTAAAATTCGCGAGCAGTTGGTGACACCTGTTTCTCCAATGGGAGGAACAACGGATTCGTACATTCCATTTCCAGTGGAAGTGCAAGTGGGTGGAGCAGCCGTTTTCGTATTGCCAGTCGAACGATTCGAGCATTTCTAAACATAATCAGCTCTACACAAGGATGGATGCGTCTTGAAAATTAACCCGGGGCTGCAGCCCATCGGTAAGAATATTAAAGTTGGTGAGAATGTTCCACCGCCACAGATGGCTCCGCGGAATTTCTCTGACATCATGCAGCAGCACGATGAGAAGTATACGCAGGAACAGCTTACCAAAATGGTACAACAAATTACACTCCAAGGCGATCGTTTGTCGAGAGGCATGACCGTTAGAGCGCTTTTGCAATATAAGCTGCTCATTCGTCAGTTTCTCGAAGAAACAGCTCGTCGAGGTGTTAACTTAAGAGATACGAAGGGCTGGGATCGCCGCGGCCGTTCGAAGCGATATAAGCTTTTGGAAGAAATCGATCAAGAGCTCCTCTTGTTAGCTGATGAATTATTGGAAAATGAGCAGGGGCGGATCGAAATTTTGCATAGAATCGGAGAAATCCGAGGTATGTTGATCAACTTGTTATTTTAAAAATATAAGTGTGTAATGGGGCGAAAATAAATGTCCTTTCAATCTATACCGGGACAAGCAGCAGCCAAACGGCTGCTGCAGAACGGACTACGTCAAGACAGGCTGTCGCATGCGTATATTTTTAGTGGCCCTGTTGGGACAGGGCGTTCGGAAATGGCAATCGCACTCGCTAAAGCGATCTATTGTCAGATTGGAACGGATGATGCATGTGGTGAATGCCTGGAATGCCGTAAAGTCGAACATGGCAATCATCCAGACCTTCATATGGTCGCTCCTGAAGGCGCTTCAATTAAGATTGAGCAGATTCGGGAGTTGCAGAAGGAGTTCGCTTACAGAGCAACAGCGTCCGGAACGAAAATATATGTTCTATACCATGCAGAGAAAATGACGGTACAGGCTGCGAATAGTTTGTTGAAATTTCTAGAGGAACCGAACTCTCGTGTGGTAGCTATTCTGATCACTGAGAACGGAAATGCACTGTTACCTACGATCCAATCGCGGGCACAGTGGATCCAATTTACACCAATGCCACGTGAGCAGATGGTGCTCACCTTGCTGGAAGAAGGGCTTCCAGCGGCATTAGTACAACCAGCAGCACATGTAACAGCAGGTTTGCAAGCGGCAAGAGATTTAATTGCAGCAAATTGGTTTGCAGAAATGAGAACCGTAATGTTACAATTAGCGAAGGAGACGCTCACACGTTTCCCTACTTCCATGATTACCGTACAACAGCGGATTGTGAAAACAGAACTTGCGGATCATGTTTCGGCTTTGTTCGACCTATTGATCCTCTGGTTTAAAGATATGGTGCAGTTGCGCCTTGAGCGCAGAGATAAGCTTGTATATAATGACCAGCTAGACTGGATGAGCTCTCTCGCGTTAAGTCGAGATGTCTCGGTCTGGGTGCGTATGATGGAGCAAGCCGTAGATTTACAAAAGCGACTGCGTTCCAATGCCAATTCTCAGCTGGTTATAGAGAAAATGCTCGTGGAGATGCAGGGGGTGTAAGATGTACTCAGTGGTTGGCGTCCGCTTCAAGAAGGCGGGTAAAATATATTATTTTGACCCCATTGATTTACCGATCGAGAAAGAAAGTGCCGTTATCGTAGAAACCGCACGCGGTGTAGAATACGGCAAGGTCGTAGTGGGCAAAAAGATCGTCAAAGAAAACGATGTGGTTCTGCCACTCAAAAAAGTCATTCGCATTGCGGATGAAACGGATGCTGATTTGGTTGAAGAGAATAAAAAAGCAGCCAAGGACGCTTTCCAAACGTGTCATGATAAAATTAAAGACCACAGTCTTAAGATGAAGCTAGTGGACGTAGAGTATACCTTCGACCGGAATAAAATTATATTTTATTTTACAGCTGAAGGACGCGTCGATTTCCGTGAGCTTGTGAAGGATTTGGCGAGTATTTTTCGGACAAGAATTGAGCTTCGTCAAATTGGTGTGCGTGATGAAGCGAAGATGCTGGGTGGCATAGGTCCGTGTGGGCGAATTCTATGTTGTTCCTCCTTCTTAGGTGATTTCGAGCCAGTCTCCATTAAGATGGCGAAAGATCAGAATCTGTCCTTGAATCCTACCAAGATATCAGGGTTATGCGGAAGATTAATGTGCTGCTTGAAATATGAACATGATAACTATGAAAGTGCCAAAGATTCGTTACCGACGGTTGGCCGATTAGTGATTACATCTTTTGGCAGTGGAAAAGTATTGGGGCTTAATATTAAAGAACGTACGGCAAAGGTTCAATTGTTTGATCTTGGGAAAGCGCTAGATCTACCATTCGATGATGTTGTTGAACAAGAGTAGAAGATCGAAGATCCAAGGAGGCGCTGGCCAGTAAGCATGCATGGCACTAGAGGTGAAAGCGTGGATAAACAAGATATTTTTGGACAAATAGATGGGATCGAAGAACGAATGGGTACCACGTATGCTGAATTAGGTGCCTTGAAGAAACGGATTATTACCCTCATCGAAGAAAATAAGAGATTAAGCATAGAGAATCAGCAACTTCGTAAGCTCATTCGCCAAGAGGAAACGGTGGTTGAGGAGCCGACGAGAGATACTGAAGACGAACCGGTACAGCTACCAGGCGCCGGATATGATAATTTAACCCGCTTATACAATGAAGGATTTCATATTTGCAATGTGTATTATGGACACCTTCGGACCGAGGGAGATTGTTTGTTTTGCTTATCCTTTTTAAATAAATAAGATGCTTGGCCGTAGGGGTGTATCCCTTACGGTTTTTTTCCATAATAAGCAAGAAAGAGAAAGGGAAGACGTATGAAGCAAGTTTCGTTACAACCGACAGAGCGAATTGATGATTTATTGACATATGATTTGAAAATTATCCAAAGTGATGAAGTGTTCAGCTTCTCGATGGATGCGGTACTCCTAGGGAGGTTCAGCAGTGTTCCGCCTAAGGGGCGAATCGTAGACTTATGTACAGGTAATGGTGTGGTGCCCCTGTTGCTATCAACAAGGACGCGTGCGGAGATCTGGGGCGTTGAGATCCAAGAGCGTTTGGCGGATATGGCTGTGCGCAATGCGGAGATTAACGATCTATCGGAACGGTTGCATATGGTACAAGGCGATTTGAAAACCATTCACAAGACCTTGGGACACGGACAATTTGATGCTGTCACCGTAAACCCGCCTTATCTGCCTGTGCCTAATGGGGAGCAGAATAGTAATGCGCATTTTGCGGCGGCGCGTCACGAGATTCATTGCACGCTGGAGGACGTGATTGCGGCAAGTGCTAAGCTAGTCAAAGCAGGCGGTAAAGTCGCCATGGTACACCGGGCTACGCGGCTGGTGGACATCATCTATCTAATGAGGCAGTATCGTATTGAACCGAAGCGAATTCGTTATGTACACTCACGTGCGGGAGAAGAAGCAATGATGGTGTTGATCGAAGGAATGAAGGATGGCAAGCCGGAGATTCGTACCCTGCCGCCTCTGATTGTATACACAGAGAAGGAAGAATACTGCCAAGAGCTGAAAGACATCTACTATGGTGGACGGAGCTCTCTAGAGTTCTCGTAGATAGGCTAACTGTACGATTAATATAAAGTGATGAGGGATTTACTGTGAGTGTAACGATACAGAAAAGCTACCGCGACGAATCTAGCGGTGTAGGCACGCTATACCTGGTTGCCACACCGATCGGCAACCTTGAAGATATGACCTTCCGCGCGATTCGCACGCTGAAGGAAGTGAGCATGATTGCCGCGGAAGACACGCGGCAAACGCGCAAGCTGCTGACCCATTTCGAAGTCGCTACGCGACTGGTCAGCTACCACGAACACAACAAGCAAGCAAGCGGCCCGGAGCTGGTCCGCTTGCTGCTTGAAGGGCAGAGCATCGCGCTAGTCAGCGATGCCGGCCTGCCGGCCATTTCCGACCCAGGTTATGACCTGGTGCGGATGGCCGTAGACGAGGGCGTGCCGGTGGTGCCCATCCCCGGCGCCAATGCAGCCCTGTCGGCGCTGATTGCATCAGGCCTGCCGACAGAGCGATTCGCCTTCGTCGGTTTTCTCCCTAGGGAGAAAAAGGACCAGACGAAGTTGCTTGAAGGGCTGCAGCATGTGCAAGACACACTGCTGTTCTATGAATCGCCGCACCGCGTGGAGAAAACACTTCAGCGCATGGCGGAAGTGTGGGGGGCGGAGCGCAGGGTTTGCCTCGCCCGCGAGTTGACGAAGCGGTACGAGGAGTTCTTGCGCGGCACAATCGCAGAGTGCCTCGCGCACTTGGAGCAGTACCCGCCGCAGGGCGAGTACTGCGTGATCGCCGAAGGCGCATCCGACGCGGCCGTGCAGGAGGCGGCCGATGGTTGGTGGGAGGCGAAGTCGCTCGGCGAGCATGTCGCCCACTACGAGAATCGCGGGATCGATCGCAAGGATGCGCTGAAGCTGGTTGCTACCGATCGCGGATTATCGAAGCGTGATGTATACAATGCGTTGCTGGAGCGTTAAGGTGCCAAGCAAGGGGAATTATAGAAAAAGGCCCCACTAGGGGGGCCTTTCCATCTATCATATATGTAAGGGTGGTAAAATCATTGCATCAATTCATATTATGTCAGTCTTCTATCTTCTAAGGTCTATACAAAAAAAGATCTCTAACCCGTGGCCGAAGCCAACAAAGTTAGAGATGAAAGGAGATATGAAAAAGGTTAGAATTACCAATAGGATAAGTGCTACTTCTATTATATACTACTTTTCTTATTTTGTCACAGGTGTTGGCATTTCTGCTAAACAAATATGACAAACAATTTTTCCTTTGAAGTACGATACATTCTCCGCATTGCCACAGAAGATACAAGCTGGCTCATATTTCTTCAGCATGATGCGCTCACCGTCTACATATATTTCCAAAGCGTCTTTCTCGCCAATACCCAACGTGCGGCGCAACTCAATTGGAATAACAACGCGTCCTAGTTCGTCCACTTTTCTAACAATTCCGGTAGATTTCATCATATATATAAAACCCCTTTCGATTTTATCAATTTTTTATCAATATCGTCATGTTTCGACATTTGCTTATGACTTATGATACCAACGATTCCCAAAATAGTCAACCATATTTTCGCTGAAATCGAGTAGTTTTATCCCTATCTTAATTATTTGTGTAACGAGGTAAAAAACGAAGATGGCGCTATCTACAAGGGGTTGTAAGGATTATATTACGCGCTTTTCAAATGCCTATTTAATAAGAGATACTGGAAAATAGGCGATTGAGATCTGCATAAATTGGAATTTCAAATTCGACAATAATCGACATTGTAAAAGGTTTCATGTCGAAAATGTCGAAAGTATTAAACTATATTAAGGGGGTTCAAGCTGTATGAATGAAGAAAAGGTATTTAAAGATCCCGTTCACAAATACATTTACGTGCAAGACGATACGATTTGGGATTTGATTAATACCCGTGAGTTTCAACGGCTGCGCCGCATTCGTCAATTAGGCACGTCGTATTTAACTTTTCATGGTGCGGAGCATAGCCGCTTCTCCCACTCGCTTGGTGTCTATGAAATTACGCGGAAAATTATTTCGCAATTCGAACGCAATCACTATGAGGATTGGCCGAAGGAAGAGCGTCTGCTATGTTTATGCGCCGCATTGCTGCATGATTTGGGTCATGGTCCGTTTTCACATTCAATTGAGAAGGCTTTTGGCACAAAGCACGAGGACTGGTCCTGCCGCATCGTGTTAGGGGATACTGAAGTGAACGAAGTGCTGAGTCGCGTCTCGCCTGATTTTCCGAAGAAGGTGGCAGGTGTCATCTGTAAATCCTATAGCGAAGAGATTGTCGTCAGCCTGGTTTCCAGTCAGCTGGATGCGGACCGGATGGATTATTTGCTGCGTGATGCCTACTTTACAGGGGTTAACTATGGGACATTCGATTTGGAGCGAATTCTTCGGGTGATTAGGCCTTACAAGGGGCATATTGTTGTCAAAGAGAGCGGTATGCATGCGGTTGAGGATTATCTAATGTCTCGCTATCAGATGTACTGGCAGGTTTATTTTCATCCCGTTACGAGAAGTGCAGAAATTCTTTTGCATAAAGTATTTGCACGAGCTAAACATTTGTATGAGGAAGGCTATACGTTCGGATTTATGGTCGAGCCAATTCTTCATCTCATTCAGAATCAAATCTCCTTAGAAGATTATTTGCTGCTGGATGAGTCTGTCATGCAAACGATGCTGACCTTTTGGATTCAAGAGAAGGATGGTATGCTGAGGGATATGTGCAAGCGCTTCTTGGATCGTAAATTGTACAAGTACAGTACCTTCGATGGAGATCAGGGGGAGCTTATTCAGCGTATGGAAAAAGTGATGAGCGAAGTTGGTTTCGATCCAACGTACTATATGGAGATCGATTTCCCTTCGAATCAATCTTATGACGTGTACAGAGCTGGTGAAAATGATGATAATTTGCCGATCTTCTTGCTGGATCATAAGGAGACATTAACTGAAATTACGCATCGCTCCGAAATTGTACAGTCGATTAGTGGCTTCCAGATGGGTAAGCATCATGTGTACTATCCAGAAGAGTTTCTTGAGCGGTTGAACGCCGAAGATTATCCGGATGTTTGGAAGATGTTGGGGGAGCAAGAATAAACAGGTATAAGAGGCTATAAGCAAAATGACGGAACATCATTCATATTTAGTTACATAAGGGAGAACAGTCATGCTAACGGATTCACACACACATTTAAATGCGGAGCAATTCAAAGATGATCAAGATGAGGTCATTCAGCGGGCGTTAGAGGCCGGCGTTACAAGAATTGTGAATGTTGGCTTTAATCGAGAAACGATTCCTAGCTCAATCGAGCTTGCTGAGAAATACGATTTTATATATTCGACGGTTGGCTGGCATCCTGTAGATGCGATAGATATGATGCCTGGTGATTTGGAATGGATTGAGTCCTTATGCCAGCATGAGAAGGTGGTCGCGATTGGGGAGATTGGTCTAGACTATTACTGGGACAAGTCGCCCAAGGATGTTCAGCAACGAGTTTTTCGGGAGCAAATTCGGCTTGCACGTAAGTTGGGGATGCCCATTGTGATTCATAATCGGGATGCACATCAAGACATTCTAACGATTCTCAAAGAAGAGAAGGCAGCGGAGGTCGGAGGTATCATGCATTGTTTCTCGGGCAGTTGGGAGACAGCGAAGCAGTGTCTGGATATGAATTTCCATATTTCCTTTGGAGGCCCTGTTACATTTAAAAATGCGGTGCAGCCGAAAGAGGTACTGGCGCAGGTTCCGCTTGACCGTTTATTGATCGAGACGGATGCGCCGTACTTAACGCCACATCCTTTCCGCGGTAAGCGCAACGAAACCGGTTATGTTCGCTTGGTGGCCGAGACTGCCGCGGAAATTCGAGGAATGACGCTGGAAGAGATAGCTGAAATTACAACAAACAATGCGATTCGGTTACTCGGCCTCAAGTAAGGCGTTTTTCTTGAACTTCCGGCGTAGGACAACGCCGCATGCGAAAGAAATAAAGGCAAGACTGAGCAAGGGGACTACGATATACAGGATGGGGGTTCCCATCATGAATGGAATCGTTAGGATCACAAGCTCTAGTAAGAGGGTTAGCCAGATGATGAAGGCTAGCGAACCTGCTCTGGTTTTAGGTTCCAATGGATACATATGGAGCCAAAACGTATAGCGATGTGCACGCTCCAATGAAGTAAGCTGAACCATCGAGATGACAAGCGCAATGAGTAGGATGACGCTGCGCGCAGTCGTGGAATCTGCAACGGCCAGGGCTAAGATGCCAATCACAGTCAGACGTAGCACAATGGCGAACATCTCGGTGCGCAACAAGGTCTTCATATATAAGTAGAGAAACGCCGAATCCTGTCGAAATGGAATCGTTCGGGTAATCCCGCTGATCCAACCTCGGCGGGCTATTCGCGTTGGCAATTGAGGTACATCCACGAACCAGTTGAAGAAAGCATAGAGTCTTGCTTGCTGCTGCTTCTCTTTGGCAATCAGATAGTCCCATCCGATCACATATTTACCCACGGATCGGAAGGCAATCAGCCAAATGAATACAAGAAGCATGGCAGCTACACTTGCCCATAAACTGCTATAGTGAAACTGGATCGTTATTAAGGCAAGTGATGCCACCCATCGAAAACAAACAGATACGAATCGAGTTCGTTCAGCGGCAAATCTGCCTTCCTGCCAACTCGCTAATAGGTTCGCTACTTTTAATAGAAGTAATAGAGCGAATATGAGAAGAAATGGCTGTGCATCAGTACCTAGACAGTGTTTATATAGGGGTTTTACTGCGACCCATCCGAGAAATAACCAAACAGCCTGAAGTGATAAACTATACAAAAAGCTGCTTCGGAAATAGGTGCCCATTTCATGTTCAATCCGCAATAGAAACATCCGATCGGCACTGCGAGTCAGCGTTCGAATGGAGCTTGAAGCGACGAGTGGAACAAGCACGAGCAACACGATCCATAGGTACGGATAATCTGTCGGAAGACGCTGTAATGTTTTTGCATAATAATAGGAAGAAACGATGACAAGAAACAACAAAAAGCCGATAAAGTTGCTGCGTGCGGCATACTGCCAATATCCCATGGATTCCTTCCAATAATGTTGAAAACGCTGCTTCCATAATGCATGTGTATTAAATGCAGGCGTACTATCGGTTAAGTGACTCATGCCTTGTCTCCTTGAACGAGCTTGTAGAAGATGTCGTCTAATGACGCCTGAGGCAGCGCCGTCTGGGCGCGTAATTCGACTAAATCTCCCTGAGCCACCATGTGCCCTTTGTGGAGAACGACATAAGCATCGCAATATTTTTCAATTGTAGACAAAATGTGTGAGGAAATGAGAAAGGATGCACCTTTTTTCTTCATTTGAACCATGAGATCAAGCAAGGAACGTATGGCTAAAGGATCGAGTCCGAGAAATGGTTCATCGATAATATATAAAGAAGGTTCGATCAGGAAGGCATTCATGATCATGACCTTCTGTTTCATCCCTTTGGATAAATGACTTGCGAAGCTATTCAGCTTGTCTTTCATTTGAAACTGCTCTAATAAGGATCGAGAACGGGTTTCATAATCCGCTTTAGAAATACCGTAAGCCATCGCTGTTAGCTCGAGGTGTTCGCGAATCGTAAGTTCTTCGTATAACTCTGGACTTTCAGGCACATAAGCGTATGTTGCTCGGTAAGGTAGCGGATTTTCGGCCAACGTTAAACCGTTAATGCGAATGGACCCTTTTTGTGGCTGAAGCAGCCCAAGAATATTTTTGATGGTGGTACTTTTCCCTGCACCATTAAGTCCAATTAGCCCCATCATTTCACCTTGACGGATCGAGAAGGAAAGGTTATGAAGAACGGGTTTGTTGGGTAAATATCCACCGAATAAAGCGTTTACTTGCAAGATGGGACCCATCTCAATTGCCTCCCTAAATAGCAAATTTTTGGTATTATTCATTCAAATACTTCCAGAATCATTATAAACAAAATTGCATTTTTAGCCTAGTTTTGACCATTATACACTGAAAAATCGCGTATACGTACGTTAAAGTTAGACACATGTAGATATAAGTGGGTTATATATGAAAAATAATCGAAATTTAGGCGATTTAGCCCTTTTTAACGGGTGTTAATCCCTTTACAGGTTGAGATTAACAGCGTAATATACTTTTCATAATAACTTAATATCCAATTTGCCAATTTTCCATTCGCTGAGTTCCAAATGTGGAAACGGGGGAACCACTGCAAGCTTAATGAGCATACCAATGCGGTTAAGTAAGCAGAGAGTAACAGGGGTGAATCATAGACGTCAAACAAGCAGTTTGCGTTTACGTAGGGCGACTCTCACGTCCGAATCCGTCAGCTAACCTCGTAAGCGTAAGAGAGGTAACGATTGTCGTGCGTGCTATTTGTATTTCATTATGCAAACTAAGCCAGCGAGAAGAGTCCTCTTCTTGCTGGCTTTTTGTCCACATACAGGGTTCTACACAGATCAGAAGACATAAAATAACCCGGAATTCATAGGATGATGAATAGGTAAAAGGGGGGGACGACCAGATTCAGCGAAGTAACTTGCTGATGATGGCGAGCATTAAGTTAAACTAAAAACCTTAGTCGCGTCAAATTAATCATGCTGTAACCTGGCGGCGAGGCTTTGAAGGAGGACCGAAGAAGTGGGCAGTATCTCAATTAGCGAGACCCATGTAAAACGATCATCCAGCATGTCCTTCGCATTGCGATGGAAGCATGAAAACTTGCGTTTGATTTTAAGCCTAGCTATAATCTCAATCGCAATGACTTTCATGTTTTTGGTGTTGTTGTACGGAACGGCTACCAAGAGCGTATCCGTGGTTGTTAATGGACAAGAAACTATTGTGCACACGAAGCAATGGGTCCTGCAACGCCTACTGGATGAACAAGCCATAACGATTGGTGAGCACGATGAAATTTCAGCTTCACTCACGACCAAGCTCAAGGGTGGAGACAAAATTGTTATCGAGCATGCTTCACCGATTCAATTGACTGCTGATGGAAAGACCACCACTGTTTACACAACTGCAAGAACGGTAGAAAGTGCATTGCAACGTTTACATATTGCACTTGGGGAGAACGATCGTATTTCTCCCGAACCGACGTCCGCTCTTACCACTGGCGATGAAATCAAGATCGTCCGTGTGAAAAAAGAGACGGAGGAAGTCTCTGAACCGATCGCATTCGAGACAGAGAAAAAGAATGACGCATCTTTACTTAAAGGGAAAGAGCAAGTGGTCCAAGAAGGTAAAGAAGGCGTTTTGGTCAAGAAGAAAGAAAAGACTTTCGAGGACGGTGTTTTAGTCGCGGAAGCAGTTGTGGGTGAAGAAGTACAAACAGAAAGCATTAAGAAAGTAGTTTCCGTAGGCACGAAAAATCCTGTGGTTGTTCTCTCCGCCTCTTCACCGAGTGTGGATGAGGTTTCCAAGAACGGTGTGACCTTCGGCTACAAACAAATTCTCAAAAACGTGAAGCTGACGGCTTATTCAGCGGATGTTGCTTCGACAGGCAAAACTGAGGGCTCCTCGGGTTATGGTAAGACCTACACAGGTACTACGGTGACTGAAGGGCGTACAATTGCTGTCGATCCGAAGGTTATTCCGCTAGGTTGGTGGGTATACATCGAAGGGATTGGTTTCCGTCGTGCTGAGGATATTGGAAGCGGCGTGAAAGGCCAAATGATCGATGTGTACTATGAAGATCACGGCTATGCGAATAAATTTGGCACGAAGCAAGGGTACACTGTGTATGTGGTTGGCCCTACAAAACCGTCCCA
Source organism: Paenibacillus sp. 2RAB27 (assembly GCF_052115445.1). NCBI lineage: Bacteria > Bacillati > Bacillota > Bacilli > Caryophanales > Paenibacillaceae > Paenibacillus > Paenibacillus sp. 2RAB27. The sequence continues at coordinate 15,267 of NZ_JBFRGR010000032.1, forward strand.
AAACTAACGTGTAAACGGTAGTTTTGACGGGAACACTACTAAATACACGTAGCTTGGCATCTGCCTGCGCGAAAGAAGAGGAGACCCCTCTTCTTTTTCTGCGTACTGGGGAAGGAAAACGGTGATGATAAAAGAAATGATCGTTGTGGAAGGCAAGGACGATACAGCTGCAATCAAACGGGCTGTGCAGGCGGATACCATTGAAACAGGCGGTTCTGCCATCGGACAAGCCGTACTGAAGCGGATTGCGTTGGCTCAGCAGCGCAGAGGCGTCATTATATTCACGGATCCGGATCACGCAGGGGAACGGATACGCAAAATCGTGGCAGCGAAGGTACCTGGCTGCAAGCATGCCTTCATTACGCAGGAGCAAGCGGCGTATAAGGGCGACATCGGTGTCGAGAACGCGACGCCGGAGACGATCCGTCAGGCGCTGCAGAGCCTGCGGACAGAGTATAACGCTGTCGTCTCGCAGCTGACGATGGAGGATCTGATCGCTGCCGGTCTCATCGTGCATCCGGATGCGGCTGCTCGCCGCTTGGCCGTAGGCAATGCGCTGGGCATTGGTTATTGCAATGGCAAGCAATTTTATAAGCGCTGCGCCATGTTTCAGATTTCTCGTGAAGAATTTGAGGCGGCGCTCGAACATTTGAATCAGTAGAATCCCTAGAACCCTATAGATACGAGGTCTATACTATGAATATAACCGGACAAGAGGTTGTTGTAACAGCAGAAGATGTGGCAACACCAAGTAAAACCAAACAAATTATTAAGAAAAATGGTCTAGTGCTGAAGAAAAGCTTAGGCCAGAACTTCTTAATTGATCAAAATATATTGAGCAAAATCGTCTTGGCTGCTGAGCTCGGGCCTACGAAGGCTGCGCTCGAGATCGGCCCTGGCATCGGCGCGCTCACACAGCAGCTAGCCAAGCTCGCTGGCCGCGTGCTGGCCGTCGAGATCGATCAGCGCCTGCTGCCCATCCTGGACGAGACGCTGGCTCCTTACCCCCATGCCACTGTCGTTCATGGGGATATCTTGAAGACGAACCTGCCGGAGCTGTTCCGGCAGCATTTCGAAGGCATGGAAGGCGTCAGCGTTGTCGCCAACTTGCCTTACTACATCACGACGCCAATCATCATGAAGCTTCTCGAAGAGAAGCTTCCCCTGGAGAATATCGTCGTGATGATTCAAAAAGAAGTAGCCGACCGCATGGCGGCTCGTCCGGGCACCAAAGATTACGGCAGCCTTAGCATTGCCGTGCAGTTCTACTGCGAGCCGGAGCTCGTCACGATCGTGCCTCGCACCGTCTTCGTGCCGCAGCCGAACGTCGATTCCGCCGTTATCCGGCTGCGCGTGCGTCAAGCGCCGCCAGTTGAAGTGGCGGACGTGGACTTCTTCTTCGCTGTCGTCCAAGCGTCCTTCGTTCAGCGTCGCAAAACCCTCTATAATAACCTCGCGGCGAGGTTCTTTACCAAAGAGAACAAGCCTGAGCTGGAAGCGTTGCTGCATGGCATTCAGATCGAGCCTTCACGCCGGGGTGAAACACTCAGCATGGAGGAGTTCGCACGCTTGTCTACGGCTCTTCGTGCGCACGGCTGCAAATAACCCGCACCAAATGCCTAGTCTCACCATAGGATACCCTTAGGAGGGGATTTGTGCGATGAGGCAAGGAGATTTTGTTACCCGTATTTCCTATGGCGGCGACGTCGTGTTTAGAATTGAACGAATTGAGCATCTCAAGGCCATTCTGAGGGGTGTCGATTTTCGGTTACTTGCAGATGCGCCGCTCACGGATCTGACGAAAACGAATCCTAAGGAGACCTTAGATCATCCACGGTCAAGCTCGCCTGAATTTCGTGAGTCACTGCGTCGCCTGGCGGTGTCCCAAGTGCAATTGCAGGAGAAGAATCAGATAGCCGTCAATCATAAACAGAAGTCACAACCGACTCATAACAGTTATTTTGAAGTGCCTGGAAGAGTTCTTCACTTGGATGGCGATCCGAGCTATCTGCGAAAAAGTATGCAGCTCTACGGCGAATTGCGCGTACCTGCAGAAGGTTTCTTCGTTCCTGAGGCGCAAATGGCGGAAGCACTGCAAAGATTGCTTCCTCAATATAAACCGGACATTGTCGTCATTACGGGGCATGATGGTATTTTGAAAAATCGGCAAAGCGTGAGCCCGAGCAATCTGTCGAGCTATAAGAATTCCCAAAACTTTGTGAATGCGGTGCGAGTAGCCAGACAATTTGAGAGGAATCGGGATTCCTTAATTATTGTGGCGGGCGCTTGTCAGTCGCATTTCGAAGCGTTATTGCGGGCGGGGGCTAACTTCGCAAGTTCTCCTGCGCGCATACTCATCCACGCCTTAGACCCTTTGTGCATCGCTGCTAAGCTGTCCTATACCCCAACTAGAGAAACGATTTCGATGTTGGATATTATGGATTTGACGGTGACAGGCCTAGAGGGGCTAGGCGGGGTGGAGACGCGGGGCAGTTATCGGATGGGTGTTCCTGGTATTCAGCACACAGAAGAGTCAGTATAGCTGAATTAGGCGCCCTTAGAGGACGACAAGTGGCTTGTAGTTACTTGATGCGAGTGAAACTCTAGCCAAATTGTGCGATTCAAAGCAACACTTTCTGTTATGAACTCCGTATGGAGGGTGACAGAAAGTGTTCTTTTTTTTATCCACGGCAGGCCGTTAAGCCTTGGTGTTTGCTCATCTTCGTGAGTCTAGGGGAAGAAGTTTCTCCTTAACTGGAAAAGTGTGAATAATTTGCGAACATTGGTGACAACCTGAAGGGAGGAGAAATCGGAAAACCTACAAAAATGCCGTTGACAACGGGATTGGGGTGCTGATATAATATTTGCCCTCATTTGACATGATGGGGTGAATGGGTTATAATTGACAAGGAAAGAGGTGGTAGTTGACAATGGCAAAAAATGCGCTATTGGAAATCAAACGCAGTTTGGAGCCCCATGTTGGGCAGAAGATCATGTTGAGAGCGAATGGTGGCCGTCGTAAGACTGTCGAGCGTTCCGGTGTTTTAGAAGAAACCTACCCTTCTGTGTTTATTGTGAAATTAGATCAAGAATCCCATGCCTTCAAACGAGTGTCATACAGCTACGCCGATATCCTAACCGAGTCCGTTGAAGTTACCGTATGCAACGATGATGGTCAGGTTCGCATCACTTACATACAGCATTAGCTTAATAGCGTTCCGATATTGAACAGGCCCTTGTGGCCTGTTTTTGCTTTGATTGATAAGAGTTTATAAGTTTTCAAGGACGGCGTAGCCGTTCATTTTGTATCTATCCGAACTATCAGGGCATAATACTATAATCGTCATCAATCCATGCTTATGATGGTTGCAGCGATCATTGTGCAAATGATAAGGAGGATTTGGTATGAGTCGAAGAAGAAGTGTAATGTCTGAGAATTTTAAATATGAGTTAGCGAAGGATCTTGGTTTTTACGATGTCGTGCAGCGAGAAGGCTGGTCAGGGATTCGAACTAAGGATGCAGGGAATATGGTGAAGCGGGCGATTCAAATAGCACAGGAGCATCTGGCCAAGCAATATGTTTCAGCTCCGACGAATGCTTATAACTCCTCGTCTAACTATCATCAGCCAACCGCAAGTCAGCCGGCATTTAATGGACAGGGCTATACAAACTATTCACCGTCATATAACAGTCATCATCAGCAACAAACGGGGGCTACGAATAATCCGCCGGCTGGCTACCAGCAGTCCTACCAGCAGTCCGGACAAGGAATGCAACGTCCGAATTACAGCTAAAGCAAATGCTTTAGCTTTTTTTTTATGCTTTTGTTATAATATCGGGGTGGCTAACGAGCAAAAGAAGGTGATCGGATGAAGATTTTTGAGAAAGCACCGGCTAAAATTAATTTGTCTCTTGATGTTTTACATAAAAGGCCAGACGGTTACCATGAAGTTGAGATGGTAATGACGATGGTGGACTTGGCTGATCGGATCGAAATGCAGGAGATGGCGCGCGACACGATTATTATATCGAGTCAGGCGGGGTATATTCCGCTCGATGAGAAGAATCTAGCCTTTCAGGCTGCGCGTCTCATTAAAGACCGCTACGACGTCAAACAGGGCGTCTATATTCACTTAGACAAGCGGATACCAGTGGCTGCTGGTTTGGCCGGCGGGAGCAGTGACGCAGCAGCAACCTTGCGAGGGCTCAACCGTCTCTGGAATCTGAATATCCCAAATGAGGAGCTTCAGGTGCTAGGCGCAGAGCTTGGCTCGGATGTGCCTTTCTGTGTGACAGGAGGAACTGCTCTTGCTACGGGGCGTGGCGAGAAGCTGGAGCATATCTCAGCGCCACCTCAGTGCTGGGTTGTCCTAGCGAAGCCGCCTATTAATGTGTCGACCTCAGAGATCTACGGAAAGCTGAACGCGAGAGAGATCAAGCATCATCCTTCTACGTCGGGTGTATTAAGTGCGATACGGGACAAGCAGTTCGATCGTTTGTGCGATAATCTAGGCAATGTCCTGGAGGAAGTAACGCTGGATCTGTACCCAGAGGTCAGGCATCTGAAGGAGTGTATGCAACGCTTAGGGGCAGACGGTGTATTGATGTCGGGCAGCGGGCCAACCGTCTTCGGTCTTGTTTCCAAGGAGGCGAAAGTGCCGCGCATCTATAACGGGCTGCGAGGCTTTTGTAAGGATGTTTACGCTGTGCGCATGCTGACCTAAAGTAGCTTAGTTGAGCCCCGTGACGGGGCTCTTTTTTCATCTTAAGGGGCATATTGGAAAGAGAAGGTGACGAATCCTAGGCGATGTTAGATGTATGTTAAGTTTGTGTTAACATATTTTTCATGGTTCGCTTGAACAAATACGTATAAAAGTGGTATATTTTCATTATAATATTCGGATTTTGGGGGGTAGTGCGATGAAAAAGTTGAAAAGGAGCGCTAGGCTGGTAGAAATGACACAATATTTGTTATTTCGCCCCCACTCGTTAATCCCTTTAACGACTTTTGCCGAGCGTTACAACTCCGCGAAATCTTCCATAAGCGAAGATCTTGCCATCATCAAGGAAGTTTTTGAAGAAGAAGGATTGGGCGAACTGAATACGCTGGCCGGAGCGGCTGGGGGCGTGAAGTTTTCACCGAAGGTACCCAAAGAAATATCACTGAAGTTTATCCAGAACCTATGTTTACAACTTCAACAACCAGAACGGATTCTTCCGGGCGGCTATTTGTATATGTCAGATATCATGGGACAACCCCAGTATTTGAACGAAATTGGCAAAACCTTTGCATCCGCTTTCGCAGGTCGCGACGTGGACGTGATTATGACCGTTGAAACCAAAGGAATACCGCTCGCGTATGCGACGGCCACTTATATGAATTTGCCAGTTGTAATTGTACGTAGAGACAGCCGAGTGACGGAAGGTTCTGCTGTTAGCATTAACTATGTGTCGGGCTCCAACAAGCGAATCCAGACCATGTCACTTGCAAGGCGCGCATTGAAGGAAGAATCCAAGGTGCTGATCATCGATGACTTCATGCATGTTGGCGGAACGATTCATGGCATGATGGACCTGCTAGCCGAGTTTAAAGCAACTGTACAAGGTGTTGGCGTATTCATGGAATCCTGCGAGGCCGAGGAGCAGTTGGTGGATAACTACGTGTCACTAGCTCGGCTATATGGCGTAGACTCCAAGACGAAACAAATTACGGTAGAGCCTGGCAACTATTTTGACGCTAAATAAAAGGAGATTCGTACAAATATGGAATTCATTTCAACATCAGCAGCACCTGCTGCTATCGGACCTTACTCACAAGCGGTTAAACTGGGTAACCTGTTGTTTACTTCCGGACAAATCCCGCTAGGCTTAGATGGTCAAATCGTAGAAGGCGGCATCAAGGAACAGGCGCATCAAGTTTTTGCAAACTTGCAAGGCGTGCTTGAGGCAGCAGGTTCATCATTCGGCCAAGTTGTGAAGGCGACTGTATTTCTGAAGGACATGAACCAATTTGGCGAGCTTAATGAGATCTATGCAAGCTACTTCGGTGACCACAAACCTGCTAGATCTACCGTTGAAGTTGCAAGATTACCTCGTGATGTTTTTGTCGAAATTGAACTAATTGCTGTGATTCCTGTCGAAATTTAACAGAAACATTAAGAACACATTAAATTATCAAAAATTTCAAAATAATAAGAAGGAATTTGCATGGAGATGTTGAATATATCACCCAAGTCTCAGAGATGGAAAAAGGTGGTGAACACAAGTGCAAATTACAGATGTAAGACTCCGCCGGGTAAACTCCGAGGGGAGGATGAAGGCGATTGCTTCTATTACCATTGATAACGAGTTCGTCGTACACGACATTCGTGTCATCGATGGCAATAACGGAATGTTCGTTGCTATGCCGAGCAAGCGAACACCAGACGGTGAATTCCGCGACATCGCTCATCCGATTTCGTCCACAACTCGTGAGAAAATTCAAGCAGCAGTACTTGCTGAATATGATCGCGCGGCTGTAGAAGAGGAAGTTATTGAAGAAGGCGCATAATTCAGATTATTGAGAGAGCCCTTGGGGCTCTCTTTTCTTTTGACAGGTAATGATGCTATATTGGGGGAAGAACTCATCGTTTTAGAGATAAGCTTTAGAGAGATATAAAGAGAAATCATGAATTCATAATAAAGGAGTTGGATATTCGTTGAAGCTCATGGCAATTGTGTTGGCTGCAGGACAAGGGAAACGAATGAAATCAAAGCTATACAAGGTGCTTCACCCGGTTGTTGGTAAACCGATGGTGGGTCACGTTGTAGATACGCTGGAACATATAGAAGTAACGCAAACCGTGGTGGTGGTTGGATTTGGTGCAGAAGCTGTAAAAGGCTACTTAGGTGATCGTGCCCAGTATGCGCTGCAAGAGCAACAGTTAGGAACGGGTCATGCCGTGCTTCAGGCCAAGGATCTACTTGGTGAGGAAGAGGGGATGACGGTTGTCATTTGCGGCGATACGCCTCTAATTACGGCAGCTACACTGAAAGAGACGATTGAACTACATCAACAATCGGGCGCAGCAGCGACGATTCTCACAGCGAAGTTGGGTGAGCCGACAGGTTACGGACGTATTATTCGCGGAGAAGATGGGCGCGTAGCACGTATCGTTGAGCAGAAGGATTGCTCCCCAGAGGAAGCCGCTGTTCAGGAGATTAACACGGGTACGTACATTTTTAATAATCGCAAAATGTTCAAAGCGCTAGCGTCAGTTACGAACAAGAATGTACAGAATGAGTACTATTTGACTGATGTTATCGGGATTATGACAAGTGCTGGCGAAGTTGTTCAAGGGTATTGCATGGCAGATCCAGCTGAATCGATTGGTGTGAACGATCGTGTGGCATTGTCCGAAGCGGAGCAACTGTTCAAAGCGCGGATTAACCACGAGCATATGTTGAATGGGGTTACGATTATCGATCCAATCAATACGTATATCGAGAAGGATGTAACGATTGGCGCAGATACGGTTCTGCTACCAGGGACGATATTGCGCGGAAACACCCAGATTGGTGAACTGTGTACGATTGGACCGCAAACTGAAATCATCGATTCCATTATTCGGGACGAAGTAACAATTAAGCAATCTGTTCTTCAAGAGGCTTATGTGGATAGTGAAACATCGATTGGGCCATTCGCGTATTTACGACCTGGCGCTAAGCTTGGCAAACAAGTGAAGGTTGGCGATTTCGTTGAGATCAAAAATGCGACGCTGGGTGAAGGAACGAAGGTTTCTCATTTGAGCTACGTTGGTGACGCAGTGGTTGGCACGAATGTGAACATCGGCTGCGGTGCTATAACGGTGAATTATGATGGGTTTAATAAAAACCTAACGGAAATCGGAAATGATGCGTTTATTGGCAGTAATGTCAATTTGATTGCGCCTGTGAAAATCGGCGATGGGGCTTATGTGGTCGCTGGCACCACGATCACACATAATGTGAACGAAGGTGATCTGTCTATCGCTCGTGTACGCCAAGAGAATAAAGCGGGTTATGCTGATAAAATTAAAGCGCGGATGAAGGCGAAGAAAGAAAATAAGGGTCGTTGATGGACCGTGCGTTGCCATATACGACGGAGTGATTGAGCAATAGGAATGGAACCTCTTAAGGCGGGGTACGCTAGCAATGAAGTGCTGCCCACTCAGCTTGGTTTACGTGGAAGCGTCCAGGCTGAGCGAGACCGATAGAGGTTCTTTTTCGTAAGCTAGTCCATGGATCAGCATCCAAATTAGGGTGTGTCCCTTCAATGAAAGCGCTTAATATCCAGGCCGCGAAACAAAAGTATGCTTCTTTCTGCTATAAAAGATACGATTAATCTTAACGAAATGACGGTTGTACATTTCAACGAAGCCTATATCCTTGTGCAGATTTTGATAGTATACTTGGACGGGTACGTCCGCATCGATATGATCTTGAAAATGATCATCTTCTGTAAGCTGTTGTCCATGAAGATACATCGTTCTTTTATCACCTACAGCTTTTATGGGATGGATAACATTAGGTAACAGGTATATTGTAAACAATAACCTTTAGAAGCGGGTTCCGCAAAGGTTTTTTAGTTTATCGATAGTTGAAAAAGAAAGTATTCATTTTTACTTTCTAGTCAACCTGGACAAACACGCTCGTCCCTCGAAGGACGGCGTATCCGTTTATCTATGGGGGGATTTTGAAAATTATGAAATGTTTTATCGGACTAGGAAATCCGGGAAAGCAGTATGAGCTAAATCGGCACAATGTTGGATTCATGGCAATTGATCGCTTTGCCGCCAAGTGGGGGATTACCTCTTTTCAGAATAAAGGAAAAGGGCTGCTCGCAGAAGGTAATGTGAACGGGACGAAGGTATATTTATTGAAACCAATGACGTACATGAACCTTTCAGGTGAATCCATGCGCGCCTTCCTTGATTTCTATAAAGCGAAATTGGAAGATGTCGTGATTGTTTATGATGATATGGACACATCCTTCGGTCAGATTCGTCTTCGTTATCAAGGGAGTCCAGGCGGACATAACGGTATTAAGTCCATTATTCAGCATGGGGGCACACAGATCTTTAATCGGATTCGAATTGGTGTGAATCGCCCGGCACCGGGCTATAATATTGCGGATTATGTACTGTCTAACTTTTCCAAAGATGAGATGAAATCCATTAACGACGTACTGGATTTAACCTGCGATGCCATGGAGTTTAGTTTGGGCGAGTCCTTCGAGAAAACGATGGCTAAGTTTAATAAATAATCACCACATGTAAACCTGCTGTATATAAGATGATATGTAAGCTCCATATTCGAAAATGACAATGGCAGATTCGGCTAAGTATTCCGAAGAATGGTCATACTAGGATGTAATCGAATTGTCGAAGGAGGCATACATATGATCAAGTATATTTGCAGGCATTGTCATACCTTTGTTGGGGAAATTAATCAGCGTGCGATTACCGAGCAGCAGTTAGGCTTCCATTTCTTGACCCCTGATGAGCGTAGAGATATAATATCGTATAATACGAACGGAGATGTTACGGTTAGGGTCGTTTGCGACTACTGTCATGAGGCATTAGAAGCGAACCCAGAATTATCCCTGCTAGCCAGTCCGTTGCAATAATTTATGATGAAGATAAAGAGTTAATAGCCGAGGCAAGTGTGCCGAGGCTTCTTTTTGTGAGGGGAGTGTACTTGTTTGCAAGCTTTAATTCAAGCTTTTTCTGCGGATTCCGACTTTCAAACGATCGTGACAGGCCTCAAGTCCGAAATGAAAGAGCAGCTCATCGCCGGTTTAACTGGCTCCTCCAGACAAGTGATGTTTGCCTCACTTGCGCGTGAGCTGGAGCGTCCGCTTTTCGTTGTTACGCACAATATGTTCGCTGCGCAAAAAATAGCGGAAGACCTCTTGGAGTGTCTGTCCCCTGATGAAGTGCTGCTCTATCCATCTCAAGAGCTTCTGACGACAGAAGAAGCGGCTTCAAGCCCAGAGATGCTAGCGCAGCGTATTGACGTTCTCACTAAACTTGCTGGCGGATTCCGCGGTGTAGTTATTGCACCTTTTGCTGGTGTGCGAAGATTGCTGCCACTCAAACAGGTGTTCGAGGAATCCCGAGTAACGATTAATGTCGGTGACACGGTTCAATTAGACGAGCTGCTGGCTTCTTTATCCAGTCTAGGCTATGAACGGGTTGAACGCGTAGAAACCAAAGGCGAAATGAGTGTGCGAGGCGGTATTCTCGATTTATTTCCGCTAACGTCGGAGAATGCGATTCGGATTGAGCTGTTTGATATCGAAGTCGACTCTATTCGGACTTTCGATGTAAGTGACCAACGGTCAATTGATAAACTAACAACGGTGACGATCCCCCCATGCCGCGAGATTCAAGCGGATAGAAAGCGGTTACAGTCAGCCGCACAGCACGCATATGAGCTGCTGCAAGCGCAGTTGGCGAAGATGAGCGAACGCTCAGCCAAAGACAAGCTGTTGGAGGTCGTAGGCCGCGATATCGAGCTTATGCGAGAAGGGCAGACGTTCCCAGGCATTTATAAATATATTTCTCTCCTATACACGGAAAGACAGACACTCATGGACTACATGCCCACAGACTCGATTCTCATTATCGACGAGCCTGCCCGCCTCCTGGAAACAGCGAAGCAGCTCGAGCGTGATGAAGCCGAGTGGATGATGCATGCGTTGACTGAGGGGAAGAGCTTGCCGGCTTTTGTGCTGTCCAAATCTTACGAGACCCTGCTGCACCGCAGACCGTTCCCGACGTTGTATGTGTCCCTTTTCCTTCGTCAGGTAGCGGGTATTCAGCCGCAGAATATCGTGAACTTCGTATGCCGTGTCATGCAAAACTTCCATGGGCAGATGAATCTTCTCAAGGCGGAGATGGAGCGGTGGAAGAAGAATGGCAGTAAGGTCATTCTTCTAGCGAATGGCGATGACCGTGCAGAACGTGTACGTCGTGTTCTTGGCGACTACCAGATTGAAGTTCCTGAGATTGTAGATGGCAATCTGCAAACAGGCTTTGAAATGCCTTCCATTCATCTCGTCGTGATTACAGAGGGTGAGATATTCACTCAGAAGCAGCGTAAAGCACGTAAAGTGGAGAAGAAGCTGGAGAACGCAGAACGGATCAAAAGCTATCAAGAGCTGAAGGTCGGCGATTACGTTGTTCACGTCAATCACGGGATCGGGAAATACGTTGGCATCGGCACGTTAGAGGTTGGCGGGATTCATAAGGATTATTTGCATATTATGTACGCCGGCGGCGATAAGCTGTCTGTTCCGATTGATCAAATTGATTTGATTCAGAAGTATGTCGGTTCCGAAGAGAAAGAACCGAAGGTATATAAACTTGGCGGCGCTGATTGGGCACGGGTGAAAAGCAAAGCACGCGCATCCGTCAAAGATATTGCTGATGAGCTGATTAAGCTGTATGCCGAGCGTCAAGCTGCGACGGGTTACGGATTTAGCAAGGATAGCTCCTATCAGAACGAGTTCGAAGCGATGTTTCCTTACGATGAAACACGGGATCAACTTCGTGCGATTGAAGAAATTAAAACGGATATGGAAAAAGCGCGTCCTATGGATCGATTGTTATGCGGAGACGTTGGCTACGGCAAAACCGAAGTTGCCGTTCGTGCAGCCTTCAAGGCAGCGATTGACGGGAAACAGGTTGCTGTTCTCGTACCAACGACGATTTTGGCGCAGCAGCATTATGAAACGTTCCGTGAACGCTTCTCCGGTTATCCGTTCAATGTAAAAGTGTTAAGTCGTTTCCGTTCGAAGAAAGAACAGACGGAGGTCATGAAAGGGGTCAAGAAAGGCGTCGTTGACGTCGTGATTGGAACTCATCGCCTCTTGTCGCAAGACATTCAGTTTAAGGATCTAGGTTTGCTCATCGTCGATGAGGAGCAGCGCTTCGGTGTGTCCCACAAAGAGAAGCTCAAGCGTTTGAAGACGAACGTGGACGTGCTGACGCTAACGGCGACGCCAATTCCAAGAACGTTGCATATGTCCATGCTGGGCGTTCGTGACTTGTCAGTTATTGAAACCCCGCCAGAGAACCGCTTCCCGGTTCAGACCTATGTGGTGGAATACGGGCCGACGCTGGTTAGAGAAGCTATCGAACGTGAGCTAGCGCGTGAGGGGCAAGTCTATTATCTTTACAATCGCGTGCAAGGCATTACACAAATCGCTGATCAAATCTCGATGATGATTCCGGATGCACGTGTAACCGTAGCGCATGGTCAAATGGGTGAGCAGGAGCTCGAGAAAACGATTCTCGATTTCTTGGACGGGGAGTACGATGTTCTCGTCAGCACGAGCATTATCGAAACCGGCGTAGACATCCCGAATGTGAATACACTTATTGTCCATGATGCGGATAAAATGGGCCTTTCTCAGCTCTATCAGCTGCGCGGACGTGTAGGCAGGTCGAATCGCGTCGCTTATGCGTATTTCACGTATCAGCGTGATAAAGTGCTGACAGAAGTAGCCGAGAAACGACTTCAAGCGATTAAAGAGTTTACAGAACTTGGTTCAGGCTTTAAAATTGCGATGAGGGACTTATCCATTCGTGGCGCAGGAAACTTATTGGGTGCTGAACAGCACGGCTTTATTGCATCTGTCGGCTTTGATTTGTACTCGCAAATGTTAGCCGAAGAAATTGCAAAGCTGAAGCTTGCGATAGATGGAGAAGCGGTCATTCCAGAACCGGAATGGCATACGTCAATCGACATTCAATTGGATGCGTATCTGCCATCTGATTACATCTATGACAGCATGCAAAAAATCGAAATTTACAAAAAAGTGGCCGCCATTCGTACGCTGGAAGAAGCCGCGGATCTGCATGATGAGCTCGTTGATCGCTTCGGCGATCTGCCGCAGGCCGTGTTCAACCTACTGACAGTGGCTCGTTTGAAAGCATACGGTTCGGATTACCGGATTGAAACGATTAGCCAAAAAGGGGAGGATTACCTAATCAAGGTGCATATCGACCAGAATGGCAGGCTGGATGGCCAGAAGCTGCTCGCCTTGTCCAAAGGCTTTGATGGTCGTATCAAATTGAACGCAGATCCGCAGCTACTTATTGTTATCCGATTTAAAGGCATGAAGCCGGAAGCCTCCATCGAATTGTTGGAGAAATTCTTGGTACAATATAAGGATGTTCTGAAAACGAAAGGGGAATTACAGGATGTTGCCAAATGAAACTAGCAGACAACGACGTACTTCGAAAAAATGGATATTAAGTTTGGTGACAGTAGTCCTTGCATTCTCTGTCCTCAGCGCGTGTGGAGACAAAAAGGAAGGCGCTGCAACAGCTTCGCCTTCCGCATCAGCGGCTGCTACAGGTAATCCAAGCGATATTATTGCTACGTACAAAGAAGGCGGGAAAATTACACGGGGTGAATTCAATTCTTTCATCAACGTAAATAAAATGTTTTCCCCGCAATTAGCTCAATACTTGGCAGATCCAGCTTTTCAACAAGATATGTTGAAGCAAATGGTTACTTTCCGTGTTCTTTCCGCTAAAGCGGACGACAAAGTGAAAGCGGATGCTGACAAACAAGTAACAGAGCAAATGAAAGCCATCACCGATTACTTCGGTAAGCAAGAAGGCGGAATGGACAAGCAGTTGAAAGACAACGGGATCGAATTGAAAGATATCGAGTCCTTGATGAAATTAAGCTTCTACACAATGGGCAGCATGGAAAGCAAAATTACGGACCAAGCGGTTCAAGATGCTTACAAAGAACAGGCAGCTGCACATGCGTTTGACGTTGCAACCGTTAGTCACATCCTGATCGCGTTGAAGGATTCTGCAACACAAAAAGATCTTCGTACGAAAGAAGAGGCGCTCAAGATAGCGAAAGAAGTAAAGGCGAAGTTGGATGCAGGCGGCGATTTCGCAGCACTTGCGAAAGAATTCTCTGATGATCCAGGTTCCAAGGATGTAGGCGGTACGTACAAAGATGCGAACATCAATGAATGGGTAACAGAGTTCAAAGATGCAGCAAGCACGCTTCCATTGAACAAAATCAGTGATCCTGTAGAATCCACTTTCGGTTATCACGTGATGAAAGTAGAATCCAGAAGCACGAAGCAACTGGATGATACACTTAAAACACAAATCAAATCTCAGCTTGCAGAGAAATCCTTGTCTGAATTTGCTGAAACGGAGTATCCGAAATTGATCGAAACGAATAACCTTCCTAAAGTGGAAGCGGCGCCAGCGCCAGCAGCTAGCCCTGCAGCTAGTCCTGCAGCAAGCCCGGCGGCAAAGTAAGAACTTACCAGGATGTCCGATAAGGGACATCCTGTTTTTATTTCACATTTTTGGACATGATAAGCGCAGCAGGGTGCAGAGCTAAATAAAGTAAATTGCTTAGTCGAGGCGTCTGCATAGAAGAATGGGAAGTGAAGAATACTATGGATAGATTTCAAGTTCCCACCAAATCCCGATCTAGCATACAAGGTTTCATGCTCGTGTCGTATCTAATTCGAAAGCGGAAAGTGAGGCATCTAGAGGTATGAAAGCAACTGGAATTGTCCGTCGGATAGATGATTTAKGGAGAGTTGTAATCCCCAAGGAAATACGGCGCACCCTACGCATTCGTGAAGGTGACCCTTTGGAAATTTTCGTGGATCGTGATGGAGAAGTTATTCTGAAGAAGTATTCACCGATTGGTGAGCTTGGTGATTTTGCGAAGGAATATGCGGAGTCCCTGTTTGAAAGCACCAATCATGTTGCCTTGATTTCGGATCGAGATAATATTATTGCTATGGCTGGCGGATCTAAGAAGGATTACTTAGAGAAATCAGTTGGGGCGATCATAGAGTCTTGCATGGAAAATCGTAAGGCTGTTATTGAAAGCAGTTCAGGTCAATTCGAGATTATTAAGGATAACAATGAAACATTCACTTCCTTCGTAGCTGCGCCAATTGTAGCAGGAGGAGATCCCATTGGTTCGGTAATCCTGATTTCGAAGGACGAGAATGTGAAAATGGGTAATATGGAAGTTAAAATGGTTGAGACTGCTGCGGGATTCCTAGCGAAGCAGATGGAGCAATGAACACATAATTCCAAACGAAGGCTTCCTTACGGAGATGATGCATCTGTAAGCGAAGCTTTTTTTGTCTGAACTGGCAGATTTCGCTATAATACGTACATAGGAAACATGTTGGTGTAAAGGAGTAAATCGGAATGAGGGTCACCGGCAAGGAGCAAGATCAGCAGAAACAAGGGCTCCAGAGGCATGGTGATGGTAAACAGAACAAGCTGTTAAAGGGCGCTGCGCTGCTTGGGGGTGCGGCTGTGCTCTCTAAGCTACTAGGGACGCTGCAGAAGATTCCTTTGCAAAACGTAGCTGGAGATGTAGCTTTTGGTATTTATAATGCGGTTTATCCGCTCTATATTCTGATCTTATTTGCAGCCACGGCTGGATTTCCAGTCGCGGTGTCTAAATTTGTAGCCGAACGCGTCATGGAAGGAGATCATCCAGGCGCGAAACGGATTGTGGTCGTCTCATCTGCGCTATTAATGAGTGCAGGGCTTCTCTTATTTCTCCTGCTGTATCTTGGTGCGGAGACGATCGCTGGCTGGATTGGCATTACGCAGACCGCGACAGCGATCCGCAGTGTATCTTTTGCCCTGCTCTTATCTCCCGTTCTTGCTGTCCTGCGAGGGTATTTCCAAGGGTATCAAAACATGGTGCCTACCGCGGTCTCGCAAGTCATCGAACAGCTCATTCGTGTAATTACAATGGTCGCGCTATTGTTGTATCTGGTGGCGCTTGCCTATGATGAGGCCTGGATCGCGGCAGGGGCCACATTTGGCTCTGTGACAGGCGCTGGAGCGGGTCTAGTGGTGATGGCTGTGTTTTGGCGGCGAGAGCGACGTCAGGATGCTAGGAAAGCGACAGCAGCCGGCTCAGAAATGGAGCAAGCGATCTCATCTTGGCAATGGGCCAAACGAATTACGGTATATGCGATCCCAGTCTGTCTAGGTGCTATCGTCGTGCCGCTGCTCACGCTCGTGGATACGTTCACCATGCCACGGTTGCTTGAAGCTTCGTTCGGCAGCGAGCTGGAGGCCATGCGTCAGTTTGGTCTTTATAACCGTGGGTTTCCACTTGTCCAGTTGGTCGTGATGGTGGCCTCCTCGATGTCGGCTGTCTTGGTGCCGGCTATTGCGGAAGCTAAGCTAAGCGGGCGAGTGGATCTCATCCGCTTTCGCGCGGAGATGTCCGTCAGGCTCGCATGGTTGATCGGGCTTGGCGCGTCGTTTGGCCTCGCCTTCTTGGCCGTTCCGATCAACCTGATGCTCTATACGAGCACCGAGGCGAGCTGGACGATGGCCGTGTTGGCCTTCACGGCCTTATTTAGTACGCTGAACGCTGTCAGTGCCAGCGTTCTCCAGGGCGCCGGCGCGATCCGCACACCGGCGAATGCCCTGCTCGTTGCCATCGTGCTGAAAGCACTCGGCAACATCGTGTTGGTGCCCCGCTGGGGCATCGACGGCGCCGCGCTCAGCGCGGTGATCGCCTACGCCGCTGCGGCGGGGCTGAACCTGGTGCAGCTGCGCCGCAGCACCGGGGTGCGCTTCGCGCTGCGGCCGTACGCCGTCAGTCCCACGCTTGCCGTGGGGCTGATGGGCGGAGGCCTCGCAGCGCTGCAAGGGCTAGCCATGCTCGCTACGGCGGCATGGCACGTGCCTGAGCGATGGGGCGCTAGCGCCATCGCTCTCATAGGCGTAGCCGGCGGCGCGGCCGTCTACGCGCTTGCGCTGCTGCGCAGCGGCAGCATCAGCCGCGATGAGCTGCGGCTGATGCCGGAGCTGGAGCGGAAGCTGGCGCCGCTCCTCGCGAAGCTGCGGCCGCGGAGGTCTTCGCGCCGCCGTCCCAAGTAGCGGCTGTTTTACACCGGCCAACTAACTTCCACAAATTTACCCTACTCGGCAAATTTTAAATAACCATTAATCAGGAGGTGTCATCCCATGTCAACAAGCAACCCGCGCATTACCGTCCTTGGACTCGGGACAGGAGACGAAGATCAATTAACCTTAGGCGTATGGAAGAAGCTTCAACTAGCTGCAAAATCACAAGCGAGGCTATTCCTGCGGACGAAAGATCATCCGATGGTACAACTGTTGGATGTGGGCGAGATTCCTTACGAAACGTTCGATACGAATTACATGTCGAATGAGACGTTCGAGGGAGTGTATGAGTCCATTGCGGAAGAATTAATCACGGCAGCGAAAAGCCATGCGACTGAAGTGCTTTACGCTGTCCCTGGTCATCCCATGGTAGCGGAGTATACGGTGCAACTTCTGAAACAACGCTGCCCATCTGAGGGTATCGAACTGCAAATCACAGGTGGAGAAAGCTTCTTAGACCAAGCCTTCTTACGATTTGGCTTCGATCCGATCGACGGCTTCCAGTTGCTGGATGCGACGAGCATCAGTCGCTATGCATTAAATCCACAGCTGCATACGGTGATTGGGCAAGTATACGATACGTACACAGCCTCTGATTTGAAAATCAGCCTGATGGATGCCTATCCAGACGAGTATAAGGTCGTTGTTGGCCACTCCTTGGGGGTGGTGGGACAGGAGCAGATCATCGAAGTACCGCTCCACGAGCTAGATCATGTCAAAGGTTATGGCAATCTGTCGCTAGTATGGGTGCCACGCAGTGAGCAGGAGGGGCCGTACAATCGGACATTTGGTAAGCTGCATGAGATCGTTCAGATCCTGCGAAGCCCAGAAGGTTGTCCGTGGGATCGTGAACAGACTCATGAGAGTCTGCGCAAGAATCTGATTGAGGAAGCGTACGAAGTGCTGGAAACCATTGATGAAGATGATCCGGATCACATGTGTGAGGAGCTTGGCGATTTGCTTTTACAAGTCATGCTGCATGCGCAAATGGAAGAGGAGATCGGCACGTTCTCCGTGTATGATGTGATCGCTACGTTGAATGAGAAGTTAATCCGCCGTCATCCGCATGTGTTCGGGGAGTCGAAAGCAGATGATGCTGATGAAGCGTTAGTCAATTGGAATGCAATTAAGGTCGAAGAGAAGCGAAAGAAAGGCATCGATGTTACGCAGCAGTCTGTGCTGGATGGTATTCCGCGAGAACTGCCGGGCTTGATGAAGGCAATGAAGCTGCAGAAGAAAGCGGCGACGGTTGGTTTTGACTGGACAGAGCTTGATGATGTGCTTGCTAAGGTGGAAGAAGAGCTCGTTGAGCTGCGAGAGGCGATTGCGTTAGGGGCGAAAGACGGGGCTCAGCAGCGTCGTGACGAGTTGGGGGATGTCCTCTTCTCTATCGTCAATGTTGCTAGATTCCTCAAAGTAGACCCTGAAGAGGCCCTAGCACAAACGAATCGGAAATTTATGCAAAGATTTTCATATATAGAGGAACAACTACGTTTAAAGGGCTTATCTTTTGAACAAACTGGGTTATCAGAGATGGAAGTTTACTGGCAAGAAGCAAAAAAAGTTATAAAACTTGATCAACGATAGAAGGATTTTGCCGAAAAAAGCAGAATACTAGACTTGTTGCAAGGTATAATCATGAAATGTAACCACAGTTGGTACATAGAAGACCTGATCTTCAAACATTTTGGGAGGTAAAGAAAACACATGAACAAAACAGACTTGATCAACAACATCGCTGAAAAAAGCGGACTTACTAAGAAAGACGTAGAAGTTGTCCTTAACGGATTCCTTGGTGAAGTGACAGACGCTCTTTCATCCGGAGATAAAGTACAATTGATCGGTTTCGGTACATTTGAAACTCGTAAGCGTTCTGGCCGTACAGGTCGCAACCCGCAAACGGGTAACCCAATCGAAATCGCAGAATCCAATGTTCCTGCTTTCAAAGCGGGCAACAAGCTTAAAGACGCTGTAAAATAATGCGTATCGATAAATTTCTCAAAGTATCTCGTCTGATCAAACGCCGTACAGTTGCAAAGGATGTGTCCGACCAAGGACGCGTGTGGATTAACGGTAGGGACGCTAAAGCGAGTACGCATGTGAAAGTTGGAGATGAGTTATCCATTCAGTTCGGTCAAAAGAAAGTGACGATTCGCGTTGAACTTTTGACAGAGTCGACCCGTAAGGAAGACGCTGCGCAGATGTACACGCTGCTGAAGGAAGAGCCCCTCCAATCCGAATAACGCATAACGATGAAGTAGCCTGGGATTCCTGCAGAGGGGATTTCAGGCTGCTTTTTTTGTAGGCATAAGATGCAAGGCTTGGTTCTAAAAAAGGACATCCTCCCATATCGTAAGATTAGGTGAAGGAGGGGTACAGGCCATGATTGAACCTGTGAAAAACAGCAATAAAAGGCAAGAAATTAAGATGCTGAATCGCAAGCTCTTGGAAATATCAGGAGTTTTGAACGTAGAAAGTTTTGATAGCGAAGAATTCCTCCTAGAAACGGAAATGGGCTACTTGATGATTAAGGGGCAAAATTTGCACATCAAGAACTTGAGCTTGGAGCAAGGATTAGTCGCCATTGAAGGTATTATTCATGAATTAGCCTATGTGGACGGGAATACCCAGGAGAAATCCAAAGGGTTTCTTGGTAAGCTATTTAAGTGACGCTTCACGTTCAATTTCAGACGATTTTCATGATGTTCCTGAGTGGAATTTGCATAGGGGCTCTGTTCGATATTTTTCATGTGCTCTCGGGCAAGCTGCGGTTGCCACGATGGACCATCCCAATTGTAGATAGTATCTATTGGATTGTGGCGATAATCCTGGTGTTCAAGATGCTTATTTACAGTAATGAAGGACAAGTTCGTATTTTTATTTTCCTTGGAATGGRGATCGGAATTTGCTTCTATTTCGCTCTTCTTAGTTCGCTAGTCATTCGAATAACGCTCATTCTCATACGAATTATTGTGGCGATTTACCGCTTCCTTATGAGGACTGTCGAAATTATCATCATTAAACCGATAATTGGCATATATCGTCTAACGGTGATAATTTTAGGCTTTTTGCTAGCGGTAGCTATATTCCTTTACAGAATTGTGCTACAATTGCTCTATCCTATGTGGAGATTATTCCTCTGGATGACTAAGCCTGTGCATAAGTACTTGGTGATCCCTGACTGGTTGAAGAAACTGAAGGGACGCATCATTGCGCTTTATCGCAGGATATTCTCGAAGTAGGAGGATTTCCTATTCATGCATGCTCAAGCAACCGTTTCAACCAAGCGCATCAGTCGGGAAGGCTCGAAGCGAAGACTGCGTATCCTTTTGATCATTGTCTTATGTTTTCTGAGCTGGGCTGCTGTTAACATCTGGGGGCAGTTCGCCAAGCTGCACGAGAAGAAAAGTGTCGTAGCGAATATGGAACAACAACTCGTCGAAGCACATAAGATAAATGCCCTCACGACGAAGGAAATCGCACGGCTGCATAACGACGAATATTTGGATCAGATCATTCGCCGAGACTTTCATTACAGTAAAACGGGAGAGACGCCATTAAGTGTCTCGAAGTCGCAATAAAGAAACGTTATGAAGAAGTGGCTAATGCCGTGTTGACCGTGGTTTCTGCATCGGTTATAATCGGCGTAGCCAGTGTTTTCAACATTTTAAGGGAGGAACATTTTACTTTATGGCAATTGAAGTTGGCACCAAGTTAGAGGGAAGAGTGACGGGGATTACTCACTTTGGAGCATTCGTCGAGCTTGCTGAAGGAGTTACCGGTCTTGTTCACATTTCGGAGATCGCGGACAATTATGTGAAGGACGTTAATGACCACTTGAAGTTGGAAGACAAGGTAACGGTCAAAGTAATTAACGTGGACAAGGATGGCAAGATCGGACTGTCGATCAAGCAAACGATTGACAAGCCAGTTGAGGAAAGACCAGCTCGTCCTGAACGTACAGGTGGCAGCAGCTATCAAGGTCGTCCTAGTGGAGATCGTCCAAGCGGCGGTTACCAAGGTGGTCGTCCAAGCAGCGGTGGAGACCGTAGTGGTCCTCCAAGCGGTGGTCAAGGTGGTAGTGGCGGTCGTCCAGGTGGCGGCGGTGGCTTCAATCGTGGCGGCGGCGGTGGTGGTCGCGGCGGCTTTAACAAGCAGCAGGGCGGAGCTAGACCGTTTTCGTTCGAAGATAAAGTATCTCGTTTCCTAAAAGATAGTGAAGAGCGGATTTCGTCCTTGAAGAAGAACACCGAGTCCAAACGCGGTGGCCGAGGCGGAAGAAGAGACTAATAGATGCAGATGATGAACCACATTCGCTCCGGCGAATGTGGTTTTTTCTTTGTCATACATGACTCATGTGCGACAAGTCCGGCAAAAACAATGCGAATCAATCGACATGGAGTTACGGGTATCTCCCTCATATGCAGGTCGAAGTTTCGAGGTATTCAGACTTCTGGAAACGTTTTCAGTATAAGGAACCCAGAGCAGGCAAGGGCTGGGACCTGTTGACAAAGACATCGGGACATGTCGGAAATTTTTTTGAATCTATCAACTCATTCTGACAAACTTTCTGCTAGATTGTCTCTATACTAGAGTAACAAATAAGGGAAGAAATGGATGGTGTTCGAGAATATGCAAAGACGAAGCTTAGGCGCGGTGATGGGTAGCGGATGGTCGGGAATTTGGCAGAAAACAAAAGTAGGCGTTCACAGTGCAGCTGTGGAGAATCGATGGGTACAAGCTTTTGTTGCTAAGAAGTGGTCGTTACTGCTCATCGTTATGGGCTTCTTGCTCGGTCGGGCGATGATTCTGGAACAGTTATCACCATTTGCTTTGGCGTTTGTCGCAGTCATCTATTTTACAAGAAAGGATATCTTGCATTGGGTGGGTATTGCTGCATTTGCAGGTAGCTTGCTCGCAGTGAATGGAAACACCGGTTATCTGGTGACAGAAATTATTATCTTCCTAGGGATCCAGAAGGCACTTGAGAAATATGAACGATCTGACGTTTCGTTAGCTCCGATCCTCGTATTCAGCTCAACGTTCCTCGTACAGCTCTTTGCGGAGTTGGTTGTTTCTAACTTGACGTGGTACTCCTTGATGATGATTGCCGTTGAAGCGTTGCTAAGTTTGGTGCTGACGCTCATTTTCATTCAAGCGATCCCTGTATTTACACTTACCCGCAAGAACTATCATCTGAAACATGAGGAGATTATTTGTTTAATTATTTTACTGGCTTCGGTCATGACGGGTACGGTTGGTTGGCTTGTGGGTCCTGTCACGATAGAGCATGTGCTATCTCGTTATTTGATACTCCTGTTTGCGTTGGTAGGAGGAGCACCGTTCGGGGCATCCGTCGGTGTTGTTACGGGGCTTATCCTGAGTCTTGCGAATAGCAATGCGATTTATCAGATGAGTTTGCTTGCTTTCTCTGGTATGCTTGCAGGTCTCCTTAAAGAGGGGAATCGCTTGATGGTTGCGTTTGGGATGCTGATTGGATCATCTATTCTATCTTTCTATATGGGTTCTAGTGTGGATATGATCAATTCGGCGTGGGAATCTCTTGCGGCTGTTGCCCTGTTCCTGCTTACGCCGCGCAGCGTGATTCTCATGCTTGCTAAGTATGTGCCTGGTACCCAAGAGAATCTGAAATCGCAGCAGGATTACGCGAAGCGTGTGCGGGATGTGACGGCTGGACGCGTAGAGCAGTTCTCTGAGGTGTTCCGCCAGTTGGCGCGCAGCTTTAAACAGCTAACGACGGAAGATGAAGTGAGTCGTAAGGAGGAAGATGTCGGACATTTCATGAATGCTGTCACCCAGAAGGCGTGTGAGTCTTGTTGGAAGAAGAGCCAGTGCTGGGATCAGAAATTCTATCAGACTTATACGTATATGACGGATATGATGAGCCAAATCGAGACGAAGGAGAGTATGACGAAGAAACAGATTCCGCCTGAGTGGAAGAAGGTGTGCATTCGTACGGAACAAGTGCTAGATGTAATGAAGCAGCAATATAGTCTATATAAGAATGACAGGCATTGGAAAAAGCAGATCATCGATAGCCGGCACCTTGTTGCCGACCAACTATCAGGAGTTTCGCAGGTCATGGAAGACTTAGCGAAGGAAATTAAAAGGGAAGGACAGGAGTTGTTCCTCCAAGAAGAGCAAATTCGTAATGCCCTAGAGGAGCTGGGCTTATCTATTCATACCATCGATGTGATTTCCTTAGACGAAGGCAACATCGAAATCGAAATCATCCATCAATATACGAAGGGATTCGATGAATGTCGTAAGATCATCGCGCCGCTTCTGAGCGAAATCATCGGCGAGAATGTCGCCGTGATGCGTGAGGAAATGCACACGCGCGGCGAGGGCTACAGCACGGTCGTATTCGGCTCCGCCAAGGAATACGAGGTGGAAACCGGAGTCGCCGGCGCTGCCAAGGGAGGCGATCTCTTCTCGGGCGACAGCTACTCCACGGTGGAGCTGGGCAATGGCAAGTATGCCGTTGCGCTGAGCGACGGCATGGGGAATGGCGAGCGAGCCCGCGCGGAGAGCGAGACGGCGCTTAGCATCCTGCAGCAGCTGCTGCAGTCGGGCATGGACGAGAAGTTGGCGATCAAGTCGCTGAACTCGGTGTTGATGCTGCGTTCATCGGATGAGATGTACGCCACGGTGGATATGGCCTTGATCGATATGTACAATGCTAATACGACATTCATGAAGATCGGCTCTACACCAAGCTTTATTAAGCGCGGCACGGAGGTTATCCCGATCTCGGCAAACAATTTGCCGGTAGGCATCTTGAGCGAGATTGATGTTGATCTGGTCTCCATTCCGTTGCAATCAGGAGATATCCTAGTCATGATGACCGATGGTATCTTTGATGCCCCGGGCCATGCTGTGAACAAGGAGATATGGATGAAGCGGATGATTCAGGAAATTGATACGACGTTACCGCAGGATTTCGCGGATTGCTTATTGGAGCGTATTTTCCGTCATCATCATGGGGAAATTCAGGATGATATGACGGTTGTTGTAGCACGTATTGAGAAGCGGCAGCCGGAGTGGGCAACGTTCCGTTGGCCGGGTATTACACGTATGGAGCGTCCGAAAACAGTTAGTTAAAGGTTCTAATAAGCCGTGCCGGCTCATTTGCCGGCGCGGTTTTTCAGTCGAGAAGGGCGGTTAGCTGAATGATCAGGAGGATGTTTGCCATATTGCTCATACTTCTGGGTGTATGTCTGTTTCTGTATCCCACGATAAATGATCGATATGAAAGTTATCAACAACATCAGATTTTGAAGCAATGGCAAGACAATATGCAAGGAATGGATCAGTTAATTGGAGAGGAAAATGAGGAGGTACTTGCCGCAGGAGTTTCGAATTCACCCGTTGGGGGTGACGTGACTTCCTCAGCAGATGCAAGTGTATTGCCCAACGAGCCATTGGTGTCTGAATCCGCAAAGCCCACAAGCGTGAGCGACACGGTTGTGAAGGTTGCGGCGACAGCAAAGCCTCCCCCTGCGAAACTAAAGAACATGGAAGGGGTTCTAACTATTGATAAAATTGATTTGAAACTCCCCATTCTATCTGGTGCGACCATGGATAATATGAAAATCGCAGTTGCTAGTATTGCGAATACAGGAAAAGCTGGCGCAATAGGTAATTATGCGATTGCTGGGCATCGGAATTTGACGTACGGTAAGAATTTTAATCGCTTAGATGAAGTTGTCCCTGGTGATGTAATAGAAGTAGATACAGGGAGTAGCAAATTCGTTTACCGTGTAGAGGAAAAGTTATATGTTCTACCTACGGATGTGTGGGTCTTGCAAAGCAAAGATAGCAATCGGGAAATTACATTAATTACGTGTGATCCCATGGTGGACCCGACGCATCGCCTTATTGTGAAAGGGAAATTAGTTGAATAGTTAGAAGTTCACGTATAGAAAGGATGGAAATGACATATTTTCAATACATGCTATATTTTTCGTTGTTCAATATGATACAATTTGTATCATAACCTTTTTGAGAGTACTTTTCTTGCCTATGACAAGGTACATACCTGAAATGGAGGTCTAAACAAAGATGGTGAAGAAACAAACGAAGGCTATGCTAATTGCGCTCTTGATGTTTATGCAATGCCTTTATGGGATTACCCTTTCAAGCCAGGTGAATGCAACTGAGATATCGGGCAGCATCCTAGATAGTGTTACATTAGCGGTATACGATAGTAACGGTCAAGTTGTAACGGGTAATGTGTATGACCAGAATGCACAAGCGAAGCTGGATTACACCTGGTCTTTGCCAAATGGTCATGGCTATCATAACGGAGATACATTTACTTTTACGCTGCCGCAGGAGTTTGTGTTATTCAACAATGTAAGCGGTGCCCTTGTCATAGATAACAGTTCAACAGTAGGGAATTTCCATGCCGATAAAGATAGTCATCATGTGGTGATTACATTTAACGAGTTTATTGAGAGTCATGATGATTTGAAGGGAACGTTGAGCTTCCTTACGCAATTCAATAAGAGTCAAATTACAGGGACTACGGAACAAACGATTGTGATTCCAATACGTAGCGGCGATCAAATATTTACCATAAAGTTCAAGCCTAACGTAGATTCAACGATTAGTAAATCTGGTGCTCCTCTAAGTTATAATGCGAAGTCGATTGATTGGACAGTGGATGTGAACAAGACGTTGGATACTGTTCAGGATGCCGTTGTTACGGATCCGATTATCCAGGGATTAGCTGTTCCTGTGACGGTTGCCGTTTATCAATTAAATGTGCAACTCGATGGGACGGTCATACAAGGGGTGAAATTGGACAGTAGCAGCTATGCGGTGAGTACCGAGGGTGGGGTTCTTCGTGTTCAGTTTACGGAGAGTCCAATAACGTCTGCATATCGTATTCAATTTTCAACACCAATTACAGATATGTTCAAGACTTCCTTCACGAATACAGCCAGTTTCTCTGGATCTAACAAGGAACCTGTTCAAGCTTCTTCAACAGTTAGTGTATCACGTGGGAACATGCTGATGAAGGAAGCGACGAAGTATGATCCAATAACTCAGACCATGGAATGGGCTATCTTATATAACGCTGGAGAAGAGGGGATCTCTCAATCTGAGGCCGTACTAACTGATTTATTTGATAATATTCATCAGTTGGTGGGAGGAACAATTCATGTATATAAGGTGACATTGAACAGCAGTGGTGTACCAACACTCGCCGGCGAAGTGCCAACGGATAAATATACGGTTTCCTTACTTACGGGAGAGGGGAAAACAGGCTTTAAATTGCAATTTCTAGAAGACATCTCTTCTGCGTATAAAATCATCTATAAAACGAAAGCAACAGGTCCCATATATGAGGATGGAATTCTTACTAATAAGGTAAGCACAGGAGAAAATAGCAGCACTACGGCTACCAAGCCATATACGCAAGTTGGTATTGTAAAGACGAGAGGTGATGTTAACTATCAATCGAAGATAGTGGGATGGCAAATCGTCATTAATGGTGACAGTCAGGAAATGGATCACGTCGTTGTAACAGATACATTTCCTAGTAAGGGACTACGGTTGATACCAGACTCCTTAGTCGTAAAGAAAGGGAATGTTATCCTTACTAGTCCAGCAGACTACACCCTTGATAGCAGTATTGGCGCAGATGTTGGATTCACCCTGACATTTACCGATCCGATTTCTCAGCCTATACAAATTACTTATGATACTGCGTTCAACCTTGAGTTAGCACTTCCATTGGGCAGTGCAAATGTATTCACCAATCAGGCGACAATCGACTGGATTAGACAAGAGCAAGCGCATACGAAGACAGTGACAGCGGAGTTCAATCCCTACAACGAAGTGAAGAAAAATGGATTTAAAAGCGGTACTTATAACGCAGTGAATAAACAAATCACTTGGAGTGTAGGGATTAATTACAATGGCAAAAGCATTTCCGAAGCCAAAATTGAAGATATGTTGGAGTCTGGTCAGACCCTGCTTGAAAACTCGTTAGTTATTCATAAAATGCTCATCGCTCCAAGCGGAGGCCATTCGCTAGGTGATTTGGTGGATCCTGCAAAGTACCACTATGAGGTTACGCCTCAGAAAAAACTTATCATTACTTTTCTTGACCCCATTTCAGAGGCTTATACGATCGATTTTATTACAAGCTTAGAGAACCAGTTGATAACCAATCGGGTGTTGAATACAGCGAAGCTATTTGATGGCTCAACCCAAGTGTCTAAAGATCTTACAGCAGCTGTTAATATCCCTCATGGTGGGGAATACGTGAGCAAGAACGGTTCACAGAACGGTGATAAGATCAACTGGCAGATTACCGTTAATCAGGGGCAATCGAAGCTAACCGATGCGGAAATATTCGATACGCCATCTAGCAATCAAGTGTTACTGTCGGATTCATTTCATTTGTTCAGTATGAAGGCAGCTGCCAATGGTGATTTAACCAAGGACATTGAATTAGTAAAGGGAGTTGGCTACACCGTTGATATTCAAACAGATGCAACAGGGAATCAGACGTTCCGTTTAAAATTCAAGAGTCTGATCTCGACAGCTTTTGTGTTGGAATATCAATCTGTCATAGCGGCCCGCGATCAGGAATCTATCACCAATGCTGTCAGTTTCAGCGGAAATAATGTACAAACGATTACAAAAGAAACCGTCACAGACATTGTGGTAGGCGTATCCTCGGGTTCAGGCACAGGAAATGGTGTCCGCGGGTCCTTAGAAGTGAAAAAGGTAGATTCTTCTAACAAAGAGTTACCTCTAAGTGGAGCAATCTATGAGCTTTACCGGAAGTCTGGTGAAACGAAGAATTTAATTCAAACGCAAACGACGAATGAAGCAGGTATTGCCTTTTTCCGAGGCTTGCTTGCAGGAGACTATGTGATTAAGGAAACCACAGCACCAAGTGGGTATACTCTAGATGGAAGTGAGCATCCATTTACACTACAACCGGCAGAGAATAAAAAGGTGACGTATACGAATAGCAAAACGCCAGCATCGACACCAACACCAACATCGCCGCCAACATCGACACCGACACCACCGCCAACATCGACACCATCATCAACACCGACACCGACACCAAGTATAACACCAAGTCCTTCTATTACGCCGTCATCTAAGCCTTCACCACCGGCTGCGACGGTGCCGTCACCTAAACCTTCCGCTCCTGGTGTGGTGGCTCTTCCCACTATGGAGCCTGCAACATTGCCGGTAACGGGTGAGTCTAGCCATCTCTATGTCAAGCTTGCTGGCTTAACTTTCGTGCTGTTTGGTATGATGTTAGGAAGGAAAGTTCGGAGGAGACGCTAACTTAATCGCGATTGACTAACGCTACAAATAAGCAGGGGGATGCCCCCTGCTTATTTGGTTCTTAACATATGCTTTATAGGATAAAATCGAGTAAATACCTTTCGTAATCCCTACCTGCAAGATGATTAGACACTCTCACAAATGGAAAAACTAGGATATGAAACTACTAGAGAGCGAATCTTATCGGTCAGGGAGGCAGAAGATTATGATGAAACAAATTTTATTAATTACAGATGGTTGTTCCAATGTTGGCGTAAGTCCCGTGATAGCAGCGGCACAAGCACAAGCAGAGGGTGTTGCTGTGAATGTCATTGGTGTGATTGATCATGGGGAGTTAGGCGTGCTTGGCTCAGAAGAGATTCGAGAGATTGCAGCAGCAGGCGGTGGCATGAGTCGGATTGTTAATTCCGAACAACTATCGCATACCGTGCAAATGATGACTCGGAAAACCGTTAATGCAACCATCCAGCATGCTGTGGGCAAKGAACTGCAAAGTATATTGGGGATTTCACAATTAGAGCAATTGCCACCAGAGAAGCGAGCTGAAGTCGTACAAGTTATTGATAATATGAGTGAAACCACGTCGCTACGTGTTGCTCTTTTAATAGATGCAAGTGCTAGTATGAAGCCGAAGCTTGCCGCGGTACGTGAAGCGATTCATGACCTTTTGCTTAGTTTAAGAGCCCGAAGTGGCGTGAGCGAGCTTGCTGTATTCCATTTTCCATCTGCCAAATCGAGTGATCAGGAACTAGAAATGGATCATGGTTGGACGAATCAGCTTGCAAATGTCGACAAGATGTTCTATAAAATAAACATGAAGGGTACGACACCAACCGGTCCAGCATTGCTGCAAACGTTGCAGTTCGTGACAGAGAAGCCTTTCTCACCAAAGACGACTGAGGAAGGGATGCTGAGTGACTACGTGGTATGATGAGGCCTTTCGCCCAGGGGCTGTAATTAAGGGGAAGTGGAATGGCCACGTGTATGTGGTCGAACGCTTATTAGGTGCAGGCTCCAATGGCATTGTTGCTCTTGTTCGAAGGGGAAACGCTAGATTTGCGCTTAAAGCTGGATATGAAACGGTTGACCATCAGTCAGAGATCAATTCCTTACTTGCTATTTCAATGAAAGAGAATTCTTTTAAGAACTTTTTGATTGATTCAGATGATATGATGGTTCAAGGGAAAGGAATCTCCTTCTATGTCATGCGATATATTGAGGGAGTGACTCTTTCTGAATTTATACATAAGCGGAGTCAAGACTGGATATATGTGATCGGCACGAACCTATTGCGGAAGCTCACTGAAATCCACAGGAGTGGGTATGTATTTGGAGACTTGAAGGTCGAGAATATGATTGTTTCTAACTATGGCGATGTGGACCTCATTGATTTCGGGGGCGTATCACCCAAGGGACGAGCGATTAAACAATTAACAGAAGTCTACGATCGTGGGTTTTGGAATATGGGGGAGCGGGTTGCGGAGGAAAGTTACGATCTATTTTCATTTGCTATTTTACTATTAAAAACACTAGATCACCGCAAACGCTTCGCTGGCTTTATCAAAACTCTCCCTCAAAACCGAGAGTTAGATCAATTAACGTCAATAATGCGGGAAAATCCAGTTGCTGCTCAGTTGGCACCTTTTCTGAATAAAGCTTTGCGCGGCGAGTTTAATACGTCGGAAGAAGCGATTGTGGAATGGAAAAAGCTGATTGCAGGTAAGAAGGTCGCACAGTCGACGCTGAAAATGCCATGGCTTAAAATATGTTTTGCTGCATCTATTTTTATTTGTGGAGCAACGATATATATGTATTGGTAGCGCAGGGGAAGAAAAGGCCGAAAGGAATGCGAGATGGATACGGATCTTGTTACCAAAGTGGAACGACGAATTGAGGAAGAAAAGCTTGCAGATGCAGGGGATGTGATCGTCGTCGCGGTTTCAGGGGGACCTGATTCAGTGGCGCTGTTGCATGTCCTTTTTCGTCTTGCAAATACCCACCAGTGGACGATCGTGGTTGCCCATGTGAATCATCAATTCAGGGGCGTGGAATCGGATGCGGAAGCAGATTTCGTTGCGGAGCTTGCGGCAGGGCTGGCCCTTCCTTGTGAAATTGGTGTTATCGATGTTCCTGCTTATATAGAGGAGGCTTCCTTAAATGGGCAAGCGGCAGCGCGCGAGAAAAGATATGAATTTCTCCATKGAGTCGCTGAGCGGTACGGTGCACAACGGATCGCTTTGGCCCATCATGCCGATGACCAAGCTGAAACGATGTTGATGCGAATCTTGCGTGGGACAGGTCCATCGGGGCTAGTTGGCATGCCGGAACGAAGGCGCGAAAAAAAAGTGGAACTGATTCGTCCTTTTTTACGTATATACAAATCAGATATTGTGAATTATTGCGCTCAGCACGAAATTACCTATTGTAAGGACAGCAGCAATGAGCTGCGGAAGTATTTCCGCAATCGGATTCGGCTAGATCTTATGCCAATGCTGAAACAGTATAATGAACAACTTCCAGAGTCACTCAATCGATTGACGGATGTGATGCAAGCTGAGAATGATTATTTGGATGCAGAAACGGATAAGGTTTTTCGCCGAATCGTGACATTTCAGTCGAACATCTGCCGCTTGAATCGGAGTGATTTCGCCGAGCTTCACGTTGCTTTACAAAGGCGTTTGATTAAATTAATATTAAACTGTCTTTGTTTGGAAAGGGAACGGCTGGTATTTACACGAATTGAGCGCGTGCGTGAGTTAATGATTAAAGATCAGATGACGAATCAAGTCCTCCAAGTGGATGAACAGATTTATATTGTGAGAGAATATGGATCTATTCAATTTCAGACCCTTGCACCAGATCCTAAGCCTTATGCTTATGAGATCCGGTTAGCATCGAATGAGCTGGACCTGCCGGACATGAACGCCAAATTGATCTACTCATGGATGCCTTTAAGCGCGTATGAGACAGCTGCTTCATCACCAGACCATAATGGCGACGTATTTTTGGATGTAGACCAGGTAGAATTGCCGCTTTGTTTGAGAAGCCGCAGATCGGGAGACCGATTGGAACCTCTTGGTTTAAACGGGTCCAAAAAGGTAAAGGATATGTTCATTGATGCCAAAATGCCACTAACTCGGCGTGAGGTCATCCCACTACTGGTCGACGCATCCGGACGAATTCTCTGGATTGCTGGATTTCGTAGGTCCAAACACGCTTTGGTCGGACCAGACACAGAAYGTGTGCTTCATATGAAGCTAGTGCTGCAGGAACATACGTAAATTTCGTTCTTCTAGAATGTAAATTTATAAGGATTCATAATATAATCTAGGGGGTTCATCCTTGTACAGCGACATTCAAGAAGTACTTTACAGTGAAGAACAAATTCAAGGCAAGATCAAAGAATTAGGGGAATTGCTTTCCGCTGATTACGAAGGTAAGAATCCATTGGTTATTTGTGTACTGAAGGGCGCTTTTATTTTTATGGCGGATCTTGTAAAGCAAATTAGAGTACCTTTGGAACTTGATTTTATGGCGGTATCCAGCTACGGTCAATCCACGAAATCCTCGGGAGTCGTTAAAATTATCAAAGATCTTGATGTACCCGTGGAAGGGCGTCATATCCTGATCGTGGAAGATATTATCGATAGTGGGTTAACGCTAAGTTATCTGATAGATGTGCTAGAACGTCGCAATGCTAAGACAATCTCGGTTGTTGCGCTGTTTAATAAACCGGCACGCAGAACGGTAGAGCTTGAACCTGATTATGCGGGTTATGTGCTACCCGATGAGTTCGTTGTCGGATATGGTCTGGATTATGCAGAGAAGTATCGTAACCTTCCATTTATCGGCATATTGAAACCAGAGATCTACTCGAGCTAGTGTCATGTTCCGTAGGCGCACTAAGGCACTAAAGTTGTAGCGCTTTACCGGAGTGTGGTAAAATAATAATTGTGTGCCGTTTGAGAGGAGGCTCGTTATGAATCGAATTATCCGGAATACCGGCTTTTATTTGCTTATATTTTTGGTTACCGTGGGGATCGTTCATTTCATCAGTACCCAGAATGAACAGAAGGAGTTAATCACTTACGATAAATTCCGACAAGCAGTTGTAAACAAAAATGTAGAGTCCGTAGTGTTAAAGTTCGATGGGTATACCTATTCGATTAAGGGTAAGTATATTAACCCGCCTAATGGCGCGGATAAGAAGAGCTTTGAAACACATGCTCCTTATGAGCCGTTAGTTGTACAAATGATTGAAGCGAACGGCGTACCTTCGGAAGAGTACGGGCCGATGGAACGCGATAGCGTTTGGATTAGCTTTCTTACGTCCATTATTCCATTCGTCATTATCTTCATTTTGTTCTTCTTCTTATTGAATCAAGCGCAAGGCGGCGGCGGTAAAGTAATGAACTTCGGCAAGAGCCGTGCGCGCCTGTATAATGAGGAGAAGAAACGTGTCACATTTGAAGATGTGGCAGGTGCGGATGAAGAGAAGCAAGAATTAATCGAGGTTGTTGAATTCCTTAAGGATCCTCGTAAATTCGCAGCAGTTGGCGCTAGAATTCCTAAGGGTGTTCTATTGAATGGTCCTCCAGGAACAGGTAAAACGCTACTTGCTCGTGCTGTTGCCGGTGAAGCAGGCGTTCCTTTCTTCAGTATCTCCGGTTCTGACTTTGTTGAGATGTTCGTCGGTGTCGGCGCATCCCGTGTTCGTGACTTGTTCGAGAATGCGAAGAAGAATTCACCTTGTATTATCTTTATCGATGAAATCGATGCGGTTGGTCGCCAACGTGGCGCTGGTTTAGGCGGCGGACATGATGAGCGTGAGCAAACACTCAACCAATTGCTTGTTGAAATGGACGGATTTGGCGCGAACGAAGGTATTATCATCGTAGCAGCAACGAACCGCCCTGATATTCTAGACCCTGCCTTATTGCGTCCAGGCCGTTTCGACCGTMAAATCACGGTAGATCGTCCGGATATCAAAGGCCGTGAAGCTGTATTGAAAGTTCATGCGCGTAACAAACCGCTTGCTAAAGATGTGAAGCTAGATTCACTTTCACGTTATACAACTGGGTTTACGGGTGCTGATCTTGAGAACTTGTTGAATGAAGCAGCTTTGATTGCAGCTCGTCGTAACCGTAAAGATATTTCGATGGCGGAAGTTGAAGAAGCCTTTGATCGTATTATCGTAGGTACACAGAAGAAAAGCCGTATCATCTCTGATGCTGAGAAACGTATCGTAGCGTACCACGAAGCGGGTCATGCGATTATCGGTTATCATGCGGAGAATGCGGACATGGTTCACAAGGTTACGATCGTACCTCGCGGACGCGCTGGCGGATATGTGATGATGCTGCCTAAAGAAGGCGAAGATCGCATGATGCAAACGAAGAACGAGCTGCTGGATAAAGTAACTGGACTCTTGGGTGGTCGTGTTTCCGAAGAATTGTTCATCGGAGAAATTGGCACAGGGGCATACAGCGACTTCCAGAAAGCAACGGGAATCGTTCGTCGCATGATTATGGAATACGGGATGAGCGATAAGCTTGGACCGATGCAGTTCGGCAGCTCCCAAGGTCAAGTATTCTTGGGCCGCGATATCGGACACGAGCAGAATTATAGTGATGCGATTGCTTACGAGATCGATCAAGAAATGCAAAGCTTTATTCGTACGTGCTACGAACGTGCACGCACAATTCTTACGGAGCATGCGGATCAGATCCACCTTGTTGCCAAAACATTGCTAGAGAAAGAAACATTGGATAAAGACGAAATCATCGAACTCTTGGAAAAAGGCAAGCTTAACGCTAGCACGGATGAGGAAGATGTTAAGGTTACAATTCAAGGTCAAAGTCAAGCTAGCGAAAGCAATAAGCTGGAATTTGACAAAGACAAAGAAGTTAAAGAGATTAAGCCGGATCAAACAGAAGAGTAAGTTGCAATGCGAACTCGGAAATCCGTTGTACACGTTCAGTGTGCACGGAATTCCGAGTTTTTTCAATGTATTTGCGCATTGACAGGCGATGTGAGAATGTGTAAATTAGTTGTAAATCTCTAATTTTGTTGCTTTTAGATCATACTACTTTTAGATAGACGATTGAGACGATTCTTACGTCCCAGATAGGGGAGGAAGCACCATGGAAGCCTTAGCATTAGAGCGCAAAGCGGAACAAAACCGCGAGCTCAAAGAACGACTGTTGCAATTGAAGAAAGAACGGAATGCCATTATTCTTGCACATTATTATCAGCGTGACGAAGTTCAAGAGGTAGCGGATTTTCGAGGAGATTCCTTTTTGCTTGCTCAGAAGGCGGCACAAACCGATGCGGATGTCATCGTATTCTGTGGTGTTCATTTCATGGGGGAAAGCGCGAAGATTCTTGCACCCAATAAAACCGTAATTATTCCAGACGAACGGGCTGGTTGCCCGATGGCAGATATGGTGAATGTTGAAGGTCTACGTGCCCTTAAACGCCAGCATCCGAATGCCAAAGTCGTTGCTTATATTAATACTTCGGCTGATGTGAAGTCCGAAACCGATATTTGTTGTACTTCTGCGAATGCGATCAATGTCATCAATTCCGTCGATTCAGATGAGATTATCTGGGTACCGGATAAAAATTTGGGTGACTATGTATCAAAATTCACAAGCAAAAAAGTGATCATCTGGGAAGGCTATTGCAACACGCATGATATGCTGACTGTTAAAGATGTAGAAGAAATGAGAGCGCAATATCCGAATGCACAATTCGTTGTTCATCCTGAGTGTCGTCCAGAAGTAGTGAAGCTTGGGGACTTCGTAGGCAGCACGACGGCGATAATTAAATACTGCAAAGAGTCCGACTGCCAAGAGTTTATCGTAGGGACGGAAGATGGAACCGGTTATCAGTTGCGTCTAGATAGCCCGAATAAGAAATTTCATTTTGCTACGAAGTACTTAGTTTGCCCTAATATGAAAGTGAACAACTTGAAGAAAATCGTGAAGTGTCTTGAGACGATGCAACCAGAGATTTATGTACCGGAAGACGTAGCAGATAAAGCGAGATTGTCCTTAGAGCGCATGTTACAAGTTAAGTAGCATGCGCTACTCTCTTGTACGGTGAATAGGTCCCCTCGTAAAGCAAGGCTAGTATCGATCCGATAGGCGAATTGTGGACGAACTGACGTTGCTTTTCGAGGTATTAATGGTGGAGAACAGGTGAAACGTCATGATTCCTAGATATCTCGTAGATGTTGATTTAGATACTATTCCTCATATACATACGGATGTAATTGTTATTGGCGCAGGCATAGCAGGTTTATTCGCGGCGCTCCGTGCCAGCGAGACTAAGAAAGTGCTCATGATAACGAAGAAATCTCTCTTGGATAGCAACACACGCTATGCGCAAGGCGGGATTGCTGCTGTAATCTCAGATGAAGATTCACCGGAATATCACCGTCAAGATACTGTGATTGCAGGTGCAGGACTCTGTTCGACAGAAGCTGTTGATGTTCTTGTGCATGAAGGGCCAGAAGGCGTTCAAGATTTGATTCGAATGGGAACCCAGTTCGATCTAGAGAACGGGGAATTTGCTTTGACGAAGGAAGGAGCGCATAGTCAGCGTCGAATATTGCACTCCAATGGCGATGCGACTGGCGCGGAAATTGTCAGAGCTCTTTCGGAGCGTACGAAGCAAGATCCGAATATTGAAATCTGGGACGACCACTTTGTGATCGACCTGATTACCCAAGACGGCGAATGTTACGGAGCGCTCGTACAGAAACCAAACGGACAGCGTGTGTTTGTGCGTGGCAATGCCACGATCCTTTGCTCCGGTGGCGCGGGACAGCTGTTCCGTTACACAACCAATCCGGACATCGCTACAGGTGATGGGATTGCGATTGCCCACCGCGCGGGCGCACAAATTCAGGATGTGGAATTTATTCAATTCCACCCAACAGCGCTATGCTACCCAGGGGCACCGCGGTTTCTGATCTCCGAAGCGGTGCGGGGAGAAGGCGCCTATTTGCGCAACATCAAAGGAGAGCGCTTCATGGAGCGCTACCATCCACAATTGGAGCTAGCGCCAAGGGATGTTGTTGCACGTGCCATTGTTGATGAGATGGAGAACTGTAAATCAACTTTTGTCTACATTGACATTACACACGAATCCGAAGAATTGATTAAACATCGTTTTCCGACGATATATGAATATTGCCTGAATTATGGACTTGATATGAGTACCGATTGGATCCCGGTTGCCCCGGCAGCGCATTATATGATGGGTGGCGTAAAAACGGATCTATACGGAGAAACCAAAGTTCGTCGCCTATTCGCATGTGGTGAAGTTTCATCTACAGGCGTACATGGTGCAAACCGTTTAGCGAGCAACTCGTTATCGGAAGCCATTGTATTCGGACGTCGAATTATTGAACGTATCCAAGAGTTGCCTGCCTTACAAGGGGATATCCAGATTCGTTCGGCTTCCGAAGCCCCTCGGACGGAGATCGCGAATCAAGCCGTTGTAGAGAAAAAGTTGAAGCTTCAGAAAGTCATGCTCCGCTACGCAGGTCTCAAACGGTCTGCCAAAGGCTTGCAGAAGGGTTATGAGGAATTGGCGAGACAATTGTCGATCTTTGATTCGTTGATGACCAAACGCGAAGAGTATGAGTTTGCTAATTTGCTTAACGTAGCTCTTTTAACAACAACAGCAGCATTAACCCGTGAGGAAAGTCGCGGCGGTCACTATCGAGAAGATTTCCCGGATCGGGATGACTTGGTATGGAGGAAGCATATCGTTTTCCAACGCGGGGAAGATAGGATTGAGGAGTGGATCTAATATGTTAGAAATAAATATGGAATTAGTTCGGAAGCAAATTCGCCTTTGGCTTGAAGAAGATATTGGCACTGGCGATGTCACGACTCTGACAACAATCCCTTTGGAACAAGTATCCAAAGGGATTATCCACGTCAAAGAAGATGGAATCGTTTGTGGGCTTCGCATCGCACAGGAGGTTTTTGCTGTGATCGATGCTTCACTTCATTTTGAAACAAAAGTGGTCGAAGGATCGTCTGTTAATAAAGGGACCATACTAGCTGAAGTGGAAGGCAATACACGAAGTATCTTATTGGGCGAGCGGTTAAGTCTGAATTTGATGCAACGATTGTCGGGGATCGCCACGAAGACGCATGAATTTGTGGTTGCTTTAGAAGGCTTGCCTACCAGACTGGTTGACACACGCAAAACAACGCCTGGACACAGATTGCTTGAGAAATATGCAGTACGCGTTGGTGGTGGTTATAATCATCGTTTCGGACTCTATGATGCGGTTATGATCAAAGATAATCATATCAAAGGCTCTGGTGGTATTACCCAAGCTATTCAAGCAGCTCGTCAGAACATTCCCCACACGATGAAGATCGAGGTGGAAGTTGAGAATTTCGAGCAGCTTCATGAAGCGCTTCAAGCCCATGCGGATATCATCATGTTGGACAATATGGCTCCAGTTCAAATGAAAGAAGCAGTTTCGATAATTAAAAGCAAAGCGCCGCATATTGTAGTAGAAGGGTCAGGTTCGGTCACCCCGCAAACAATTAAAGCAATGGCAGAAACGGGTGTAGACGTGATTTCTGTTGGACGACTGACGTACTCGGTAGCGGCGCTCGATATTTCATTAGATCTGAATGAGCGGAAGGAGACGGCACTATGATTCTCGTTATCGATGTCGGGAATACCAACATTGTGCTCGGCCTCTACCAAGAACGTACGCTCTTGCATCATTGGCGGGTAAGCACGAATCGGTCGGCTACTGTTGATGAGTACGGCATGCAGCTGCACAGTTTGTTCCAACACTCGGGTATTTCCTTTGCGCAAGTAGAGGGTGTCATTATTTCATCTGTCGTGCCCCCGTTGATGAATGCGATGGAAAACCTCTGCTTACACTACTTGAAAAGGGCGCCGTTTATCGTAGGACCAGGGATCAAAACAGGATTGAATGTACGTGTAGACAATCCGAAGGAAGTTGGCGCAGATCGCATCGTGAATGCGGTAGCGGCGTTGGAGCTATATGGGGCTCCGTGTATTATCGTCGATTTCGGGACAGCTACAACGTACGATTACATTGATTCCTCAGGGCAATTAGTGGGATGCGCCATTGCGCCAGGCATTGGAATCTCCACTGAAGCGTTGTATCAGAAAGCGGCGAAGTTGCCCCGCATTGAGCTGGTTAAGCCCAAAAGTGTTGTGGGTCGGAATACCGTTGCTGCGATGCAGGCGGGAATTATTTATGGGTATGTTGGCCAGGTTGATGGGATCGTCGGACGTGTCATTCAAGAGTTTAATGTAAATCCAACAGTTATCGCGACGGGTGGTTTGGCAGAGCTTATTTCCAGTGAGTCTCGGACGATTCAAGTCGTCAACCCATTGCTTACTTTACAAGGTTTGCAAATGATTTATGAGAAAAATGTTTAAGTTGTTTAAGGAAGGACACAGACATGACTGATTATTTAATTCGAGGAACAGCGTTAGATGGACGAGTGCGTGCGTTCGCTGTTCAGACGACTCTTCTAACGGAAGAGCTAAGTCGAAGGCATCAAACGACACCAACAGCGACAGCTGCCTTAGGAAGAACAGCCGCGGCGGCGCTTCTTATAGCTGCAATGCTCAAGGGAGAGGAACATCTCATTGTGCAAGTCAAAGGCGATGGACCGATCGGGCAAATCGTGGTTGATGCGAATGCGAAGGGTGAAGTGCGTGGATACGTAGATAATCCTTTGGTAGACCCGCCGCTCAAAGAGAACGGCAAATTAGATGTTGCTGCTGCCGTGGGCACAGACGGTTTTTTATACATAACGAAAGATCTAGGCATGAAAGAGCCTTATAAAGGAAGCGTTCCTTTAATTTCAGGCGAATTGGCAGAGGATTTCACGTATTATTTTGCTAAGTCGGAACAAACACCTTCGGCAGTTGCACTTGGCGTTTTGGTGAATACGGACCATACGATCCTTGCTTCTGGGGGATTTGTGATTCAGTTGCTTCCTGGTTTAACGAATAGTGAAATTGATGAGATTGAAGCCATGTTGGGCCAAATCCCGACATTCACGAACATGTTAGGCGGAGGATTGAATTTAGAAGAAATTTTACAAACCGTACTCCCCTCTTTCCGTAAACTTGACGAGATGGACGTCATGTTCCGCTGCAAATGCAGTCGGGAGAAAGTGGAGTCTACACTGATTTCGCTGGGCAAAAAAGAACTTCAAGAAATGCTGGAAGAAGAGGGAGTTGCCGAAGTCGTTTGTCATTTCTGTAATGAAGCTTACCGGTATGAAGGGGAAGATTTACAACGGATGATTGATAGGCAATCATGGTAATCTGCTTGATTTAGCTAGTGAATACAGATGCAAGCAGCAATATGGAAGTAAAAGAGGGAAATAGGATGCGCAATGTAAAGCGATTGTGGGGAGTCATCATCGCGATGGCGATATGTATTCTCGTGCTCGCCTCCTTGCTGATCAGTCATGCCATCAACCAATCAGAGCCAAGACAATCACCGGAGCCAGAACAGCAGGGTGAGAAGAAGCATACACGAGTTATCGCCAAAATTGGAAATCGTGAAATTACCATGGATGAGCTCGAATTAGCGCTAACACGCCATTATGGCCCAGAGCAGCTAAGTCAAATGCTGGATCGTGAAGTAATTCGCTTAGAGGGAAATGAGTCGGGGATTCAGGTAGAGAGTGCGGAAATCAATCGTGAGCTGAAAAGGATGCAGCAAGGGTACGAAAGTGAACAGCAATTTTATGACTCCATGCAAAGTCAATTGGGGATGTCTGAGCAGGAAATCCAAGAGGATGTATCGAATAAGTTGTTACTTGAGAAGCTAGCAACGGCATCCATTCACATCACTGATACTCAGGTTGATACATACATAAAGACCCATGCAGATGAGTTTAAACAAGAAACAGAATACAACATTGGGCAGATCATTGTATCCACGAAGGAACAAGCGACGAAAGTCATTGCGGAACTAGCCAAAGGCGGGAACTTTGGGATTCTTGCCAGAGATCGATCCATTGATGATGCCACCAATAACACGGGTGGTGATTTGGGTTGGATTGAAGGGGATGATCCTTTTGTGGAGGCTCCGATCCTAGAGGCAGCGAAACTGTTGAAGGTTGGCGAAGTTAGTAAGCCCATCCCTGTTTTACAAGGATTTGCCGTCGTATTACTTAAGAGTAGGCGGGACAAAAAGAATCCGGATCTGGTGTTCATTCGGGAGAGTGTACGCAGGGAGCTTGCGTTGCAACAAGCACCTCCATTGAAAGAGTTTGTCGCGCAGCTACGGGGTAAATGGCAGGTAAGTGTGTTGGATCCAACACTCCGATAAGGGATTGTGAGAAATGGGTTGACAACCTGTAAGTGCATTGTTAAGATTAATATAATTAATACMGACTAATTAACTCGGAAATCATGCAAACTTAATCTGGAGGGGAAATATTATGGCAAGATTAGTACAGAGCATTACGGATTTGATTGGAGATACACCACTAGTTCGTTTGAACCGTGTTGTTCCAGAAGGCAGTGCAGAGGTTTATGTGAAACTAGAGTACCAAAATCCAGGTGCTAGTGTAAAAGACCGTATTGCCATCTCCATGATCGAAGTTGCCGAGCAAGAAGGCAAATTGAAACCAGGTGACACAATTGTAGAACCAACGAGTGGTAACACTGGAATCGGGATTGCCATGGTGGCAGCAGCTAAAGGATATAAAGCTATCCTAGTTATGCCAGAAACAATGTCATTGGAGCGACGTAACCTGCTTCGCGCTTACGGTGCACAGCTCGTTCTAACTCCTGGAGCAGAAGGCATGAAGGGTGCAATTAAACGTGCGGAAGAACTTCAAGCAGAGAATCCTACCTACTTCATTCCACAACAATTTAAGAACCAAGCGAATGTGAAGGTTCACCGTGAAACGACAGGACCTGAAATCGTGGAAGCGATCAACGCACATGATGGGAAACTGGATGCTTTCATTTCCGGTATCGGTACAGGTGGTACAATCACAGGTGCAGGTGGCGTTTTGAAAGAAAACTTCCCGAACATCAAAATTTACGCAATTGAACCTGCGGCATCCCCAGTTCTTTCCGGCGGTAAGCCAGGTCCTCATAAAATTCAAGGTATCGGCGCAGGTTTTGTTCCAGATATTTTGAACACGAATGTGTACGATGAAATTATTGCTGTTGAGAACGAAGATGCGTTCGAAACTTCACGCCGTGTTGCCAAAGAAGAAGGTATTCTTGGCGGAATCTCCTCCGGTGCAGCGATTTTCGCAGCATTGAAGGTTGCTAAAGAGTTAGGCGCTGGCAAACGTGTCGTTGCTGTCGTTCCAAGTAACGGTGAGCGTTACCTTTCCACGCCTTTGTACCAATTCGAAGAGCAATAAGGTCCAAACACATGCAAAGAGATCGAGCCTTCAGCTATTACAGCTGGGGCTTTTTTTCTTTATAGGGTTGGAGTATACTAATGGACAACGAATTAACGGATTTTAAGGAGCACAAGTATGATTTTAACTACAGTGGAACAATGGCAGGAGTGGTCTTCTAGCTACAACATGCTGCCGTATGTAATCAAATTAGGCTTAGCCGATGATCGGATTGCCTCGTGGGAAGACGCATGGAAAGAAGCTTCGCCCGATTCCTTCGTGCTTGAAAGTGGAAAAGGCGGACGTTATACGCACTTTGGGCTGCATCCCTTTTCGACTGTGCGGGGTACAGGCTTGGAAGCAGAAATCAAAGGTCACACGGCCTCAACGGTATCACATCTGAAGGGGAAGCCGCTCGACATCGTCAAGCAGTGGATGTCATCTTATCGTAGTCCGAAAGTCCAAGGTGCGCCCAAATTTGTCGGTGGCTGCGTAGGCTATTGGAGCTACGATGTGATTCGCACCATTGAGAAACTGCCAGAACAAGCACAAGATGATCTGCCGATCCCTGATTACTGCTTTGCCATGTATGATCAGGTGTGGACGTTGGATCACACGGAGAAGAGCCTGTATATCGCTGTGCACATGCCATGCACAACAACCACAGACCTCAGCGAGCTCTACGCGCAGGCGCACGCTAGCGCCGAAGCCATGCTCGTTCGCTGGCACGCGATCCGCGCTGGCAACTGGTCGGGCACACCGCTGAGCGGTGCCGACCAACCCGCGATGGCGCGCGAGCTGCTGGACATCGACGTCGAAAGCATCGCAGGCATCCAGCCTGCCTTCGACAAAGCCGCGTTCATGGCTGCGGTGGAGCGCATCCAAGCCTACATCTCCCAAGGTGACGTGTTCCAAGTCAACTTGTCGGTTAGACAGAGTCGGCAGCTGCGCACGACGCCGGAGGAGATTTACGAGGCGCTGCGCGTCGTAAATCCTTCGCCCTACATGGGCTTGCTGCGATTCGCAGGCTTCGCCCTTGTTTCCGGCTCGCCGGAGCTGCTCGTACAGCTCGAGGACGGCGTCCTGCGGACGCGTCCGATCGCTGGCACGCGCCCGCGCGGCAAGGACGAACAGGATGACCTGCGCCTAGCCGGCGAGCTCATCCACAACGACAAAGAGCGTGCCGAGCACGTCATGCTGGTCGATCTCGAGCGCAACGACATGGGCCGCATCTCGCGATATGGTTCCGTCCATGTGAAAGACTTCATGGTCATCGAATACTACTCCCATGTGATGCACATCGTCTCCGAAGTTGTCAGCGAATTGGCAGAGGGGAAGGACGCCTATGATGTCATTGCGGCAACCTTTCCGGGTGGTACCATTACAGGCGCACCGAAGATTCGCTGCATGGAAATCATTGAAGAACTAGAGCCAGTACGTCGTGGTCCTTACACAGGTTCGATGGGATGGATTGACTATAATGGCAATATGGAATTTAATATTATTATACGCACGTTAGTAGCGGTTGACGGGATGGGGCATATTCAAGCAGGAGCGGGGATCGTTATAGATTCCATTCCAGAGCGTGAATACATCGAATCCTTGAACAAAGCCAAAGCGATGTGGAAAGCAATTGAGTATAGCGAGCGGAGCATGAGCCGAGCTTAAGCCCGAGTGGGCTGAGACGAAAGGGGAGCTTAGAATGATTTTAGTGATTGATAATTATGATTCGTTTACGTACAACCTTGTTCAGTATTTGGGAGAGATTGGCGAGGAAGTCATCGTTCGTCGTAATGACGAAATTGATTTGGCAGGGGTCGAGGCGTTGGCGCCGGACCATATCTTAATATCTCCAGGTCCTTGCACGCCGAATGAAGCTGGAATTAGCTTATCACTGATTGACCATTTTAAAGGGATCATCCCGATTTTCGGCGTTTGCCTCGGACATCAATCCATTGGCCAAGCTTTTGGCGGCGATGTGATTCGCGCAGAGCGCTTGATGCACGGTAAAACATCTGAGATTTTCCACGACGGTAAAACCTTATTCGAAGGACTTCCGTCACCTTTCATCGCGACACGTTATCATTCTTTGATTGTCAAAAGAGAAACATTGCCCGATTGCCTAGAAATCAGCGCACAAACAGCTGAAGGTGAAATCATGGCTTTGCGTCATAAAGAGTATCCGATTGAAGGGGTGCAATTCCACCCAGAATCGATCATCACCCAGCATGGACATCAAATGCTGCGTAATTTTCTTCGCCGCACAGCGAAGTCAGGGGTTTAACTAACGTATGATCATCTCCATCAATGGTATCTTAACCGAAGAAACACAAGCCGTGGTCTCAGTATACGATCACGGTTTTCTTTACGGGATCGGTTTGTTCGAGACATTTCGAACCTACAACCGCAAACCGTTCCTGCTAGCTGAACATATTCGTCGTTTAACGGACGGGTGTCAGGAGCTGGGCATCGTTTACGAGCCTAACTTAGAGAAGCTGACAAGCCTCATCGAAGAGTTGCTCCAAGCTAATCATCTCGAAGAAGCATATATTCGCTATACCGTCTCTGCCGGCGTCGAGGCATTAGGTCTTCCTTCCGGCGACTATGCGAAGCCATCAGAAATCATCTACATCAAGCCATTGCCTCCTAGGGATGAAAAAACCTACCTTCATGGCAAAGCGCTGCAACTACTCAAGCTGCCTCGCAATACACCGGAAGGCATGTATCGGTTTAAGTCCTTTCATTATATGAACAACATTTTGGCTCGAAGAGAACTAGGGCAATACGCATGGGCTACAGGGGCGGAGGGGCTTATGCTTTCGGAAGATGGCTATGTGGCGGAAGGGAT
Organism: Paenibacillus sp. 2RAB27; assembly: GCF_052115445.1. Lineage (NCBI taxonomy): Bacteria > Bacillati > Bacillota > Bacilli > Caryophanales > Paenibacillaceae > Paenibacillus > Paenibacillus sp. 2RAB27. Next base: position 59,835 of record NZ_JBFRGR010000032.1, read on the forward strand.
TGTCAGCAATCTCTTTTTCGTCAAAAATGATACCCTCTACACCCCATCGCTCGATACGGGTATCTTGCCGGGCATTACAAGAGCGCATGTGCTCGATCTCGCACAGCAGCTTCAACTTCCTACACAGGACGGTTTGTACCGTTGGGAAGATCTCGTAGAAGCAGAAGAAGTGATTCTCGTGAATTCAATTCAAGAAATCGTTCCTGTCACCACTTTGTATACTCCGAGTGGACAAGCCTACACTGTAGGAACTGGATTTCCGGGTACTACAACTCGCCAACTTATTCAACGCTACGCAATGTCACAGTAACGAACAGGAAGTGAATCCTTAAATGAATGTGTTATCCTGTAGAGGACACGAACTGCCCATCGGTGATCGTACGATCATTATGGGCATATTAAACGTAACGCCAGATTCCTTTTCGGATGGCGGCAGCTACCGACAAGTTGAAGATGCGGTTCGCAAAGCCCATCAAATGGTTGCGGAAGGCGCAGACATCATCGACATTGGTGGAGAATCCACACGGCCAGGTGCAGCGATTGTTACGCCTGACGAGGAACTGCAACGTGTAATTCCTGTTGTTGAGGCGATTCGCCGTGAAATCAGCATCGCTATTTCAATTGATACCTACAAAGCGGAGGTAGCCAGACAAGCGCTAGAGGCAGGAGCCCACATCATCAATGATGTTTGGGGCGGTCAAGCGGATGCCGACATGGCAGCCGTGGTTGCGCAATACGATTGTCCATTTATCATCACTCATAATCGGAGAAGCTCGGAATATGTCGAATTTCTCCCAGAAGTGATCGGAGATCTACGTCAATATACAGAACAGGCGATTCATGCGGGCGTTAAGCCAGAGCATATCATTCTTGATCCCGGCATTGGATTTGCGAAATCCTACGAGCAAAATCTCTATCTAATGAACAACCTGCGTCCGATCGTGGATATGGGATATCCAGTTCTTTTAGGCACATCGCGCAAAAGCGTCATCGGACTCACCCTAGGGCTGCCTCCCGAGGAGCGGCTCGATGGAACGGCAGCAACTGTCGTACTTGGCATTGCACAAGGGTGCGGAATCGTTAGAGTCCACGATATTCAAGCCATCAAACGGTTAGCCGTTATGACGGATGCCATGTTGCGCAGTAAACTTTAAGTTATCTATATCGTTATTTCAACCCTGGAGGCCTCCCCTATGGACAAAATCATCCTTACCCGCATGCAATTTTTTGGTAATCACGGTGTGTTTCCTGAAGAAAACACGTTGGGCCAACGCTTCTACGTCGATGTAGAGCTGATGCTCCCTTTAGATAAAGCTGGAAAGACCGATGACTTGACGGAAACGGTTCATTATGGCGAAGCTTTTTTCCTGATCAAAGAGATCGTGGAAGGGCGTACGTACAAATTAATCGAGGCATTAGCAGAAAATATTGCATCCGAGCTCCTGCATACTTATACTAGTATCAATGAAGTGACGGTTCGGGTCATTAAGCCGCATCCGCCCTTCGCCGTTATTTTTGACGGTGTTACCATAGAGATTAACCGAAAGCGGGCATTGGAATGACAGCCGAAGATCGAGAACGCACGATTGCTTACGTCGCATTAGGCTCCAATATTGATAAGCGTGAACATTATTTGCAGGGTGCTATCGCAGCGCTGAATGAGGAATCGGGGATAACGGTGACGGGGCAGTCCAGCATCTATGAAACCGAGCCTGTGGGCTATGTGGATCAATCTGCTTTTCTAAATATGGTTATTCAAATTGATACGGACTTATCGCCTGAAGCGTTATTAGTTACCTTGCTAGCCATTGAGAAGCGTTTGGGTCGGACACGTGACTTACGTTGGGGACCCCGAACAATTGATTTGGATTTGCTCTTGTATGGTGACCACCAGCTTACAACCCCCGACTTGATCATTCCGCATCCGCGGATGCATGAGCGGGCTTTTGTATTAGTGCCCCTCTCTGAGGTTCTCTACGCGCGGCAGGACGCTCTATTTGAATCTATCTCTGCACACTTGGAGAAACTGGAAGGAAAGGAAGGCGTCATCCTATGGAAAAAAGCTCAATAGCACAGCGCATACGCGCTTTTCGTAAGTTAAAAGGCTATACGCAGAGTGAGTTGGCCGATTTGTTAGGCGTATCGATTGCCATTCTAGGGGCGATTGAACGTGGAACACGCAAGCCAGACAATAAAATGATTCATAATATCTCGCAAGTTCTTAATATTGAACCCGAGGAATTAGTAGCAGTAGTTGTGAAATGAGAGGAGTGGAATCTTCGGTGCTGAAAATAGGAAATGTCGAAGCTCCCAATAGAGTTGTATTAGCCCCAATGGCGGGCGTTTGTAATCCAGCGTTTCGATTAATCGCCAAAGAGTTTGGTACAGGCTTAGTTTGCGCGGAAATGGTTAGTGATAAAGCGATCGTTCACGGTAATGCGCGTTCGATGGAAATGTTATATGTCGATGATCGTGAAAAGCCATTGAGTCTTCAGATTTTTGGCGGCGACACGGAGACGTTAGTTCAAGCGGCTAGAATTGTTGACCAACATACGAATGCCGATATTATTGATATCAACATGGGGTGCCCTGTTCCCAAAATCACGAAATGTGATGCGGGCGCTAGATGGTTGCTCCAACCAGATAAGATCGAAGCTATGATCGCGACAGTCGTTGCCGCTGTAAGTAAACCTGTTACGGTGAAGATGCGTATTGGTTGGGATTCGGAACATATTTATGCTGTCGAAAATGCGAAAGCTGTCGAAAGAGGCGGCGGCAGTGCCGTTAGTGTTCATGGGCGTACGCGCGAGCAGTTGTACACGGGCAAAGCTGATTGGGATATCATCCGTGAGGTGAAGCAAGCTCTTTCGATTCCGGTTATCGGTAACGGTGATGTCGTCACACCGGAGGATGCCAAGCGCATGCTGGATCAAACGGGTGTAGATGGTGTAATGATTGGACGTGGTGCGCTAGGCAACCCGTGGATGTTGTATCGTACCGTGCAATACCTGGCTAATGGTGAACTACCGCCGGAACCGTCGGCAGAAGAGAAAATCCGCATCGCGATTTTGCATATGGATCGATTAATTGCCCTCAAGGGTGAACATGTTGCCGTGAAGGAAATGCGCAAACACATGGCTTGGTACCTCAAAGGTATGACAGGAGCAGCCCGTGTGAAAGATATCATCATGGAGACAGAGAAGCGGGATGAAATGGTTCGTACATTGGACGCATATGTTGAACATCTTGCAACGAGTTCCGTGTCTGGGACAGCCGAAGAATCAGCTGTGCTGCATTAAAAAGAAGCAGTGATGGTTGACATTGACATTTTGAAACCGTTGCAATATAATCAGTCAATATTAATGTGTTCCTGCATATATTGAAAGACTAACGAGTAAGCAACTTATTATGAAACGTGAATTCATACTACTTGAATCAGCTCTATAAAGACCTAACTCCTAGCAGGAAGCATCGATTCAACGATATGAAAATCTTTCACATGACGGGAGATCAGTTGGCAATGGCTGAAAAAGAGGTCATTCTTACACCAGTAGGGCTACGGAAATTAGAGGATGAGCTTGAGCATCTGAAATCCGTGAAACGCCGTGAAGTTGCGGAAAGAATTAAGGTCGCCATCGGTTATGGCGATATTAGTGAGAACTCCGAGTACGAAGATGCGAAGAATGAGCAAGCCTTTATTGAAGGAAGAATCATTACTTTAGAAAAAATGCTGCGCAATGCGCGGATTATTAATAACGATGATGTCGATATTAACACGGTTAGTGTTGGATCGATTGTTACGCTGAAAGACTTGGAATATGGTGACTTGGTAGAATACAACATTGTAGGTTCGGCTGAATCCGATCCGTTGCAGAATAAGATTTCGAATGAAAGCCCTGTGGGTAGAGCTATTCTAGGCAAGCAAAAGGGCACCAACGTTGATGTTGTAGTACCTGCTGGCGTCATTCAGTATCAAATTATTGATATTAAAAAGTAGCGTGCAGCCGCAAGCCTTTTGGAAAGCTTCCGTCAGGAAGCTTTTTTCCGTTCACAGCCCTAAACTAATTCGTAGGAGATGAAAAGCATGAGTCAGGAACTGGAATTAAATGAATTGCTCGTTATTAGGCGCAACAAATTGGACGAGCTTCGCGGTCTTGGTGTCGATCCTTTCGGCGGCAAGTTTGTAAGGACGCATACAGCAGGGGATATTCTTTCGGCTTATCAAGAGATGAGCAAAGAGGATATAGATGAAGCGAACGTTGAGGTTCGTATTGCAGGGCGTATTATGCAGAAGAGAAGTATGGGTAAAGCTAGCTTCGCACATCTGCAAGACATCACAGGGAAAATTCAAATCTACGTGCGTGAAGATGCGCTGGAGGCGAATATTTATAAAGCTTTTGATATTCTCGATCTAGGCGATATGGTAGGGGTGGAAGGTGTTGTTTTCAAAACGAAAACAGGTGAAACCTCTATTAAAGTGAAATCACTTGAAGTATTGACGAAATCTTTGCTTCCGTTGCCGGATAAATTCCATGGCCTTAGTGATGTTGAGTTGCGCTATCGTCAACGTTACGTGGATCTGATTATGAACCAAGATGTTCAGAAGACGTTTATTCTTCGTTCCAAAATCATTCAATCCATGCGCCGTTATTTAGATTCCTTGGGCTATTTGGAAGTGGAGACACCAACACTGCATTCTATCGCGGGTGGCGCTTCTGCACGTCCTTTTAACACGCACCACAATGCGTTGGATATGCAGCTTCATATGCGTATTGCTATTGAGCTTCATTTGAAGCGTCTTATTGTTGGCGGACTGGAGAAAGTGTACGAAATCGGCCGCGTATACCGCAATGAGGGGATCTCTACGCGTCATAACCCAGAGTTTACGATGATTGAGTTGTACGAGGCTTATGCGGACTACAAAGATATCATGAAGTTGACAGAAGAGCTTGTTGCTCATATCGCGCAAGAGGTTCTTGGTCAGACGACGATTCCTTATGGAGAGCATGAGGTTGATTTAGCTGTAGGTTGGAGACGTGTCTCTATGGTTGATGCGATCAAAGAAGTCACGGGCGTAGACTTTAGCGTTCATATGACGAACGAGCAAGCGCATGGTTTGGCCAAAGAGCACAAGGTGTCTGTTGAGCCGCATATGACATTTGGTCACATTGTGAACCAATTCTTCGAGACGTTTGTAGAAGAGACGTTGATTCAACCTACGTTCATCTATGGGCATCCATTAGAGATTTCTCCGCTTGCCAAAAAGAACCCCGAGGATCCGCGCTTTACGGATCGCTTTGAGCTCTTTATCGTGGCGCGCGAGCATGCGAATGCTTTTACAGAGCTTAATGATCCAATCGATCAAAGAGAACGTTTTGAGGCGCAGCTGCGCGAAAAAGATCTGGGCAATGATGAAGCGCATGAAATGGATGAAGATTTCATCCGTGCACTTGAGTATGGTATGCCGCCAACGGGTGGCTTAGGTATAGGAATTGACCGTTTGGTCATGCTATTGACGAATGCACCATCGATCCGTGATGTCTTATTATTCCCGTTGATGCGTGAACGCCAAGGTGAGTAATTTGTTTGTTTAGAGGCGCCATTCGGTGCCTCTAATTTTTTTGAAATTAGGACTTGCAAAGTGTATGCGGTCTGTGGTATCTTATAAAAGTTGCCGCTGAGGACAAAACGAGAAACACAAGAAACACAACAAAAAACAACTCGAAATTAAGAGTTGCAAATAAAAACTCAGTGTGGTATATTGGTCTTCCGGCTTTCGAAAGAGAGCGGGTTGGACAAGAGTGATTGATCTTTGAAAACTGAACAACGAGTGAGTAAGCACAGTCGAGTAATCGACTATAAAAGAGATTGCAAAATCTCGCTAGCTTCAAATGAGCAAGTCATCTTTCTACTATGGAGAGTTTGATCCTGGCTCAGGACGAACGCTGGCGGCGTGCCTAATACATGCAAGTCGAGCGGGTTTATCCTTCGGGRTAAGCTAGCGGCGGACGGGTGAGTAACACGTAGGTAACCTGCCTTTAAGACTGGGATAACTATCGGA
>NZ_JBFRGR010000033.1:0-62260 GCF_052115445.1 Paenibacillus sp. 2RAB27
ATTGAGGGTCATTCGGTTTAGAGCGAAGCATGAGGTTCACCACTTTCAAGAGTATACTTATATTATACCAAATTAACGCGGTAATGTGATGAACTAAAAAGAAAATAATAAAGACTGTCGAGACTTTCTCGACAGTCTGAGGTTTTCCATCTATTCTGCGTTCAGTCGGAAAACCCCAATATTTAACTGGATAAAATCCATCTATTCATCTGGTGCATAGGAGAATTACGAAACTTCCATCCGATCAACTCACTACTCTGACTTAGCAACCCATTTCATGCTCTGCTCATAGCCTTACTCTTACTCTTACTCTTACTCTTACTCTTACTCTTACTCTTACTCTTACTCTTACTCTTACTCTTTCTCTTTCTCTTTCTCTTACTCTTACTTCTACTCTTACTTCTACTCCTCTCCACTCACACCATCTCTACTCGCAGCAAAAAAGCCCTCCCTACATTTACGTAGGAAGGGCTTCTAGGGTACGGATTATTGGATAATAAAATCCTTCGTCAAAGTAAAGACGCTTTCGATGCCTTTCAGCACCAAATGAGGTACCACACCAAGCGCTACACTGATTAGCGCACATAACCAAACGGTTATGCCTAACGGCACGGACACTTTGATCGCGGCTGGCTCGTAATCACTGCGCATGAACATTTGACGCACGATGCTGAAATAGTAGTAGAACGAAACAACGCTGGTTGCGATCATCAAAGCACCAAGCCAGTATTGCTGCGTCTGCATCGTTCCTAAGATGATGTAGAGCTTACCGAAAAATCCGCCTGATAACGGGATACCAGCTAAGGAAAGGATGATCAATACCATCGCCACAGCTGTTAAAGGCGCGCGATAGTACAGACCCGCGAAGCCTTTGGCTTCGGTATGTCCTTCAGCCTGCTCGATAATCATCAATACAGCGAAAGCTCCGATGTTCATAAACATATACGCGATTAAGTAGAATATGAATTCCGAGAAATTGGCATAATGCGTGGCCGAAAAGTACGTTCCAATCGGAACGAGCAGATAACCCGCATTGGCAATTCCCGAATAGGCGAGTAGCCTTTTCATATTCGTTTGTTTCAGCGCAATGAAATTCCCCACGACCATCGCAATAGCCGCCATAACGGATATGGCTAGGAAGACATCGGATTGCAACTTACTCTCTCCGAAGTCGCTAAATCCGAACAAGACATAGAAGACACGGAACAAGATGGCGAATCCGGCCGCTTTGGACACGACAGCCAAAAATGCCGTAACCGGTGTTGGCGCACCTTCATATACATCCGGCGCCCAGCTGTGGAAAGGTGCGGCGGCAATTTTGAAACCGAATCMCGCTAGCAGCAAGAAGAAAGCAACGTAGAGCAGCGGCTCGTACGATGTGACCAACGTAGGTAGTGCTGCGCCAATCTCTTGCAGATTCGCAGAACCGACCATCCCATACAGGAAGGACATACCATACAGGATAATCGCGGATGAGATACCACCCATCACCAAGTATTTGAATGCTCCTTCATTGGATTTCTTGTCTTTCTTCTTCATAGCCACCATGAGGTAAGAAGTGATACTCAGCAATTCCAACCCAACGTAGAGTGTAATTAAATCACCCGAGGATGACATGATCATTGCCCCTAGTGCAGCAGGCAAATAGAAGTAATAATACTCCCCGACATGCGGGATGCTATCCTCTTTCACGAAGCCTAGGCTCATGAAAACGATGAGTCCCGTACCGACAAGGGTGCATAATTTAAGTAAGTTCGAGAAGTCGTCGACGCGATAACTTTGATTTAAGAGTTGAATCGCCTCATCCGGATTCAGCTGCAGAACAACGAACACGGCAGAAATCGCGAGGCCGACAAGGGTCAACCATCCGATAATCGAACGACTGAATCGGTTCGGCAGAACCAAATCCAAGAGAGATAGGATGATCGCGGTAGCAACCAGCGCAAGCTCAGGGAGCAGATACGATAAATCACTAGCATGGAGTCTAATCTGTTCCACTGGACTAACCTCCTATCTTCCCGGCTACGCTATGGATCAACTGATCCAAGCTGCCAATGGTTTGTTGAAGCGGCTGACTCAGCACGCTTGGGTACACGCCCAGCAAGAGAATGAACGCGACCAAGGTAATCATCGGTACAGCCTCGATGAGACGCGCGTCGCGCATCCCTTGCTGCAGTAAGCTCGGCTGCTTAGGGCCGAACGTGATGTTCAGCACCCCGCGCAGCACGTAAACCGCTGCGAAGATAATGCCCAGTGTACCGACAATCGCGTACACACGGTGGGTTTCAAAGAGTCCGACGAACGCGAGGAACTCACTGATGAAGCCGGATAAGCCTGGCAATCCGAGCGAGGCCATGCCCCCGATCAGCAGAATACCGCTGATGAAGGGAATATTGCGAGCGAGACCGCCCAAGCGATCAAGCTGCGTAGTTTCGGTTCGCTCGTAGATGCTGCCGACGAGCAAGAACATCAGGGCTGAGATCAAACCGTGTGAGATCAGCTGGAACACGGCCCCTTGCAGACCTGCAATGTTGAACGCAGCAAGTCCCAACAGGACGATGCCCATGTGGCTGATACTCGAGTAAGCGAGCACGAGTTTGAAGTCCTTCTGGACCATCGCAAGAAGCGCACCGTACACGATGTTAATAACGCCGAGGAGCGCAAGCACCCACGCCCATTGCTGGGCTTCCGCCGGGAAGAACAGAATGCCAAAACGGATGAGGCCGTAGGCCCCCATTTTGAGCAAAATCCCGGAGTGAATCATAACGACAGCAGGCGGAGCCTCTGTATGTACTTTCAGCATCCACGTATGGAACGGGAAGATCGGCAGCTTGATCCCGAAAGCGACCAGCAGCATGATAAACACAGTCCATTTCATGTTTTGACTCATAAAGAATGGCGTACCACTCTGATTCACATAAGCCTCAGGAGCCTGCAATAGATTATGAGCTATCGTATGAATGTCGCCGCTATAGTAAATGATAGCCTCTGTCTGCGATGGATCTTGGTTAAATCCTGCAGTCGTAACCAGAATAAGGAAGGCTATCAGCATAATCGCTGAGCCAAGACCGTTATACAGCAAGAAGCGGTTTGCCGCTTGCTCTCGGTTCATATACCCCCAAATTCCGATCAAGAAGAACATCGGCACGAGTGTAATTTCGAAGAACAGGAAGAATAAGAAGAGATCCTGTGCCATGAATACACCGAACATACCCGTTTCTAGCAGAAGGAACAAAATGAAATACGTTTTCCAACGTTTCTTGATGTAAACCGACGCTAATGCGGCCATCGACGAAATCAGCGCCGTTAGAAAGACGAGCGGCAACGAAATGCCATCAACAGCTAACGAATATTTAAACTCGAAGAAGAATTGTGTAATTTGCTGAATACCCTCGTGGTTTAAAGGGACTTTGATCCAATCGAGCTGTTCTTTGTACTGTAATGGATCCCCTTGATAGTTATAGTCCACATACAGCCATGCCGCCAAAATCAGTGGAATCAGCGTCGTGACGATACCAACTGTTTTGATCAAACGTCCACGATCACCCCGAAGGAAGAGCAGGACGAGCACACCAAGCAGAGGGGAGAAGGCAATCATACTAAGAATGGGTAAATTAGCCGGCATGTATGAACCTCCTTCCTGCAATGGCAAGTGCCAGAATCAGCATCCCGAGCAGCATGATGACCCCGTAGGACTGCAGTTGACCATTTTGGAGTCGGGAGCCTAAGCGTCCAAGACTAACCACCGTGAAAGCAACTAAGCGAACAATCCCATCAATGATGTAAATATCAATCAATTCCAAGATATAGCCAAGGCCACGAAGCGGTTTGACTACAATGGCGTCGTAAATTTCATCGATGAAATATTTGCGATTTAGCAACGTGTACAACCAAGGCATTTTGCCCGAAACAATGTCCCGAGGGATCGTGCGTTTCAGATAAATGAGGTAACCAAGGCCAATACCAAGCAATCCAGCTAATGTAGACAAAATAATAACCGTCCAATTGGCCGTCTCCTCATGTTCCTGCCCTGTTAGCCAGTGGCCCAGCCATTCATTGAATGGCGTATTCACGAAGCCTGCCACGACAGCCAGCACAGCAAGGATAATAAGCGGAGTCGTCATCGAAGCTGGAGACTCATGCGGCTCATGCGCGTGGTCATGCCCATGATCATCGTGATCCTCCGGAGCCACTGCTTTCGCTCTAGGTGAGCCCATAAACACGAGGAAGAACAGACGTGACATATAGAAAGCGGTGAAGAAAGCCGCAATCACACCAACCCAGAACAGAAGCTGGTTATGCTCGTATGCTTCCGTGAGAATCATATCCTTCGACCAGAAGCCTGCGAATGGGAAGATACCGGCTAAAGCCAGCGTTCCGATTGCGAAAGTCCAGGTTGTAATCTTCATTTTGCGGGATAAGCCGCCCATTTCGTTGATATTCTGCGTATGAACCGCGTGAATCACACTACCTGCACCCAAGAAGAGCAGCGCTTTGAAGAAGGCATGTGTAAACAAGTGGAACATTCCTGAGGTGAATGAAACGCCAATCCCCAGCGCCATCATCATATAACCAAGTTGACTTACAGTCGAGTACGCGAGAATCCGTTTAATATCGTTCTGCGCAATACCGATTGTTGCAGCAAAAATGGCGGTAAATCCACCCACATAAGCAACGACCGTCAACGCATCCGGCGAGGCGTGGAAAATATCGAACGTCCGTGCCACAAGATACACCCCAGCAGCAACCATCGTTGCGGCATGGATTAACGCGGAAATCGGCGTCGGTCCTTCCATTGCATCGGGTAGCCATGTGTGCAGCGGGAATTGACCAGATTTACCCATCGCCCCGATGAAAATCAAAACTGCGATCCACGTGACGATTGTAGGGTCGATTTTGCCAGTGGTGAAGGCGTTATGTATCGATGTGAAATCTAGCGCATGTCCTGGCATGTAGAGATACAACAACAGGATCGCGATAAACAAGCCCACATCCCCGATACGGGTGACGATGAATGCCTTTTTGGCGGCAGCCTTCGCCTCTGGCTTGAAGTACCAGAATCCAACAAGCAAGAAGGAACATACCCCTACTAGCTCCCAGAAGATGTAGAGTTCCAGCATATTTTCAGAAATAACAAGGCCTAGCATGGAGAAGGAGAACAGCGCAATATAACCGAAAAACACGTGAATACGCTCGTCGCCTTTCATGTAGCCTTTGGAATAAATGTTCACCAGCAGTGAAACCAGCGTGACGATTACGAGCATCAGGGAGTTTAGATTGGTGACCTCAAACCCCATTTTCAGCGTAAAATCGCCCACTTGCAGCCAATTCATTTTATCCCACGTGAAATCCTCAACATTGCCGCCAATCCGCTCAACAAAAATGAGCAAAGCCACAATAAACGAAAGCAGCATCGCAAAAATACTAATGTAAATGCCTAAATCTTTTAGTTGACGCCCCATTGCCGTAAGCGCTAGAAAAGCAAGCAACGGAAACAATGGAATGAGCCAGGCGTACTGTGAATAGTCCGATACCATAGCCTTGTTAGCCTCCTAGCGCTTCATAGAATCCAAATCTGTCACTTCGACGGTGCCTTTATTTCGGTAAATCGTGATCAATATCGCAATCCCCACAGCCGCCTCTGCAGCTGCAATCGTAATGTTAAAGAGGGAGAAGATATGCCCCGTCAATGCGGGGTGATCTCCTAGTTTTGAGAAGGCAATCAAATTTAAGTTCACCGCATTGAGCATAAGCTCGATGGAGAGCAAGACGATAACCCCGTTTTTCTTCGTTAATGCACCGTATAGTCCAATGCAGAATAGGATCGCCGCTAATGTAAGATAAGGAGTAATTAAGTTACCCAACGCTAATCCTCCTCTCTCTTTGCAACTACGATGGCACCAATGAACGCTACCGTCAGCAGCACGGACATGATTTCGAAGGGAATGACATGCACGTTATACAGCAACTTCCCGATTTCGAGCGTATTATCCTTGCCAGCATCCAATGTCCCCGAAGAGACGAAGGTCGATTTCTGAATCGCATAGAACAAAACGCCGAACAATCCCACAGCGCCAAGAATGGCCAAGCCTTCATGCCATGGACGCTTAAGTCCCTCGTCTTCACCCTGTCTATGCTTCGTCATCATAATGCCGAAAATCATCAGAATGGAGATGGCACCGGCATAAATCAAGACCTGTACGAAAGCGACAAACTCTGCTTCAAGAATGACATACAAGCCAGCCAAGCTAATAAACGTGAGGGCCACTGCAACAACCATGTGCACGACTTTCGTAAAAGAGATCATAAAGATCGCCCCGCCGATCGCGAGCAACGCGAAAATGAAGAACGCCCAACTCGTACCACTGGATAAGAAATCGCCGAGTCCACTAAACATCTTTCTTCGCGCCCCCTTTAGGCATCGCAGAATTGTTCTCTTGACGAATGTTTTGGGTGTTATTACTCAGCCACTCCATATTTTTGAACAACTCATCCCGACTGTAGCTGCTAAGCTCAAAATTATTCGTCATCACGATCGCTTCTGTCGGACACACTTCTGTGCACAGGTCGCACAGGATACAAATTTCGAAGTTGATGTCATACGTATCAATGACCTTCCCCTTTTTCTCAGGGTCTGGGTTCGCTTTTCCAGTTAACGTAATACACTCCGTCGGGCACACACGCGCACATTGATTGCACACAATGCATTTCTCGGGATCAAAATATTGAATACCACGAAAGCGATCCGGCATTTTAATCGGAACTTCCGGGTATGCGTACGTTACTTTCTTCTCAGTCAAATGCTTGAACGTGAAGCCTAAACCTTTCATAATGCCCTTCATGTGTTTCAACTCCTTCAAGTTTTGCGTTAGCAAAACTAACTTCGAAAGCATGGACTTAAAGTTTTGCGGAGAGGAAAGATCCGACCAAGATCAATTATCTTGCTTGCTTAGAAGATGGTCATGATAATCGCCGTCACCAGCATGTTGACCAGTGCCAGTGGAAGCAGCACTTTCCAGCCGAACCCCATCAATTGATCAATTCGAACACGTGGCAGTGTCGCCCGCAGCCAGAAGAGGAAGAACACGACCGACGAGAATTTCAACAGGAACCAGATAACGCCTGGTATGAAATCAAGGAATCCGAATGGCGCGTGCCACCCACCAAGGAAAATCAGACTCACCAGTGAAGCAATGACGAAGACGTACACATACTCGGATAGCATGAAGAAAGCGAAGCGGAAACCGCTGTATTCCACATGATAGCCCGCAACGAGCTCAGATTCTGCTTCTGGCAAGTCAAACGGCGTACGATTAAGCTCCGACACACCCGCAATCACGAAAATAATGAAACCCAGGATCTGCGGAATGAAATTCCAATGCCAGAAGCCGCCTGTTTGATGATCAACAATCGTATGTAGATTCAAGCTGCCCGTCATCATAATTACACCAACAACCGAAATAACTAACGGAACTTCATAACTAATCATTTGAGCTGCCGAACGCATGCCGCCCAGCAACGCATATTTATTGTTGGATGCCCAACCGCCCAGAATAATTCCGATGGTTGAGATCCCTGTTAGTGCCACGTAATAAAGCAATCCCACATTCAGATTCGCACCAAACATCCGATCCGAGAACGGAATGGTCGCAATGATCGTAAAGGACGGGATAAAGGTAATGATCGGTGCGAGTATGAAAAGTTCACGCTCGGCTTTCTTAGGAATCGTATCTTCCTTAATGAGAAGCTTGAATACGTCGGCGACGCTTTGCAGCAGCCCAAAAGGTCCTGTCCGGTTCGGCCCGATCCGTAACTGCATCCAACCGATGACCTTACGCTCGAAGTAGATCGCATAGGTAACGAAACCCAACACGAGCATGAGCATTACAATGCCCCAGAATAGGAATACGAAGAAGTTCGTCCATGTCAGACTCTCCTCCAATAAATTGACCATTAGGCATCCACCTCCCCAACGACAATATCAATGCCGCCCAGAATCGTAATTAGATTGGTCATCGATTCCCCGACCAGAAGCTTGGGCAATATTTGCAGATTCACGAAGGACGGTCTGCGGAATTTCAAGCGGTACGGTTCTTGCTTACCTCGGGAAATAATATGGCAGCCAATTTCTCCTCGCGGAGACTCAATTGCTGCGTAAATTTCGCCTTCTGGCGGGCGAATGACTCTAGGCACTTTGCCCATCGTTTCGCCACCCTCAGGGAACACGTCTAAGGCTTGTTCCAGGATACGAAGGGATTGTTTGATTTCTTCCATACGTATCAAATAACGGTCATAGCAATCCCCGCCGCTACGCACAGGCACATCGAACTGGAAGCGGCTGTACAGGCTGTAGGGCTGCGTTTTGCGAATATCCCAATCTACACCCGTACAACGTAAGTTCGCCCCGCTAAGGCCATACGCAATGGCTGTCTCAGCGTCATATTTACCTACGCCCTTGATCCGTGAGAGAAAAATCTCATTTCCGGTGACAAGTGTATGATACTCTTCTAATTTGCCGTACATATACGGAACGAATTTCCGCACTTTCTCGATCCAACCGTCTGGTGCGTCCCATTTCACGCCTCCTACACGCATGTAGTTGTAAGTTAAACGAGCTCCACACAGTTCGTTGAAGAGATCGATAATGATTTCACGGTCACGGAACGCATACAAGAATGGGCTCATAGCCCCGATATCCAGCAGGTACGTTCCCCACCACACCATGTGTGACGCGATCCGTTGCAGCTCCATTACGATTAAGCGAAGAAATTCCGCTCGTTCGGGTACTTCGAGTTGCATCATTCTCTCAACGGCGTTAACTAACGCGTAGTTGGTCGTCATCGCCGATACATAATCCATGCGGTCGGTGTATGGGATGATTTGGGTATAGCTGAGGTTCTCAGCCAATTTCTCTGTTCCTCTATGTAAGTAGCCCATAACGGGTATGGCTTCTCGAATGACTTCACCATCCAGCTTTACAATCACGCGGAAAACGCCGTGTGTACTTGGATGCTGAGGACCAACGTTTAACAGGAGCTCTTCTGTCCGTAACACGTGCTACACCTCCGGGTCAAGCGGTTCGTAGTCTTTGCGCAGTGGATGACCCACCCAATCATCAGGCATCATGATCCGTACTAAGTTCGGGTGGCCAGGGAAATCGATGCCGAAAAGGTCAAAAGCTTCGCGCTCGTTCCAGTTGGCCGTCGGCCAGACATCAGCTACCGAAGGTATGCTAGGTTGCTCACGGTCTGTCTTCACCTTCACACAATACTCATGCTTGTGTGTGAGGGAAAGCAGATGATACGCCACCTCAAGGTGCGTTTCTTGATCCACACCGGAGAGATTGCGCAAGTAATCACAGCGCAGCTCTTCGTGATTGCGAAGCGTCAGCGCGGCCTGCGGCCAGCGCGAGCTGTGAATGATGACGTAAGGACGATGCGCGTCCCTTTCGTTGATGAAAGATTCGACGACGGCGTCTTCGCCTGCCTCGGCTTTCAGGATCGCGACCAGCCGGTCCAGCAGCGGCTGGTTCGGTGACGGCTCCTTCGGCGCGGCTGGATCCGCCGATTCGGGCTTTGCTCCGCGTGCTGCGGCTCGCGCGGCACGGGCTTCTGCGGCGGCCTGGGCTTTGGCCGCCTTCTCTTCGTCTGAGCCAGCGTCTGCGGACGCTGGCGTTGCTGCCCCGGCGGGCGCAGGCTCGCCCGCCTCTGCTGCCGCGCGTGCTGCGAGGCGCGCGGCTCTTGCCGCGGCGCGCTCTGCCGCCGCGTCGCTGCTCTGCGTAGCCGCCGGGACATCGGCGCCCTGCGCACGCTCCGCTAGCTCAGCCGCAGGCGCATCGCTTGGCTCGCTTGTCGTCTGCACATCTGGATCAGCACCTTGCTTCTCCGCTGCGCGATCCACGGATGCTTGCACGTCTGCGCTAAGCGGCGTCTTACTCGCTCGTGCTTCCGGGGTAAGCTTGCCAACCTCAGCAATTGCTTCCTCGAGGGCTGATTCTTCCTCTTTCCCATCCTCACCAACAGGAGGAGTCGGAACCGTGGTTTCTTCCGGCTTGTTCTCCTCACTCATCGATTGATCACCTGCTTCCCAGTCTTCGCTTCATAACGGATCTTCTCCTGAAGCTTGTTGATGCCATAGATCAGTGCTGCTGGATTCGGCGGACAACCTGGGATATACACGTCCACTGGAACGATTTGGTCGACACCTTTCACGACCGAATACGATTTCACATACGGTCCGCCTGCTGTTGCACAGGAACCCATCGCGATAACCCACTTCGGTTCAGGCATTTGTTCATAAAGTCGGCGCAACAAAGGAGCCATTTTCTTCGTAACTGTCCCTGCTACAATCATGACATCTGACTGCCTTGGTGACGTACGGAAGATGACTCCGAATCGGTCTAAATCATAGTGAGAACCGCCTGTTCCCATCATTTCGATGGCACAACAAGCCAAGCCAAAGGTTAATGGCCAAAGCGAATTACTGCGAGCCCAAGCTTTTACCTGCTCCAGTGTTGTCATAAATACATTACGGTTTATTTCTTCCCGTTCCTCGGGAGAGATTGATTCTAGACTGAAGTCCATCGCAGCACCTTCTTCTTCCAAGCGTATATTAATCCTATGGCAAGCAAGGCTACAAAAATACACATTTCAATTAATGCGAATAATCCAAGTTGATTAAAGGCAACGGCCCACGGATAGAGGAATACGGTCTCCACATCAAAGATGACAAACATCAAAGCGTACAAATAATATCGAATGTTAAACCGGATTTGTCCCTCACCTACAGGTTCGTTCCCACTCTCATACGTCGTATACTTCTCATCGATGGGTTTACTCGGTCTTAACCATTTGCCAATCGTCAGCGCTGCTATGGGAAGGAAAATACCTAACCCTAGAAAAACCGCTACGATTACATAGTTATTTGTATACATCATGTGAATGTAACCGCCTCCATTTCTTATTTGCATTCCTTACGATATCGATAGTTTTGGTAATAATCACCTTTATTAGTATAACAAAAAGGGGTTTGGGCGTCGACATTAATTCTTTCCATGTATGAGTAGCATTTCACAGATGTGGGTAATACTATTCACTGGGCATTCTAGTCTCGTCCAAATTCCCTATTTTGATAAGCGAAAGGAGTAATTTCTTATGGCAAATGTATCTAACGCTAATCACCAACATAGAACCAATGACAAGGTTACCGAAACCGGCCGCTATCGCGATGCCGACGGGCAAAGCATTGAACTAACCGCAGGTGAAACCTTCCCTCCGTGCCCGAAAACAGGGGAATCCACCATTTGGCATCACGCTTAAAATGAAACCCTAACGCGAGCTGTTCCTCTCATCCGAGAGGGGCAGCTTTTTTCTTTGCTATTTCAACGCAAAAAAGCGGAAGAACCGAAGTTCCCCCGCTTTTATTCCATCTATTTATTTCCCGGACACACCGATACGATTCACTGCTCTTTGTAAAGAAGCTTCAGCACGTTTGAAATCCACGTTATCTTGCTTCGTTTCTGCAAGACGTTTCTCCGCACGCTCTTTCGCTGCTCTCGCACGATCGATATCAATTTGTTCAGGCAGCTCGGCGCTTTCCGCCAAAATAACCACCTTATCCTTGCGCACTTCCATGAATCCGCCGTTCACTGCGATGACTTCGTCTTTGGAGCCCGCTTTCTTCACAGTAATCGGAGCAATTCTAAGTGGAGTGACCAATGGAATGTGATTCGGCAGAATTCCAAGCTCCCCTTCAGCACCCTTCACGCTAACCATGTCTACTTGTTCAGCGTACACTTTGCGCTCCGGTGTTACAATTTCCAGTAGGAATGTACTCACTTGGATTCTCCTTCCTAAAGTTTACCATAGGTAAACTAGCTTCGTAAGCGTTGCTTAGAGTTTAGCAAAAGCTGATCTTAGCAAGATGCCAAGCTTACAGTGTTTTTGCTTTCTCGATAGCGTCCTCGATCGTTCCAACGTTGTGGAAAGCTACTTCAGGAAGGTTGTCGTGCTTACCTTCAAGAACTTCTTTGAAGCTGCGCACGGTATCTTTCATTGGTACATACAAGCCTGGGAATCCGTTGAACGGCTCAGCAACGTGAAGCGGCTGAGACAAGAACAGACGAAGACGACGCGCACGAGTAACGACCAATTTGTCCTCATCAGACAACTCATCCATACCCAAGATCGCGATGATATCCAGAAGCTCTTTGTAACGTTGAAGAATTTGTTTAACGCCTTGTGCTACTTTATAGTGCTCTTCACCAACGATTTCTGGTGTCAAAACACGGGAAGATGATGCTAGTGGATCTACCGCAGGGAAAATACCTGCAGCCGCGATGCTACGCTCCAAGTTCGTTGTTGCGTCCAAGTGAGCGAAAGCCGTAGCTGGAGCCGGATCCGTATAGTCATCGGCAGGAACGTAAATCGCTTGAATGGAAGTAACGGAACCTTTTTTCGTGGAGGTAATACGCTCTTGCAATTGACCCATTTCTGTCGCTAGGGTTGGTTGGTAACCTACCGCGGAAGGCATACGACCTAACAAAGCGGAAACCTCAGAACCTGCTTGTGTGAAACGGAAGATGTTATCGATGAAAAGAAGAACGTCTCTTCCTTCTTCGTCACGGAAATACTCAGCCATTGTCAAACCAGACAAAGCTACGCGAAGACGCGCGCCTGGAGGCTCGTTCATTTGACCGAATACCATCGCTGTTTTTGCAATAACGCCGGAGTCTTTCATCTCGTGGTAAAGGTCATTACCTTCACGAGTACGCTCACCAACGCCCGCAAATACGGAGATACCGCCGTGCTCTTGTGCAATGTTGTGAATTAGCTCTTGCATTGTTACCGTTTTACCTACGCCGGCACCACCGAAGAGACCAATTTTACCACCTTTTGCATAAGGAGCCATCAAGTCAATAACTTTGATACCCGTTTCAAGAATCTCTGATTTTGTCGACAAGTTGTCGAATGCAGGAGCTTCTTTGTGGATTGGGCTAGTAAATGTACGGTCAACCGTTTCGTTACCATCGATCGGATCGCCCAATACGTTAAATACACGACCTAGTGTTGCTGCACCAACCGGTACAGTAATCGCTGCGCCAGTATCTGTTGCTACGGCACCACGTACAAGTCCGTCTGTTGAGGACATTGCTACGCAACGTACGAGGTTGTCACCAAGGTGAACAGCCGCTTCAACCGTCATAGTGGAAGTTTTTCCACTATCGGTTCTTTCAATTTTGATTGCATTCAGAATTTCAGGGAGTTGTCCGCGTTCGAACTCAATGTCGACGACAGGCCCTGTAATATTCACAACGCGCCCTTTGCTCATGGTTTCCCTCCTAAGTAAAGCTTGTGTCTCCATCGAGACCGTTTATTCATTATGCGTTCGCGTTTGCTCCAGCGACGATTTCCGAAATTTCTTGCGTAATCGAAGCTTGGCGTGCACGGTTGTAAGCCAATGTGTAGCTGCTGATCATCTTCGTTGCATTCTTCGTAGCGGAGTTCATCGCAGTCATTCTCGCGCCAAACTCACTCGCTTTACCTTCCAGAACAGCACTGTAAATAAGCGTCTCAGCATATTTAGGGAGCAGTACTTCCAGAACGCCTTCCGGTGACGGCTCATACTCATAGCTAGCTGCAGCCACGCCGGATACATCTTCCATAGGAAGCAGACGAATCATGGTTGGAATTTGGGTAATCGCGTTTTGGAACTTGTTGTAAATCAGGAACAGTTGGTCATACGTACCGTTAACGAAATTAGCAACCGCTGCTGTTGCAACAGGCTTAATATCCGAGAATTTAGGCGTATCCGGAACACCGGTTACTTCCTCAACAATCGGAATATTACGTTTCGAGAAGAAATTGCTTCCTTTACGTCCGATAACGAAGACGGAGTACTCAGCTGTAGATTTATGATTTTCACGAATTTCAGTCATTGCTTTACGCAACACGTTTGCGTTGTAACCACCAGCGAGACCACGGTCGGAAGTAATGACCAAATAGGCCGTTTTCTTCACTTCACGTGATTGTAGCATCGGGTGCTTCACGCCTTTGGTGCCAGCTGCAATGCTTGCAACCACTTCTTTCAACTTCTCGGAGTACGGACGTGCCGCTTCCGCTGATTGCTGTGCTCTACGTAAGTTAGCTGCTGCAACCATTTCCATTGCTCTCGTGATTTGCTTCGTGCTTTGTGTGGATTTAATTTGGCGCTTAATCTCGCGCATTCCTTTTGCCATACCTGCTCACCTCTCTTTTGAGGCTTAAAAAGCCTTCATTCGAAGACCTGAATTCAGGCGTCCGCCTGCCCAGGATTCACATGGTAGCAAGAGCTTCACTTGACATGAAGCCCTGCCTTCATGATTTATTCAGAAACAGCAAAGCTCTTTTTAAATGTATTGATTGCATCAACTAATGCTTTATCGTTATCCGCAGTAATATCTTTCGTATCACGAATGCTATTCAGAACTTCAGGACGGTTGGATTCCAAGAAAGCCAGGAATTGTGCTTCGAAACGCGTTACGTCTTGAACTGGAATATCATCCACATGGCCTTTGACAACCGTGTAAAGGGAAGCAACTTGCTTCTCCAAAGACATTGGTTGGTGAACGCCTTGTTTCAAGATTTCAAGCGTACGAACCCCACGATCCAAACGAGCTTTAGTCGCTCTATCCAAATCGGATCCGAATGCGGCAAACGCAGCAAGCTCACGATATTGTGCCAAGTCCACACGAAGTGTACCCGCAACTTTTTTCATCGCTTTCGTTTGAGCGGAGCCCCCTACACGGGATACAGAGTTACCAACGTTAACCGCTGGACGCTGACCGGAGTAGAACAAATCGGATTCCAAGAAGATTTGACCATCGGTGATGGAAATTACGTTTGTTGGAATGTAAGCTGAGATGTCGCCTGCTTGTGTCTCGATGAATGGAAGTGCCGTAATGGAACCGCCGCCAAGCTCATCGTTCAATTTCGCAGCACGCTCTAGCAAACGGGAGTGCAAGTAGAATACATCCCCTGGATAAGCTTCACGACCTGGTGGACGACGAAGCAAGAGGGACAACTCACGGTATGCGGCAGCTTGTTTGGACAAGTCATCGTATACGATAAGAACGTGCTCGCCTTTGTACATGAAGTACTCAGCCATAGCACAACCGGAGTATGGAGCTAACCATAGCATCGGTGAAGGCTCGGAAGCGGAAGCTGTTACTACGATTGTGTAGTCAAGCGCACCAGCAGCACGAAGGGTTTCAACAACACCTACAACTGTGGATTGTTTTTGACCAATTGCAACGTAGATACATTTAACGCCATTGCCTTTTTGGTTGATGATTGCGTCGATCGCAATCGCCGTTTTACCTGTTTGACGGTCACCAATGATCAACTCACGTTGACCACGGCCAACTGGTACCATAGCGTCAATCGCTTTAATACCTGTTTGCATTGGTTCATGTACGGATTTACGAGCCATTACGCCTGGAGCCATGTTCTCTACAGGGCGGAATGCTGTTGTGTTGATTGGACCTCTGCCATCGACAGGTTGACCCAAGGAGTTAACTACACGACCTAGAAGTTCTTCACCAACTGGAACCTCCATGATACGGCCTGTACGTTTAACTTGGTCTCCTTCACGAATATCACGGTAAGGTCCAAGAATAACGATACCTACGTTGCTTTCCTCAAGGTTAAAAGCATAGCCTAGTACGCCGCTCGGGAACTCAAGCAGCTCGCCTGCCATAACGTTTTCCAAGCCGTGAGCACGAGCAATACCGTCACCTACTTGAATGACTGTACCTACATCAACTACTTGGATATCGGAATTATAGTTTTCGATCTGTTGTTTAATCAATGAGCTGATTTCTTCAGGTTTGATACTCAACGAACTTCACCCCTATTCTTACAGTGGTTATATTAAACTAACGCTTTGGCCAAACGATCAAGTTTGCCTGCCAAGCTTCCATCATATAAACGATCACCGATACGCACTTGAATGCCGCCGAGCAGCTTAGGCTCAACTACAGACGAAACACGGATCGTTTTACCAGTTACTTTACTGAAATGTGAAGCTATCTCAGCTTGTTGTGCATCCGAAAGTACGTATGCAGAGTATACAGTCGCACTCGCTTGACCAAGCGCTTCATTCGCAACTTTGGCATAATCGTTCGCCAACGCTGAAACAATGGACTGTCTACCTTTATCAATCAAGACAAGCAGCGTGTTCCACACCGGTTCGGAAACTTTGCCTTCGAAAATCTGCTTCAGCAGGTCCGTTTTAGCGGTATTCCCGATGTTCGGATGGTTCAGGAACTTCTGCAAGTCTGCATTATCCCTAATCGCACTAGCTACAGATTTAAGCTCATCTTCAACTTGGGAAATAATATTCTTTTCCTTCGCTACTTCGAATAAAGCTTTGGCATAACGCTTCGCTACGACGATGTCACTCATACGTTGCCTCCTACCTCTTTGAGGTAATGCTCAACAAGTTCTTCTTGTGACTTTTCGTCGATTTGTTTCTCAATAATTTTGGATGCGATCAGAACGGACATCGCGCCAACTTGGCTGCGAAGAGCGGCAACCGCTTTGTTCTTCTCATTTTCGATATCTTTAAGCGCTTCGTCTTTCAGACGGTTTGCTTCTGCACTAGCTGCATGAATAATATCATCAGCTTGCTTGGAGCCTGTGTGCTTCGCTTGCTCAATGATGTCGTAAGCTTCCTTACGAGTTTGTTGCAGCGCTTGCTTTTGTTCCTCCAACAGTTGCTCTGCCTGTTTACGGCTAGTTTCAGCTGTTTGAATTTGGTCTTTCACCAATTGTCTGCGTTTCTCCATCATGCCAAACAGAGGACCAAACGCAAATTTGGAAAGCAACACATACAGAATCAAAAACGCGATAATTTGTATGAAAAATGTGGACCATTCAATATGCAAGTAACGTCACTCCCTTCTGAAAACGTGGGCAAAACGAAGGCGTGGTGGCGACTGCGGCCATCAACGCCAATCGATTTCTTAAGCTTTTGCCATGAACAAGAACGCAAGAACCAATGCAACGACTGGCATTGCCTCAACTAGACCTACCCCGATAAACATTGTTGTTTGAAGCGTACCACGAAGTTCTGGTTGACGAGAAATACCTTCCAAAGCACGACCTACGATCAAACCGTTACCAATACCTGCACCTAGTGCTCCCAAACCGAATACGATACCTGCTGCTACTAATGCTATTGCTCCCATTGATAAAATCCTCCTCTAAACTCTTAGGTTTTGTTTGTTTTATAAGTGACTCGAGACTTCCCGAGGTAAGTCTATTGTTTAGTGCTTTTCTTCGTGAATCAATGTTTGCGAGATATAAACCATAGTTAACATCGTGAATACGAAGGCTTGAATCGCACCAACGAACACACTAAAGCCCTGCCAAGCAACAAGAGGTACAATACCAACCGCACCTAACCCCATGATGACAGATATCATGATTTCACCTGCATAGATATTACCGTAAAGACGGAAAGCGAGTGTAAGCGGCTTGGATACAACTTCAATTAAATGAAGGATCAACATTGCCCCTTTGAACTCAAAGTAATGCGCGAAGTAATGCTTCGTATTACGCGTGATTCCTAAGTAGTGACTTAGTACGATAACGATAACCGTTAACGCTCCTGTTACAGCGATGTCAGCTGTCGGTGATTTCCACCAGGACACATGATCTTCCGTCACGATTGAGAAAGGAAGGCCGAGCATGTTTCCGATAAAGATGTACATGATGAGCGTAAGACCAAGTGCGATAAATCCTTTGCCATGCTTGGAACCGATCGTGCTTCCAATAATGCCTTCTACAAATTCAATCGCCCATTCCATAAAATTTTGCATTTTTGAAGGATTCGTTACGGATGCTTTTCTAGCTCCTGCAATCGCTAGGATAAGCACGATAACTGTGGTAATCCCGATCATCATTAGTGCTGATGCATCGAAATGAATACCTAACCACTCAAACTCTGGTACCTTATGTTCCATATTTTCCATTTTCACCCCTTTCATCCATTGAAGTTACATCGTGGAATTACTTCTTAGACCTTCTAATAGAAAGAATACCCAATACGAGTGTTGCCAATTGAGCAAAAAAGTATCCAACAATCGTCGTGGTTAAAGCAACATGTTCGGGGTACCTAACGGCAACCAAAGCAACGAACCCAGCGATTGCTGCCCTTGTCAGAAAGCCAAGGGTTACCTTGCGCCCTGACTGCTCTATCGCAGCTGCTGCCAGCTTGTTAATCTTCCAGGCTAAGAACCTTGCATTGATCATACTCGCACAAGCTCCGAGCATTATCCCCGCAACGTAAACCCGGTAATCGACAAGAAGCGCCCATGCAGCCAAACAAAAGGATAAAAAGAATAGAAATACGTTTTGAACCGTTTTCAGAGTGGCTGAAAAGTCGTCCATCATAGCCCTCCGTACCGCTTAATCATGAAGTAAATGCTCATGATGCCGGTTACAAGCCCAAGTAAAAATCCGACTAGCAACCAGATCTGTCCGCCCAGTGCGCCACTCAACCAATCACCGAAGAAATATCCGGCTGCCAAACATACGACAAGGTCTATGCCAATTGCACTAGTTAACGCTACTGCCCGCCAAGGATTATCATTGGAATTTGGCCGTTTCATTGCATCCTCCTGGGTGTTTTCCACATGGGAAAACGCGTCTCGTAGCTCATCTGCTACGAATCCTCATTCATTGTATCGAAGCCATGCTAAGTTTGTCAATTGACGGAACTTCATTTGTCACATCTCACAAAAGTCCTTAGAGCCTTGCGGCTCTAAGGTTTGCGCTTTTTCAAACCGAACAGTCCAACTGTACGCTGTAGCGTTTGTCATGATTTTGTCACGGTTAGAAAGATTCCGGGCGTTCAGTAGTCCTACCGAAGTGATGAAGAATCGCTTGAACAATGCGTTCTGACGCTTTTCCGTCTCCGTAAGGGTTCGCAGCTTGGCTCATTTTATTGTACTGTTCTGGATCTGTCAGGAGCGCGCGCGCACGTGTGTAGACCACTTCTTCGTCCGTCCCAACTAGCTCTAATGTTCCCGCTTGAATGCCTTCTGGACGCTCTGTTGTATCGCGAAGAACAAGAGCTGGAACTCCGAAGGTCGGCGCCTCTTCTTGAAGCCCACCGGAGTCTGTCAGAATCATATACGTATGGGGATAGAAATTATGCAGTTCGAACACATCAAGCGGATCGATCAGCTTAATCCGTGGATGGTTGCCTAGAATTTCATGAGCAGGCTCGAGAACCACCGGGTTCGGATGAACCGGGTAAACAATCGCAATATCCTCAAACTCATCGGCGATACGTTTCACGGCACGGAATATTTGACGATGCGGCTCACCTTGAGCTTCCCGGCGATGTGCTGTCATCAAGATCAACTTGCGGCCCGCCGCCCATTCTAGAATGGGGTGCTCGAAATTCTCCTGCACCGTGTACTTAAACACATCGATGGCTGTATTTCCTGTCACATAAATTTGGGACTCTGATTTATTTTCTTTGCGCAGGTTTTCAGCGGATTGCCCAGTTGGCGCAAAATGAAGATCAGCAAGAACGCCCGTTAATTGACGGTTCATTTCCTCCGGATATGGCGACAATTTGTTCCACGTCCGAAGGCCCGCTTCCACGTGTCCTACTTGAATCTGCTGCATGAAGGCTGCATAGCTGGCAAGGAACGTTGTTAGTGTATCCCCATGCACAAGAATCAGATCTGGCTTCGCTTCTTGGAACACAGGCTCCAAGCCTTGCAGCACGCGCGTCGTAATCTCATTCAGTGTTTGGCGATCCTTCATAACGTTAAGATCAAAGTTCGGTGTGATTTTGAAAATATCAAGCACTTGGTCCAACATCTGACGATGTTGTGCGGTTACGCATACCAGAGACTCAATCTGCTCAGGATGCTTCTCCAACTCGAGAATGAGCGGAGCCATTTTGATAGCTTCAGGTCTTGTTCCGAAGATCGTAATCACTTTTAAACGTTTCATCGGTTTCTTCTCCCCTTAAAGTTTTCCTTTAGGAAAACTGACTTCGTAAGCATGAGCTAAGCTTTCTTACGGAAAGCTATCTTCGTAAGCATGAGCTTAGTTTTCTTACAGGAAAACTGACTTCGTAAGCTTTACTTTTGTTCAAAAAAATTAATCCGTGCCGTACAAACGATCCCCAGCATCCCCGAGACCTGGCACAATGTAGCCATGATCATTCAAGTGATCATCAACCGCTGCGACGTAAATATCTACGTCAGGATGTTCTTTTTGTACAGAAGCTACGCCCTCAGGTGCTGCAATGAGACACATTAGCTTAATACGTGAGCAGCCCCTGCGTTTCAGCACCTCGATCGCTGCATTGGCAGATCCACCTGTTGCAAGCATAGGATCAATAACGAGCAAGTCCCGCTCCAACACATCGGTAGGCAGCTTCACATAGTACTCAACAGGTTGAAGCGTATCCGGATCGCGATAGAGACCAACATGTCCTACTTTTGCAGCTGGCATCAGCTTTAATACACCGTCAACCATACCTAAACCTGCTCGCAAAATAGGGATCAGCCCTAACATTCTACCCGAGATAACTTGGCAATCTGCTGTTGTAACGGGCGTTTTCACCTGCACTTGCTGTAGTGGCAGATCTCTTGTAATTTCGTAAACCATTAATGTAGCAACTTCATCGACAAGCGCTCTGAAATCCTTCGTTGTCGTGTTCTCATCCCGAATATAAGTAAGCTTATGCTGGATAAGCGGATGATCGCAAATATGTACTCTACCCATATGTTCCTCCTAATTAAGCTTATAGGTCAGGCAAACCTCGTCCATTATATCATATGTTATCCAACTTATCTGCTGTAGAAACGAACAATATGAACTGGTTTCAGACAACCTCCATTTTTCCACGCTCCACGCTAGTGAAGGGAGGGACTGATGTAATTAACTACAAAAACTCCAGCTATTTATCAAGATTTTCGCCTCTTCTGTAAGTTAAATGGAATAATTGTAGTTAATTTCACTTCATTTACCTAATTCACTCAAAATTTCAATTATTAACTACATAAAATCCAGCTATTGCTTAATTTCGTGAAATTTCGGGTGAAATAACTGTATAAAATCCATTTAGTTTGGGGCGAGCAAAGTTGGTGTATGAAGTGGGGGGGAAGTTGAGATAGGGGAGCGAAGCTGGAGCGAGCGGTATCCTACTATATTTGAAAAAAAACTTCGCCAGCCCGCCACTCTACATCTGAGAATGGGGTAGCGAAGTTTTTCATTATTGCTTAAGTCGTAGCTGTAAGCCCGTCAGCCCGCAGATGACCAAACAATAGCGATCCGTCCATATTCGATCGGCACCTGCATCAACCCAACCGATTTTATCGGTAAAGCTGGTGGGGCCGACGAAAGTGACTTCACCTTTTAGATGATGATGAGGTCCAAATGTATTGCGACCACTGGTTAGCAACTCGATTTGAAGCTGCAGCTGCTCGCCTGCTACTTCATCTGTTACATCCTGCTCTTGAGCTCCCCAAAGGATCGTATGGGTGGTTCCACCATTTATTGTGATGTTCATAGCTGGACAGCGCATAGCGTCCCACTGTAAGACAAGCCTGCTGCCCTCGTCCCGCATACGATTCCATACAGACGTGGGTAGGGTAATCGCTTTGGCTGCGGTCACTCGTCCCGAGTAGAACACCAATCCCTGCGTCGTGACATCCGTCAACTGGAGCTGCTTAGGCAATGTGGTCAAAGTAAACGGGCCTTCCGTCCACAGTGCCTCACGCTCCGCTTGTTCCCAGCCGCCACGCGGTTTCACGGCGAAGGGTCCTAGCACATAAATGCTTTCGACTTCAACATCGAATAAGAGCTTATTGCGAATCGGAGCCAAATTGGCGCCTTCCACGCCGAAAAACCGATAGACATCGTCGTTACAGTAAAAGTCGCCTGAGATGCGAATACGATTACGACCCTCCCGTACGAATTCGCCGATTCTCAGCGTCGGGAAGCTGCGGTCTCCGCCAAACCAGCCGTCAGCATCCTCTCCACGGACAGGCTGTCCATTGATCGCTAGCTCCCAATGCTCAGGGCGCTCAATAGCGAGCTTCCACAGTGAGCGATCTGTATGCCGCATTAGCTCAGTATCCGTCTCGAATGTGAACTCGAGCTCAATGTACACGGGTCTCCTCATCGCGATACACTGTTCTTGGATGTTGAGTACGTAAGTCGGGGATGACCACTCCGCTCCATCTAAGCGATAGATGGCATAGTCCAGTGTCAGGGCATTAGGTGCGGACAACTGGTAGTCCCACGGAGCATCAATGTTCGCTTCAACCACTGTGAATGATTTCTCAATCGGTGAAAGTGCTGCTGCCTGAGGCGGCTGTCCAAATGGGGCTAGATCCGTCTTCGCAGTCTCGCCGTCCCAAATGGCGAAGACCTTAGAATCACCTGGAGCCAGCTTCACACTCAACGACAACATACGTGCATCAGCTTCGGCCTTTTCCCCGTTTTCCAGATCCATCTCCATCCATACTCGCTGATCAGACGCAGGAATCTTCAATTCGATCATCTCGGTATCTCCCGTATGCACGGCATACAGCAAAGTCACGCCCGGCAATCGCCTCTCCTGCACATAGAGCTTCCGCAATGCTTCCTGCGATGTGCCCTTCACTGGAAGCCAATCCTGGCGCACTTGCACATGCTCATGTACGCCCCTTAATTCCTCAACGCGGACGACTACGCTATCGTTCAAGAACCACGACGTCAACTCCTCACATCGCTCACCATTCAAGTAAGCTGGTGCGTTGCCCACCAAGATGATCTTGCCACCGGCTTCTGCGAATGATTTCAGCAATGCCAAGGTTGAAGCCTCCAGCGTTAGCACATCGCTCACGATCACCGTGTCGTATGCCTGCTCCCCAATTTGCAAAACGCTGCCCAGAACGCTGCCGTAACGCTCCATCAACGCCTCGTCCCCGTAATCGAAATCGCGCTGAAGCGCTAATAAGTCATCCGCTAACGCATCCATACGGTCCTGCATGCGTTCCAAAGCACGAACATTCTTCAGCAGCCATGCCGATCGAATCGGATGCAGCACAAGAAGCCCTGGCGTTGCCTTCCCAAGCGTCAACAAATACGTAAGTCTAGCAAAGTAATCATTAAACTGGCTGTACACGTCCCACCATGGTTGCTGAACGTAAAGCGATGGCGGATAATCCCGCTTCCGAACCCCGCGAATCGTATACGATTGCAGATGCGGGCATAGTCGGTTTACGCCTAGGACAAACTGCCACTCCGCGATCCGCTTCATCTCGTGAAAGCTCAAGTTCCAGCCACAGCATCCGAAGGTTTCTGTGATTACGAACGGTTTACCCAACTGCCGCGCTACCGAGGCAGCCTGCTTAGGCAGCAAGACGCTTCGCGGCGTCCGCCCCAGCATATCAATACCCGGCATGTGCATACGCTCATACAGCGGCATCACTCCGGCCGTGTACTGTATCTGGTCCATGAGGGTGTCTTCCCCCATGAAATGACCTGTCAGCTGCCAGCGATGTGCATCGCACCAGTCAGCTACCAATCGAACTGACGTTCGGAATCGTTCACTTACTAGATGCCAGAACTGATAGCGTGCTCGATAGGCCGCATCTTTCATAGACTCATCCGCTTCTGTTAGCAGCCAACCGATCGCATTCGCAACCGATTCCCCGTAACGCTCCGAGTAGTCCTGATCCAAATCAACGGACCACGGCACGCCTGAGAATTTAAACTCATCGGTAAAAATGCCCGGCATTCCTCTTTCACCGAAGCGGTCCCCCATATGCTGGAAATAAACATCATGACACGCCTGCAGGAAAGCCTCCATGGCTTTTTCAGAGAGAATATCAATATAATAAGGATTCACGCGGCACATTACAGCCACTGCGACATCCCCATCCTCCAGCGCCACAGCCGACTCTTGTACCCGCCATTGCTGCTCGTTCTCTCGACGAACAAGCAGGTACAGGAAATCTTGATCCTGCCTAAGCGCTTCAACCTGTTGCCCTGCATCCACTCTTTCGACTCGGATACCCTCTAGAGACTTCTGTTGATAGGAAGCCCCTAATGCTGGCACAACGCCATTCGCCGTTCCACTAGGCCAACCGTTCTCATCGTAACACCAAGCTTCGAGCCCTTGAACCTTAGCCTCGTCCGCCGATATCTCAACCGCGTCCAGAAACGCCTCACCCATATAGGGTGTAAGCAACCCTTGTCTCGTGTGCATGAAGAAGCCGCCTAACCCGGCCCGCTTCATTTCACCAATTTGCCTGCGAAGCTCCTCGGGTTCCAGCTTATCGTTCCATGACCAGAATGGCGTGCTTCTATAGGTAGCAGGTGGATTATGAAAAATCGATGCTTCGAATTGATCTCGAGCTTCCTTTGGTAACAAAGCAACTCTCTCCTCGTCAATCCCTCCAGTTTGCTGAGACAAACTTCTGTGGAGAGGTCCCGGTTATTTTTTTGAACAAGGTACAAAAATACTTCTCATTATGAACGCCAACAGCCTCTGCCAGCTCTAAATTCGAATAATCACGCTTACGCAACAGCTCGATGGCCCGCTCAATCCTACGCTTGGAGACATAATCAGTGAAATTGATCCCTAATTCTTTCTTGAAGAGCTCACTCACATACGTCGGATTCAAATGAATATGCTCTGCTACAACGCCTAGGGAAATCGATTCCTTCAGGTGATCCTCAACGAAACGCATCGCCTTCACCATTTCGAGGCGCAAACCGCTCCCTTCTGCACGGGCGTGCAGCTTCTCCCACTCCACGCGCAGACGCTCCACCAGTTGATGCAGATGCGTACAGTCCGCAAATGTAACTACATCGGCTGTAACTTCATGATCAGTTGGTATCATTCGCTGGCGAAGGCGTGCGCACCAGCCCTCGATATAACCCAACAGTTTGCCAGGCACAATGGGATGGTAATGCAGCACATGCAGCAAAGGCGCAAGTGCTTCACCGCCCGACGACTTCGCACTAGAGCGCTCGAGCGTTTGCTCAAAACGTTCTGTGAGCTCGCGCCAGTCACTTTCGCTATAGCCTAATCTGCGGTTTGGCGTAATTACTGTGCCAAAGTTGGCATAGAAAGTGTCCTCAAGTGCACCTTTGGCTTCCTCGTAGGCCGCCGGTGCGGAACCCCAACCGTTATACATCCGGCTCACACCCATCGAAACCGAGATCCGCAAGTACGTTTTGATCGCATCACGGATACTTTCCCCAAGCTCGTAACAAATCCGGTCGAACGACTGTTCGCTGCCTGCCCGAATCGTAGCCAGAGCAACGATGACGCCCTGCTGCAACTCACAAGCGAAGCAGCTCCCATTCTCCCGGAACACTTCCTCGATAATATTTAACATGCCGTACTTGAGCATGTTACGATCCGCTGGTGAATACTCCGAGCAGAATACATCGTAATTATCAAAACGCACCGCAAAGCACCCATACTGCCGCGGCTCAAAGCCTGGTACTAGCTCCGCACTTCGGCGCTCCATAACAGGATCAGATACCTCCCCACGGAGCAGCTCTTCTAGCAGATGCTTGCGCAGACGATAGGAATTCTCCTTCACAGATCCGCTGAGGCTTTGTAGGCGACGTTCCTTCTCCTCGCGTGCGATCACGTTATCGCGTGCTTTGGACAAGGCGGTGCGTACGTCTTCTTCGCGCAGGGGCACCTTGACCAAATATTCAAACACACCCATGGCAATTGCTTGTTTGGCATAGGCGAAATCCGAGTAGGCGCTTAGAATGATGACTTCCACGCCAGGCAACCGCTCCCGCAGCTGACGAACGAGCTCAATCCCGTCCATGCCAGGCATCACGATATCCGTAATAATGAGATCAGGACGCAGCTCCGTAGCCTTCTCCAGCGCTTCAGCGCCCGAATAAGCACGACCAACAAGCCGGAATGGCATCCGCCGCTCCGCCCACCGCCCGAAGTATGTCTCTAGCCGCTGCACCATCGGCGGCTCATCATCCACAACGAGGCAAGTCACCTCTCTCATTGCGCCTCACCCCTTCCGCGTTCCTCAAGCTGGTTGTGTGCTGTATCATCAGGGAATGTCAGTGTTACACATGTTCCACGACCTGGTTCACTCCATACACTAAGCCCATAAGGCTCCCCATAATTCAAACGGATGCGTTGATGGATGTTGTACAAGCCTATTCGTTTACGGTGATCAAAATTTCTCCCCACAGGATCCTCTATCAGTAGCTCCGTTGTCTTATCAGGTGTCATACCGATCCCTTGATCCTCAACCTCAACGATGAGATTGCCATCACGACGGATAGCAGACAACCGAATAGCCCCCGACTTACGTCCACCTGCATAGCCATGGAAAATGCTGTTCTCCACAATCGGTTGCAACGCCATTCGTAATACAGGAAGTTCTAAGGTAGCTGGATCAATCTCTTCAATGAGCTCAAATTCACAGTCATAACGGATCTTTTGGATATACAAATAATCCTTCACATTTCGCAGTTCCTGCTCCAAATTGACACGGTCTGAGAACTCTGTAATGCCATACTCCAGAATCGAGATCAGTGCTTCAATGATGTTATCGACCTCATGATATCGCCCAAATGCGACCACATTGGAGATTGAACCTAACGTGTTGTATAGAAAATGCGGATTGATTTGAGACTGCAGCACTTGAATCTCTAACTCTTTCTTCTTGCGCTCACCACGGTTCACATGCTCAATTAAGGTGCGAATCTGACCTAGCATGTCGTCGAATGTTGCTGCCAGTTTGCCGAACTCATCCCGGCGTGCGCTCGATATGCTAACGTTCAAATCTCCGTGACCGACTTGGTTTATTTTGCGAATCAGATAATACACAGGCGTTCGAATCATGCGGGCCACGAAGCCAGCCGTCAACACACTCAGCAAGAAGCCCAGCAACAGCAGGCCTATGAAAAATGTCTCCATCCGCTTAAGAGAGGTTTGCAGCGTCGTTCCGTCATAGAAGGCAAATACAATCCATTTGGTTCRTGGATTAATGCTCTTCATAATGGTCACAGCCGTGCCATTCATATGGTCAGTAAAGACATCATCCTTGGACTCGACAAGCTCCCGACCATCTCGGTCATCAAAGCGTAGACGATGATCGACGATACTGAACAGGCGGCTGCCCGCTGGCTCCAGAATGACACGTCCCTCTTTGTCCATAATGCCTAGCTGCAAATCGTTGCTGCCACCGCCAACCTTCTGCAATCGCTCTTGCATCGCTGTTAGATTCAGATCCACAGCCACGGCCATGGGCTCGCCCGCTATGGTAATTGCTTTGGTGAAAGTGACTGTCCAACCGGAGAAGAAATTCTGATACGGCTGACTAACTGTCACGGCCCCGTAGGCGTTACTGTAGGCCATTTTATATATTGGATCACGATCATCTCTAGAATCGTTAATGACCTTGGTGACAGGATTTCCGCCCAAAATGGACAAATCCTTGCGAATCACGTACACGTCTGTCAGCATGATCGCGTTCTCCCGATAGGCATTCTCTAGAGCAGCTTGCGCAGCTGTCAAATCATTACGCCACGAAGCCGCTGAAGTGGAGAGTTGGCCGATCGTATTTTGCACAAGAAGAAAGTACAGATCGATATATTCCTCTTCCTTATGCAGCAACTGTGTCGCTTGGTTGAGCTGACTCGAGGTAATTTCATTTTTAATGTAACGGTAGGATAACCCGCTTAGAATAGCCTCCGAGCTGAGCACGAAGACGAAACAGACCAGAAACAGTCGGAATGATATGTTGTGAAACCATTTCTTGATCCAATCTCGCATGTGCGCACCCCTCGTAGCTAGTATAGAAATGTGGAAAAAGAGGAGACTCCTCCCCTTTTCCCGACCCTTTTATTTTATTACACCGTCACCCTGCAACTGCTTCGTATAATTCGCAATCGCATCGTTCAGCTTGAATTTGTCTTGCAGCGTCTTCACGTACGTATCCCAGTTCGTTAAAGGCTCTTTCCCCGTTACGAATTTGAGCATCATTTCATTCGCGTATTTGAGGCGATCTTGCGACATCGGGTCAGCCGGATCGTCAAAAACACGTGGATTGACGTTGTTATCCTTCAAATAACTCGTGTTAATCTTCTGGTTCGCGTTGGTGATATCAGGTTTCTGGAAGTCGAAGTACACGCCATCCGTCGCTTTACGAACGAAAGCATAGTTATAGCGCCATTCAATTTCCTTCTCGTTATAAGTAGCTCTATCAATTAACTTCGGTGTGCCATTCGTTACCGTAAAGGACTTATCTTTGATACCATAAGCTAGGAACGGATACGCATCTTTATTGGTGTATAGATATTGAATGAACTGCATCGCACGCTTCGCTTTGCCTGCATCCTTCATCGCTTCCTTGGAAAGTCCAATGAGTGACTGCTGGAATGGCTTTACATCAAGGATTTGATCCCCATATGGTCCCTTTGGAGGCGCGATTTGCTTCCAATCCGGCACGCTTCCTCCGGCATCCTGCATTTTCTTCGCTTCCGCAGGCTCCGAACGGCGCCAGTCTTCGATCATAATACCGACCTTGCCTTGGTACATTTTGTTATCACGTTTGAGTCCGTCATCGATTGTTACCCAGTCCGGATCAACAACCTTCGCATCGATCATTTCTTTAATGAACGTCAGTGCTTCCTTCGTTTTCGCGTCGGTGTTGTAGACAACAACCTTACCGTCTTTCACATCTACAAAGTTAGGCTGTACACCGTACATCCAGAAAATCTGTTGGAAGCCTTGCGCACCACTCGTACTGTATCCAAGTGAGCCGTCTTTCGGCAGCATAGCGACGTAGCCATACGTATCGTTCTTGCCATTGCCATCTGGATCGTTGAACGTGAACGCTTTCATAACGTTGAGTAACTCTTGTGGATTCGTCGGAACCGCCAGGTTCAACTTTTTCAGCCACGTATTGTTGATCCACCAACCATTTACGCCACCAACGGCTTCGGAAGCTGGCAAACCAATCGTATGACCTTTATATTTCATAGGCTCAAGGCGCGAAGGGTCGAATGCTTTCGGAAGCTCTGGGAACTCCTTCAACAAATCATCGAGATCGGCAAGCAAGCCTTGATCGTAATATTTAATCGCAGAGGCACGGTCTGGAAAAGAGACGATATCCGGAATTTGATTAGACGAGATCAGCAAGTTGAGCTTATCCTTCCAGTTCTCACCGCCCATGATCATATCGAGATCCATATTATTGTCTTTCTCGATCATTTGACGAATCGGATCCTGCTCTTTCGCTGGCATTGGCGTTGTTAACCGATAACCAACTGTATTATAAAAGCTAACTTTATACTTCTTGTCAGCTTCCACCGCCTTAGCCGATTGCGTGGCTCCAGTAGAGGGGGCAACGCTCGCGCTTGGTGAAGCCGTATTCTCAGCCTTGCTGCAACCTGCAGCAACAACCCCTAGGATTACAGTCATACTAAGCAGCGCACTTGCGTGATTCTTTTTCATCTTGAACCTCTCCCTTTAGTCTATTATACATGCTATATCGAGAGTTGCCTCTAGATATCATCGATTTTGGCTCCGCATTAACCCTTCACAGAGCCTAGCAGAACACCTCGGGTAAAATGCTTCTGGATGAACGGATACACAACCAGAATCGGTAACGTTGTAATGGCGACGGACGCCATTTGGACCGAAATGGGGTTCACCGAGTTAGCAGCTTCTGCTGCGTCCCCGCTAATTGCGACAGAGGCGAGTAAGATCTGCCGGAGGAATAGCTGCACAGGCTGATTCTCTGGAGAGTTGATGTAGAGCAAGGCATCGAAGTAACTGTTCCAGTGCCACACAGCGTAGAAAAGGCCAATCGTCGCGATAATCGGTACAGACAGCGGGATTACGATTCGGACCAAGATGGCGATTTCACCCGCTCCATCGATACGAGCAGCCTCGTCAATGGCCTCTGGCAGCTGTTCAAAAAAGCTTTTTACAATCATGAGATAGAACGCATTGATTAATCCAGGAATGATGAGTGACCATTCGGAATCGAGCAGTCCTACATTTTTCACGAGCAAGTAACCCGGAATAATACCGCCGTTGAACAGCATGGTGAATACGATGAAAAGCAGGATCGGGCTTCGACCAGGCAGCGCCTTGCGCGATAGCGGAAGAGCTGTAATGACAGTGAACACTAAATTCAGCAGCGTACCGACAATGACACGAAAGAGGGTAACTTGGTAGGCATCGAGTAACCGGCCCCCTTGCATAATCTCTCGGTAAGCTGTCAAAGTGGTGTGCGTCGGGATAATGACCAGTCCGTCTTTCTTAATGAACTCCGATATCGGTGTTAGCGAAACGCTGATGACATACAGGAACGGTAATACACAGGAAGCAGCGAGCAGACTGAGCAGCAAATAGTTAACGCCTTGGGCGAGTCGGTCGCCTGTTGTCATATGACGCATGGATGATTCCTCCTTCTACCAGATTTGTCCGTCGAATTTTTTGGCAATCCGATTCGCACCAAGTACAAGCACGAAGCCGATTACTGATTTAAACAACCCGACAGCGGTAGCAAGTCCAATGCGTCCCTCTTGTAAACCGACCCGATATACCCATGTCTCGACAACATCGGCCTTCTCTTGATTAAGCGGATTGAGCATGATGAAGATTTGATCAAAACCAACATCAAGAATGGCGCTGAGCCGCAGCACGAGCATGAGGATAATGACGTTGCGAATACCCGGAAGGGTAATATGCCATAACTGACGGGACTGAGACGCGCCGTCCATCGTTGCTGCTTCGTATAGGCTTGGATCGATACCTGTGAGCGCTGCCAAATAAATGATGGCTCCCCAGCCGACTGACTGCCAAATGTCTGTCGTTACGATAAGCGTTCGGATCAGACCAGACTCCGTTAAGAAGGATATGCGGTCTAAGTGGAAGGCGGTTAACAATTGGTTAACAAGCCCTGTTCCAGGTGCGAGGAAAGCCACCAGCAAGCCGTAAATAATGACCCATGATAGAAAGTGAGGCAGGTAGGTCAAGGTTTGAATGGTTCTTTTAAACCCTGCCCCAGTAACGGCATTGAGCATTAGCGCCAGAATAATCGGTGCTGGAAATGAAAAAACGAGCTTGTAAAACGAAATCAGAATGGTGTTTCCGATAATTTGTTTGAAGTATACACCATCAAAAAATAGCTGAAAGTTCTGCCAGCCGACCCACGGGCTTTCCCAGAGTCCTTGCAGGACGTTGTAGTTCTTAAATGCAGCGGCGATGTACACCATCGGCACATATTTGAATACCGCAAAGTACAGCAAGCCCGGAATTAACAGGGTATACATGACACCGTATCTTCGCAGTAGATTCATCGTTCGATGCATGAGCTGCCTCTCCTCTCTCTGTTTGTTATACCTTTATTGTAGCGCCGCGGAAGGGGCGATCCTTTTCATATCTTTGGCAGATGGTCTAAAATCTTCGGAAACCTGAAAGCCGTCTCCTACTGGGGAGACGGCTTCATTAAAACTCCTCCTAATGGAATTCGGATGTTATACGATCGGCTTCCCTCCCGTTCAAGTACAGCGCACAGCAGGATGGCAGGCAACCCGCTCTCATCGAACCATAGCTGGGGGCGTTCCAGTCTAAGGACAGATTGTGCAGCCTGATGAGCCCAGGGAATTTGAAGATCAAAAGCCAGTACATGTCGCGATGGCCGCCACACAATGCCGTCTGATGACTCAAATAAGGCCACAGAACCACGTTCAGATTTCGTAAAATAACCTTGAAAGTCCTTCATCAATGCATAGTACGCGTTGCCCTGACACCATACGTAAGGGTCCTCTACCGCCCAATCATTCGTTGGGTTCGTTACTGTTGGCTCTGGCTGCTTACTGAACGGTCCTAGCGGATGATTGGCGAAGGCTACGCCCGCATTAACTGCCCCGCCCTTTGGCGGAGGACCTTCGGCCACACCTTTGTACATCATCAAAATCCGACCATCCATAGTCTCACAAACTGTGGGATTGCTCGTCATGAGTCCGTCCCACTCTCCTGGCGAGACATCGAGCACCGGCGACGCCGCACGGATCCATGGACCTGTTGGATGGTCGGCCACCGCAACGCCGATACGTTGATGGTTGCGATACGCCCACCATGTTGCATCATCGGCAGGTTGGTCGAGATCAAAATCAGGGCCATGCGTCCCCATGTAATACAGGTAATAACGGTTACCGTGGTGCAAAATCGCTGGATTGTGTGCCACATCCCGATCCCAGCTCGCTGCGCCATCTCTGCAAGTCCAGATCGTATCCACATGGTGGAACGGGCCCAGCGGATTATCCGCAACCGCATAGGCGATTTCGGAATGCGTGACCCAGGCCCCAAAACCAGCACGTTCCGGCCAACGCGAATAAAACAAGTAATACCTCCCCTCCGCATCTCGTGTCATCGATCCACACCAAACATGCCATCCTTCTAACTCGAACTTCGCCCTAGCCGGCACTGGCCGAAGCATCTCCTGAAAATTCATGTACACCTCTCCTAGCTGTGTAAGTGTTTACATTCGTACAAAACCAGTGTAAAGCGTTTGCCGCGCGGAAAGGTTTCATATTTTCGTAAGATGGTTTGGGGTTTTGGGATGTATGTTTAGCGGATTGGTGTGTACTAAACATTTGGCGTAGGATTGAGGCTGGATTGTGGTTGTTTTGCGGCTGGTGGACAGCTGGTGGACGCATGGTGAGCGACTTGTGACTGAAGATTCGTGTTTAGATGTATAAACTACAGCTAATTTGCTCGATTCTGACGTGTTTTCGTGAATAAATGGAAAAGGTACATCTAATTTATCCCACACTTGCAGAATCGAGCGAATCGAGGGAATTTAACTACAGGAAATACATTTAATCCTTCAGATTCAAAAAATCCGCTTCAAATAGATGGAGAAAATCCAGTTAGTTTGCGGGGAGGCCGGAGATGGTTGGATGTGTCAGATGCAGGCGGGGAGTTAATTCAGGGGCTTGGAGATGAAGGTGAAATATGTGTAAAGTGGCTAGGGAGAGATAGTTTTGGGGTTGCAGCAGTCATATGGAGGGGGAGGTGAAGGTAACCAAATTAGGTGAAAGTCGAGGATGATGGAAGGCGTCAAGGAAAGCTAGTTTGCGGAAAAGGGAGCTGGATCTCTGAGTGGAAGCTCTAGATAGCCAGGTTGGGTAGAAACAAAAAAAGACCAGCTCCAAAGAGCTGGCCCTACAAAAGTAGCTATTAGTAAGTCAAACCTTGGTAAAGCGGGAATTGCGCCGTTAGATCGGACACCATGCCACGAGCTTTCTCAAGCGTAGCTTCGTCTTTCGGGTTTTTCAACGTAAGCGCGATAACCTTCGCGATGGTTTTCATCGCTTCTTCGTCCATGCCGCGGGAAGTTACAGCCGGAGTACCCAAACGGATACCGCTTGTTACGAACGGGCTAGTTGGGTCGAAAGGAATCGCGTTTTTGTTCGCTGTAATACCGATTTCATCCAAAACGTGCTCTGCGTCTTTACCTGAGATGTTCAGATTACGCAAGTCAACCAACATCAAGTGGTTGTCCGTACCGCCGGAAACAAGGTTGATGCCTTCAGCTGTAAGAGCTGTTGCCAAAGCTTGTGCGTTGTTGATTACATTTTGACCATATACTTTGAAGTCCGGTTGAAGAGCTTCACCGAAAGATACAGCTTTCGCTGCGATCGTGTGCATCAAAGGACCACCTTGGGAACCAGGGAATACCGCTTTATCAATTGCTGCAGCCCAAGCTTTCTTCGTAAGAATCATACCGCCACGAGGACCACGAAGCGTTTTGTGTGTTGTTGTTGTTACGAAATGTGCGTGTGGCACTGGGTTCGGGTGCAAACCAGCTGCAACTAGACCTGCAATGTGCGCCATATCAACGAAGAACAATGCGCCTACATCGTTAGCAATGGAAGCCAAAGCTTCGAAATCAATCGTACGCGGGTACGCACTTGCACCAGCAACTAACATGCGAGGCTTATGTTTGAAAGCTGCTTTACGAACATCATCGTAGTCGATGCGGAAATCTTTTTCGCTTACGCCGTAAGCTACGAAGTTGTAAAGGATACCGGAAGCATTAACCGGGCTACCGTGTGTTAAGTGACCACCATGCGCAAGGTTCATACCAAGAACCGTGTCACCAGGGTTTAGCGCAGCCAAGTAAACAGCCATGTTCGCTTGTGCGCCGGAATGTGGTTGAACGTTCGCGTGCTCAGCACCGAAAAGCTCTTTCGCGCGATCACGAGCGATGTCTTCCACGATGTCTACGTACTCACAGCCACCATAGTATCTTTTGCCTGGGTAACCTTCTGCGTATTTGTTCGTAAGTACAGTACCCATAGCTTCAAGAACCGCTTGGCTCACGATGTTTTCGGAAGCAATTAGCTCAATTTTGTCGCGTTGACGGCCAAGCTCAAGGTTCATTGCTTCTACGATTTTCGGATCTTGCTTGCTCAAAAAGTTTGTCATATGGAATTCCTCCTAAAGATGATAGTTAACATGTAATTAGCAATCTGCATCAGGTGCAGCTTGTTGATAAAGTTGATCCGCCAGATCCGCGGAATACACAGCTCTAGTACCACCGATGAGCTTCGGCCGCGCGAATGCCATCGTGACATAAGCCTGGCCAATATGGCGCACCGGCGGCCTCACGGGAACAGCGACTCTGCGCAGATGCATCCCAATCAGCGTTGAGCCGATATCGATGCCTGCATGCGCCTGAATCGTCTCGACAACGACCGGCTTCGCGAAGTGTCTGTACGCGTAGGAAGCCATCGAACCCCCGGCCTTCGGCACGGGAATTACAGATACAGGTTCAAGCTGCGGCACCAGCGCCAGCAACTCTTCTTCCACAATCAGCGCACGGTTTAAATGCTCGCAGCATTGAAACGCCGCATGCAGCCCGAACTCGCCGCAAATGCGCGCAACCGTCTCGAAAATCGGCTTCGCTGCATCCAACGTGCCCGATGTCCCAATCCGATGTCCGAGGATTTCACTCGTGCTCGTACCGATCACCAAGATATGACCGGGACGTAAGCTACCGACAGTTACCAGCTCACGCAGATTCGCTTCCAAAGCTTCTGCGATAGGTTCATACATAGAATCTGTCATTGGGGCTCCCTCATTTCTAGGGATGTACCGTGAAACGATCTTCGATGCTCTGCACTTTATTGATGCGGTTCTTGTGGCGGACACCTTCCGAGAACTCGGTTTCCAACCAGATTTTGACGATTTCTTCTGCTACCCCAGGTCCAACAACTCGCTCACCCATCGCTAGCACGTTCGTATCATTATGTTCACGTGTCGCTTTCGCGGAGAAGAGGTCATGCACAAGTGCACAGCGAATTCCCGGAACTTTATTGGCAGCAATGGACATCCCAATGCCAGTTCCACAAAGCAGAATACCTTTATCTGCTTCTCCCGATACAACTTTTTCGCAAACTTGAAGTGCATAATCCGGATAATCGACGGAGTCGCCGCAGCTGCATCCGAAATCGATCACTTGATGACCTAATGATTCAATAAAAGGAATGATAACATCTTTCAAACGATAGCCTGCATGATCTGCACCTAAAGCAATTTTCATGAATAAAACGCTCCTTTTTGACTGTTCGAATTCGACCATCCTATTATATCCCAAAGCTCACCAAAAACGAAAAAAAGAGCGCACACGCTAAAAAACGCGCGTTGCTCTTTTGCCCAGGCGACCGGCCGTATAGCTCAATGCTCCATTGTGGTTACTCCCACTCGTCGCCAGTTACATTGAGTCTTGCTTGTTACTTGTATTTTATCGCATTCCCAGCGATGTGTAAAGCTCTATTGACCTATCCCACTAAGGACCTTGATGGAAAAAACAAACGTCTGTGTTAGCCTTGGAAGACTAAC
The DNA here is from genome assembly GCF_052115445.1 of Paenibacillus sp. 2RAB27. NCBI lineage: Bacteria > Bacillati > Bacillota > Bacilli > Caryophanales > Paenibacillaceae > Paenibacillus > Paenibacillus sp. 2RAB27. Next base: position 35,923 of record NZ_JBFRGR010000033.1, read on the forward strand.
GTATTTTTTTCACCAATTTATCTAGACTCCGACTAATTTCCTCGGCTGTATACCGATAATCGGCTAGTGACCCGCCATAGGGGTCCGAAATATCATAGTCTGGAATCGTGTTTTCCAACGCATACAAGCGGCTTCTTTCTTCCACAGTTACCGTCTGAGATAGCGCTTGTTTGAGCTGAAACTCTGCCGCAAGCTGCTCTCGCTCTTCAATCGCCTTGAGAATGCGAGCATCGTCCTCTACATACTCTTTGAGCGTATATGTCTTCTCGACCGCATGAGGAAAGCGCCCAATCACGGTACGTTTATGCCCAGTCGTCATCGTCAAGACCAGGTCAGCCCAATCGAGATCCGCAGCACTAATCGCTAGCGAACTAATCGACTCCTTGAAACCCGCTTCATGAAGAAGTGACTGGCTGTTTCGCGAGATCGGACCACCCGTCATCGCAGATACACCTGCCGAACGGACCTCCGCCGCAAGCCCCTCTTGATGCACCCTCATACGCAGCAAACCTTCAGCTAACGGACTGCGGCACGTATTTCCTGTACAGACAAATAGAATTCGCAACATGAAATCCTCCCTGGAATAAACGGCTATATCACCGTTCGTACTTACCCGTATTGTATCATAGTAAAAACTTGATCCCAAACCCTAATAGAATAAGTCCACCGAATGCCTCACCATATTCCCCAACCCAACCGCTAACTCGTCTGCCTAGCAGTAAGCCCGCTATCGAGAGCAAGCCGCCAAATAGACCGAAGATCAGTACTGTAAGCACAATGTCCGTGGCAAACATCCCAAGAGAAACGCCCACTGAGAAGGAATCTATACTAACACTGAGGGCAAAAATAATAAGCCCCCATAACGTTCGATGATCAAAGGCCGAAGCCTCTTCCCCGCGTATCGAGCTATATACCATATGTGCGCCAAGCAAAATAAGTAAACATCCCCCTGCCGCCGTAGCGACATTCCCCAGAAGGAGGGAGACATACTGCCCCATAAACATCCCCATCAATGGCATTAGCACGTGAAAAAGGCCGATGACAATGCTAATTTTCAAAATATCAATCAAACGAATGCCCTTCATCCCTATGCCAATTCCCAATGAAAAAGCATCTAGACCCAAAGCAATCGCCATTATTCCAATTGTCATGAGTTCCCCAACTTGTACCCCAGATGCGAGCATAGCACGATCCCCCTTGTCCACGATTCTTTCTCAAGATATGCGGACAAACTGGGAATCATGCTAATCACAATAAACGGCTACGCCGTCCTTCTTGGACGGTAGCGTTTATCCAGAAATATAAGACAATTTAGTGCGTGAAACTTATAAAAGCTTATATTTTAGAGGCGGACCCGTTCATGACCCGCTGCTTTGAGTAGTCGATTCATAATGGCGCTGCCAATCCCTGCATCTGGAACACCTTCTGCAACAATATAGCTAATGCCCTTGTGATCAAAAGTTCGCAGTGCGGCATAAAGGTCTCGAGCTATTGTTTCTGGCTGTGATAAGGAACCGCATGCGACAACGAGATCCGCTCGGTATCCACCTACTCTTTCTTCAAAAGTGAGAATCCCCGTCGACTCTCCCCGTGACTTCGCGGCATCGATATCGCGTTGAATCCATGCTGAGACTTCCAGCTGGTCGTCCCCTTGAACGATGTGCATATAGCCTTTCGGCGCATAGTGCGTATACTTCATACCTGGCGCCCGAGGCGTATCCGCAGCTTCAACCTCTGTTGGTTCAGCCACATGAATATGCACGTCTGACAAAACCTCCTGCAACTGCTCCGCAGTCACACCACCTGGCCGCAACACGTATAACTCACCGCCTACAAGTTGAATAACTGTTGATTCTACACCGACACCTGTTGCACCACCGTCTACAATCCCGCCAATCTTTCCATCCAAATCATCACGCACATGCGATGCCAGCGTAGGGCTCGGTCTACCCGAGCTATTCGCGCTCGGCGCTGCGATCGGAAGTCCCGCTTCTCGCAGCAACTGTAGGGCCACTGGATGATCAGGTATACGGATACCGACCGTTTGCAGTCCGGCTGTAACGAACGGCGAAAGGCTACCTGCACGTACAGGTAGCACAATGGTTAATGGTCCAGGCCAGAAAGCCTTCATAAGCGCTTGATGATAAGGTGTGAGACTATCTGGCTGAACAAGGCCTGAGAGCTGCGTCACATCAGCGATATGTACGATTAGAGGATTGTCGGAGGGTCTCCCTTTTGCGGCAAAAATCTGTAAAACCGCTTCGGTATTCGTCGCATCGGCACCTAGTCCGTAAACCGTTTCAGTCGGAAAAGCGACGGTATCCCCTTGTCGCAAGAGACTCGCTGCCTCTGCTATATCCTGGGCTGACGCTCTCTGTTCGCCTTGATTCACGTTCCAATAGGTTGTCACTATCACTCTCATCCTTACTTGTATGAAATAAAATTAGCTAAACCACGAAAAGATCGCCTTAAACATTTCCCAAATGAAGAACTTCACTTTCGGTTGAGCTGGCTCTTCGGTCGTGGAAGTTGCAATTGAAGCTGCTACTACCTCAGCTTTAGCGTCTTTTTTTACAACTTTCTCTGTGGAAGCAGCCTTGTCCTTGCTAGTTTTAGCCTTATCTTCTTTAACCGGTTGCTTTTCCTTGCCGTTCTCATCCGTTGTTTTGGCCACTACAACTGCTGCCGAAGCAACCGCTTCACCTGATACGGAATCTACAAAACATAACGGTGGAAATAAGACGCACCACCAATTTTGTCCTTCACCAGAACCAATCACAACACGCAATGCTTCATAATAACCGGCTGGGTAGACGTCATTTCCGTACATTTTGGTTGGAAAAGGGACAACACCAAGCTCCACTGTATGCGGGTAGTTGTAGCCGCGGGAGGCAATCATCTCGCCAACGAGTTGATCGAATTCAGGCAAATGCGCATTCACAACAGCTCTCGCCTCGTCCAAGGAATGGGGTTGGGCAACCCAATCTGCCATACGAGCAATAATCGCATCGCGAATCTCGCGTTTTAAAGCTTGGTCCTGCGCAGAATCCGAGTTTGCTAGAATACGCAAACGAATCGATTCTTCAGGTATCGTAGGCGAAATAACCGCCGCATTCGTACGATTGGATTCCCAACACATAATCATAAGTATAAGTGCAAAAACAATGAATGATAAGCTCTTAACTGAGTGGCGCTCCGTTCTCTTAACCATGGAGAGTAGCCCCTTTCCCGTTCCCGTCTTCTATCCTGAAATAACGATGTCCTAAACAGGGACAGCGTTATGGAAGCCTCGAAATTGGTGCAACCAATTTGAGGGCATTCCAGACATTCCATCTTCTGATGATGCCGCAGTATGCGGCAGTGAATGTCTACTAGCCAGTATGGACAATAGTGGGTGGGGCTAAACCTATGAATCTATTATTTTTGTAAAATGATAGAGTTGGTCCGCCAAGGGAAAAAGGCGGAAAGAAAGCAGCCGATTCTAGAAGGAAATCGGCTACTCCATGGAGCGGATCGCGATCACATGGCGATCGATCCCCTGGAGATCCTGCACGAAGCGGATCTCCGACCAATCCGTGGCGGCGCGCAGCAACGCCGCAACCGCCTCCGCCTGCCCGATGCCCACCTCGAACCCGACCACGGTCGGGATTCGTGGCAGCCGGTGCAGCTGCGAGATCATCCGGCGGTACAGGTCGAGTCCGAGGGCACCGCCGAACAAAGCTGTGTGCGGCTCGAATAGCCGCACCTCAGGCATCAGCGCAGGCAGGTCGCCATCCGGGATGTATGGTGGGTTCGACACCACCATATCCGGCGCGAGCCCGCGCTCAATATAAGGCTCGAGGAGGTCGCCCTCGAGCCACTCCACACGCGCAGCCACCCCGTGGCGCTGCGCATTCTTGCGAGCCATCTCCAGCGCTGCCGCGGAGATGTCGCTGGCCGCCACGCGCCACGCAGGGCGCGCGTGCGCGATCGTCACCGGGATGATGCCACTCCCGGTGCCCACATCCGCAAGGAGTGGAGCGCCTTGCGGGTACAGACGCGAGCCCTCGTGGAGCATCGCTTCCACGAGCAGCTCGGTCTCCGGCCGCGGGATCAGCACGGCCGGCCCAACTTCAAAGGGAAGGCCGAAAAAATCCTGCTCACCGGTGATGTATTGCACCGGTTCACCCGCGGCCTTCCTTGCAACGAGCTGGTCCCACGTCGCGACCAGCTCTACCGGCATCTGTTCCTGCCACCAGCGGAACAGCAGTTCAGTCCGCGTGCAGCCTCCTAAGAGGTGCTGCAACAATAACTCTGTGCAAGACGAAGCCTCTGCGACGCCTTGCTCCGTTAAAAAAGAAGAAGCCTTCACAAAGGCTTCTCTTACACTCATGTTTGCAATCGTCATTACATCGCCTCTAAGGCATCGGATTGTGCAGCAATGGTTAACGCTGACACAATTTCCGCCATATCGCCGTTAAGAACTGTCTCTAGACGGTGAAGCGTCAAGCCGATACGGTGGTCGGTAATCCGGCTTTGCGGGAAGTTGTACGTACGAATACGCTCTGAACGGTCGCCCGTTCCGACTTTGCTTTTACGCTCGCCGGCATATTTCGCTTCTTCTTCTTCACGCAATTTATCTGAAATCCGCGTACGAAGTACGCGAAGCGCTGACTCTTTATTGGAGTTCTGCGATTTACCATCCTGACACGTTGCGACGATACCCGTTGGTACGTGGGTTACACGCACAGCGGATTTCGTTGTATTAACGGACTGACCGCCTGCTCCACTGGAACAGAATGTGTCTACGCGAATATCCGCATCGTGGATCACGATTTCCACATCTTCTGCCTCTGGCATAACAACAACCGTCGACGTGGAGGTGTGGATCCGTCCACCGGATTCCGTTACTGGAATACGTTGAACACGGTGCGCACCGCTCTCAAACTTGAGCTTGCTATAAGCACCTTTACCCGTAATCATAAAAATAATTTCTTTAAATCCGCCCAAATCATTCACGGATGCATCCAAAATCTCCGTTCTCCAACCTTGCGCATCCGCATAACGCGTATACATCCGGTAGAGATCGCCTGCGAACAGCGCAGCTTCATCGCCGCCTGCCGCGCCGCGAATTTCCACGATGACGTTCTTGTCATCATTAGGGTCTTTCGGCATCATCAAGATGCGAAGATGTTCTTCGAGTTTAGCGGATTGCTCGCTAAGCTCGTCGATCTCCATTTTGACCATTTCGCGCATCTCATCATCCAGCTTCTCATTCTGCATCACTTTCGCATCAGCTAGCTGTTCGCTCACGCTCTTATATTCATTATAAGCATCGTAAGCTTCCTGAAGATCAGATTGCTCTTTGGAATACTCTCTTAGTTTCTTCGTATCACTCGTTACATCCGGGTCACACAATAACTCGCTTAGTTTGTCGTAGCGGTCCACAATGGACTGAAGTCGATCCAACATAGGGGATCACTCCTTTCTTATTTTTATCATCAATTAAACGTTGAAACGGAAATGCATAACGTCGCCGTCATTTACCACGTAGTCTTTACCTTCAAGACGAACTTGCCCTTTTTCCTTCGCACCCGCCATGGATCCAGCAGCAGCCAAATCGTTATAAGAAACAACTTCTGCACGAATAAATCCACGTTCGAAATCCGTATGAATGACGCCAGCCGCTTGAGGAGCTTTCGTTCCTTTACGAATCGTCCATGCTCTAACTTCTTGAACCCCAGCTGTGAAATACGTGTACAAGCCGAGTTTGCGATAAGCAGCTTTAATCAATCTATTCAAGCCGGACTCTTGAAGTCCCAACTCTTCCAGGAACATTGCTTTTTCTTCGTCTTCCAGCTCAGCAATTTCGGATTCTACCTTCGCGCTAATGGAAACGACTTCGTTGTTTTCTTTCTCTGCGAATTCCTTCACAATTTTAACATATGCATTCTCATCCGCTGTTGAAACTTCATCCTCACTCACGTTCGCCGCGTAGAGCACTGGCTTCATTGTTAGCAAATGTAGATCGCGAACCAGGAGGCGCTCATCTTCTGTCAAATCCAAGCTGCGTGCTGGCATATCATTATATAAGGCTTCTTTGATACGTTCCAAACACTCAACTTCAGCAACCACTTTCTTGTCGCCGCCCTTGAGGTTTTTGCGTGAACGCTCGATCTTTTTATCAACCGACTCAATGTCTGCCAAAATCAATTCAAGATTAATCGTCTCGATGTCGCCAATCGGATCGACTTTCCCAGAAACGTGAGTAATATTATCATCCTCAAAACAACGGACAACATGCACAATCGCATCAACTTCACGGATGTGTGCTAGAAATTTATTTCCAAGGCCCTCGCCTTTGCTCGCACCCTTAACCAAACCCGCAATGTCAACGAATTCGAAAGCCGTCGGCACGATGCTCTTAGGCACAACGATTTCCACCAGCTTCTGCAATCTCTCGTCTGGTACTTCTACTACCCCAACATTCGGATCGATCGTACAGAACGGATAATTCGCAGATTCTGCCCCCGCCTGTGTAATTGCATTAAACAATGTCGATTTTCCTACGTTCGGTAGACCGACGATACCTGCTTTCAAAGCCATTGTCGTTACAACTCCTTAATTTTCGAAAATCATCCTTCTTATTATATAGTACTTAGCGGGCAAAAAAAAGCCTGCAAGCTATTGATTGGCTGCAGACTTTTTTTCCATTGCTTTTTTGAACTCTTCATCCCGCTTCTGTTCGAAGTAAGTTTCAATCTGATTACGAAGAATAAACCCCCGTAATGCATTGCTTTGCTCGGCAGGAACGCTCTCGAAGCTGGCCCCGTAATAGTAGCCGTCTTCCTGCTTTTCTTTCCTTATAATTTCCAACCTGCACAGCATCTCAAAACCTAAATCCAGCTCAACTTGCAACATACATTTCTTATGAAGAATACCATCGATCATTGAATTATCATTAATAATAAAACCAATTCCGTTCATGGACATGTTTTTTATCGAAAATGCAATTGGATTTTCCAAGTGATGCTGCTCTTTTTGGGTAACATTTTGAAATCCTGCAATATATCCTACATTCTTCACATCGACCCGCGGGAACTCCCGTTTCTCCGAAAACTTCTTCCGATTCTCAGGTGGATTGATCACGATCAGTGAACCAGGCTCTCTAGCTACGACGGTCGAATGAAAAACGAATAGACCCGATTTCGTATATAACGTCATTTTCGTTTTATCACCCAGTTGAAATACATCGTATTCCGGCAGCTCAATCTCCATGATGTCTCCTTGTGCATAGGTAAGAATACCTGTTGACACGAAATCATCCTTCGCCACTACAGCTCGGCAATGCATTAATACCTCCGCATCATATCCTTCTTTACTCCCATATCGCTTCAAAGTATCCTGCTTCATCGCCATGCTCATCTTCACCCTCCCTATTGATGGATTTCATAGCATTTTTCCGCACAAAATAGACTGCCCCACACAGGGACAGCCTACCACCGCAATCAATAAAAGCATCGATTTTCGGTAACCAGGCTGCCGTAGTTCATAAGAACCGTAGACCCTCAGCTTTGCGTCCTTGCCTTTCAACAAGTTTGCCATTGTCGAACCCTGCTATTCATTTATGTAGATATCGTTGTTCGTTACTGGTCTAAATGATCTATCTTTCGTCCAAACTGGTCTAAAAGACCCACTGTACTCACCATTATACGTAGCTCATGCACTTCTTTCAACTAAAATCCTTGCATGGACCCTATTTTTATTGTATGAATGTGTAGTGGAAATTGAATATCCACAGGTTTATAAGTTATCCACATTGTTATCCACAGCTTGTTAACAACGAATATTTGTTCGGATCTCTATACACATGTGGATAAACTATTATTGCGAGGTGTCCCCCTGTGGATCAACATATCCCTTGGATGAGAGAAGCGATCGGTGAGGCGCTGAAAGCCGAAGCCATTCGCGAAGTTCCGATCGGCGCGGTCGTCGTCCATCAAGGTCAAATCATTGGCCGCGGTTACAATTTACGTGAAACAACCMTTGATCCTCTTGCGCATGCAGAGATGATTGCTATTAAACAAGCGAGCGAGTATTTGCAGGCTTGGCGCCTTCTGGATTGCCAGCTCTATGTGACATTGGAGCCATGTCCGATGTGCGCGGGTGCGATCGTGCAAGCGCGTGTACCTCAAGTTATTTATGGTACGGTGGATCCGAAGGCCGGCTGTGCAGGAACGTTAATGAACTTGCTGCAGGAAGACCGATTCAATCACCGAGTCGACGTGGTTAGCGGTGTTTTGCAAGAGGAGTGTTCCACGATGTTAACGCAGTTTTTCCGGAAATTACGGGGCAAGGCCTAAGCCCTCGGCTAACTCTACGAGCTTACTCATCGTATTCCAATTACGCGCCGTCGTTTGATTGCCAAGCTTCTGAATGTTACTTGCCAGCTTCGAATCCAACACGCTTTGCCGAAACAGAAAATATATGGTGCAGCCCCGTATCTGAAATTCATCTACTTCACTCTGTCCCTTGGATAAGATGTCGGTGAATGTCTGCGGGGCTTCTTCTGTTAGAACAGAAATTTGAATGCTCTCCCCTTCGGACAAAGCTTCTGCGTCATAGGGGCAATTCCTTACAAGTTCAGCTAGCTCCGCTGCGGTGCGCAAAATAACGGTAGGCGCTACGCCTGCCGCATCGCTGATTGCTTTTTCAATACGCGGGCGTAGGGTTTCTCCTGACTCTTCGGATTGGAACAACACATTGCCGCTTTGCAAATAGGTCTGCACTTGCGTTAATTCTAAGGCCTCTAGCGTTTTTTTTAAGTCAGCCATTTTGATCTTGTTCTTGCCTCCTACATTAATCCCACGCAGAAAACCAACATAAATCGTCATTGTGGCTTGCCTCCCTTACTTTAATTGGATGGAACGAATGATGAAGAAGATGATCGTGCCAAACAGCATCAATAGGATAAATCCTAATACCCATAAATTAAGCTCCGCGGTACCTTCTTTTGCACTTTCGATAACAGACCATTCAATGAAGCCAAACAGAATGACAATCACTGTTTTAAGACTGTTTATTAATAAACGCGCATTCTGGTACTGCACTCGGGCATTCTGTGATGTGATGGGAGTCGGATAATTATACACATGAGGAACCTTACTTAGGAGCGTCAAGCCAACATAGATGATAACGCCTATGAGTGGAAAGGCTACTAGGCTCATTTTGTTCCCCCAGCCATTGATCTCCCCTTTACCGTTAAAATGCATCGGAATTCGCTCAGGCATATCGTGCCACACGTAGGCGACATAAATGATCATACTTACGATAACGATCAGGGAAATGACATCGAGTATGATTTCAACTTTAGATCTATCGAGATGAATCACCGGACGTTGCTCCATACGACACCTGCTTTCGATTGGATTTCTTTTTCCACTATGTACTTTCCTTACTCCAAATCAAACCTCCTGCTTGAACGTGGGTTAAAATGGTTGCACCCCGAAAACATCTCGTGTTAGAATGACGATACTATGCGCCCGTAGCTCAGCAGGATAGAGCAACAGTTTCCTAAACTGTAGGTCGTACGTTCGAATCGTATCGGGCGCGTATAGTTCTTTTTAAACAAACATACGTAATAGGGGATTTCAACTCAGGTTGACAATCCCTTTCTTTGTTATTGCCATTATCGATTCATATTCGAAAGGAGTCCTCACTCCGATGACAACTCGCGCTATTTCATCTTATCGCATCCCGCTATTCTGTGCGGTCACGATGCTGTTCTGGATGTCGATGTACACCAGCGTTCCAATCATGGCGCCTTACGTGGAATTCCTCGGGGGAAGTCATCAATTGGCTGGCTGGATTGTCGGCATGTATGGCATCTCGCAGATGCTGCTCCGTATCCCTGTAGGCATTATGTCGGATCGATTTCATAAAAGAAGACTATTCATCACCTTCGGTCTTCTMTTCACTGCGATTACGGGACTCGGTCTGTGGTTCACGCACGATTTTACGTGGATCTTGATCCTCCGAGCACTTGCAGGGGCAGCCGCAGCGACTTGGGTTGATTTTACAGTACTATTCACGAGCTATTACAAGCATGAAGAGTCTACGAAGGCAATCGGTACGATCTCCTTTTTCAACTCACTCGGTCAGGTGCTGGGCATACTTAGTGCAGGCTGGGCAGCAGACAAGCTGGGTTGGGAATCCGTGTTCATTCTCGGTGCAGTGCTTGGACTGTTAGGCATGGTCGGTTCTTTCTTCCTCATCGAAAAAGTAGAGAAAGACGCGCCCAAAATCACCATGCGCGGAATCGGAAACGTGGCGACGGATCGCACACTTCTCTTTGTTTCTCTGCTCGCTATCCTATCGCAGGTGCTGATATTTGCTACGGTGTTCGGCTTCACACCGGTTTATGCGATGCAGCTTGGCGCAGATAAATTCTCGCTCTCCATGCTTTCTTTATTCGCTAACGTGCCTGTTGCACTAGCCTCTTTATTCGGTGGAAGGCGTTGGGCGATGAAATATGGCGAGAAACGCATGGTTGTAGCCGGCTTCCTACTTATGGGGATCTTCACCTTTACGGTGCCGTTCACCCATCATCTCTGGCTGCTCATGATTACACAGGCATTTGCTGGCTTTGGTCGTGGACTTTCGTTTACCCTGCTCATGGGGATGAGCATTAAGCATATGCCTGCGGATAAGCGGGCGACAGCGATGGGCTTTTTCCAGGCGATTTATGGACTCGGTATGTTCGTAGGGCCTGTCCTTATGGGCATCATCGGTGACTATTTCTCGCTCAATGAGGGCTTTATTGTACTCGGCATCCTCGGTGCCGGCAGTGCACTACTCGCATATCTGTTCGTTCAAAGCTCCGCTAAGAAACAACCTCTGGGGACAAACAAATCTACAATGGCGCAATGATTGTAAAGAGTGAATCTCACGATTCGCTCTTTTTTTTCATAAAGGTGCAGGGGTAAGATCGGTTGGACACGTCTATTCATGCGGAGAGGAGGAGAAGCATATTGAGGAGCACCTACTAATTGATCGTATTCTAAAAGGCGATGAAGCGGCCTTCCGTGAGTTAATTGCAAGGTATCGTCCGTATATTTTGCAGACGATCACTGCGATTGTTCGTCATCAGAAGGACGCCGAAGACTTGTCCCAAGAGGTTTGGACCCGCATTTACTTCTCTCTCCCTCGGTATGAAAAGAAAGGCCTGAAAACCTGGATGACGCGCATCGCAGTGAATCGGGCTATTGATTTCAAACGCGCCTCCAGCCGGCGCAAAGAGGACAGCGTCGCCGAATTCGAGGAGGCACTGTCTTCAGCAGGACCAGAGCCTCCAGAGCAGAGCGTGGAGCAGGAAGTGTTAGTCAGAGAAACGACGGAATTCGTTCGTCACAAGCTCCATCAGATCCCAGCAAACTACCAAGATGTGTTATTGGCCTATTATATTCATCAACAATCGTATCAAGATATTGCCGATGCTCAAGGCATTACAATCAAAACGGTCGAATCAAAGTTATACAGAGCCAAGATGTGGCTGCGAAATCACTGGAAGGAGGAGGAGTTTCGATGAAGGATCGTCATTTTAACCAGCAAGCGTGGTTGCAGTATGTGGAGGAGCGCCTGCCGTTACAAGAACAAGATGAGATGGAAAGTCATCTATATCAATGTGATGAATGTCTAGCCAACTATATGCAGTGTGTGGAGCAAGTAATTGCTATAACAGACATGGACGGTGAACAAACAACAGCTTATGTGAATGGCATCATAGCCAGAACGGTAGGAATGAAGCCTGCTTGGCACCGCTCGACCATGTTCCATTATGGGATTGCGGCTGCCGCGACGCTTGTGCTTGTGGCGACTGGCTTTTTCCATGGCATATCACAGGAATTAGGAACGTTCAGTGCCTTCAAGCCCGCTCCTCCTCTGGAAGCGCCTGCCTCACTTGAAGCTCAAGTACCGATTTCAGATCACCTTATCCATAAAACACTAACATGGTTAGACACCTTACAAAATGAACACAAAAAAGGAGGCCTAGAGCCTTAATGCCTACCAAAAGTAATCTTGTTGCATTCCTACTATCTTTCATCCCTGGTGTGGGTCATCTGTATATGAATCGTACTGTTCGCGGTTTATTATATGGCTTCCTATTCTTCGGGCTATGTTTCTTACTTTTTTTAGGTATTGTGTCTCATGATGCCGACAAATTCGCTTTTCTGCTTATTCCTATTGGGCTCACGTGGATCCTCAATATGGTTGATATCATTATCTACCTATTGAACGCTCCAGCGCCTATGCCAATTCCAACAACCTATCAACAACCGATGCCAGCTTATTATGGTCCTTATCCATCTGAGCAAGAGGTTCCATCTTGGAATGGGGATGCCGCTTCCTATTATGTTCAACTAGCACGAAGACAAGAAAGATCTAAAGTTCTCATGCTCTCCTTCATTCCAGGCGTTGGCCATTTCTGGCTTGGTTTAATGCAAAGAGGCCTTACAGCCATGATCTCCTTCTTCGGAATCGCTATTCTCGTGTTCTTCATCACCATTCTGACGCATAACCAAGGTTTTATCGTTTTCCTATTGGCGCTGCCAGTGCTCTGGTTTTATACCATGTTCGATGCGTTGAAGCAGTTGGATCGCAAGCAAGCTGGATATGAGCTCGTAGATCGCAGTATGTTTGAAGATTTCCAACGCGATGAACATGGACGCAAAAATCGGACCCTTGCCACGATTATCGCCATTTTCCCAGGTGCGGCGCACCTGTACTTATCGATGACCAAACGCGGTATCCAGTTGATGGCTGTGTTTCTTTTTTCCATTTACGTGTTGGATGTGTTGCGGCTGTCCCTTTTCTTCTTTTTGATTCCGATTCTATGGTTTTTTAGCTTTTTTGATGCCTTGCAGAGTATTTCTAAGTATGAAAATGGGACTTTAACTGACAAGCCTCTTGTCGAAAATTGGACAGCCTACCAACGCTATATTGGCGCTGTTCTCATCGTATTCGGCGGCTATTATATCTTCAGCGACGTCTTTGTGCAATTTATGTATCAGTTCCTACCCGCTTCGCGGAATTACATGTATTTGATCAACAACTTCAGCCAGACCTTCATTGTCGCTGTGCTCCTCATCGGAGGTGGCATTCGGTTACTACTGAATCGTAAGCAACAGGGCGCCTCCATAGACAACGAAAAAAAGAACCCCTAAGGGTTCTTTTTTCGTCGGCATTGATGATATTTCCTTGAACCTTGTTACAAATAAAACTTAAGTTAAATCTGCGTATAAAACACGGTAAGTGTCTTTAGCACATCGCCCTCCAGCCTGATTATAACAGGTAGAAAAGTCCTCTTTGCAATGGTTGTTTCCCTTTCGCTAATTGCTCCAACGGAACCACACCTCTCTGCTTGCCGACAATAATAGTATGACCCATTTACAAAATCTTAATCATTTTTTATAAAAAAATTAGTCGCCACCGTGTCCATGCCCTTCCGCAGCGTGCCCGCCGTGATGATTCTGGTTCTTCACTTTCTTAGATCCCGACAACGGCTCCTGATTGCCACCCGCGTTGTTTCGGTTTTTTACATTGCCATTATGAACAAGATTGTCGCCTGCGGAATAGTTTTTAGGTTTAGACATAGCTCCTCATCCTCTCCCTTTACGAATTTGTTCCTTCGTGATTTAGAGCATCTTGATGGCGGTGGTCGTTGACCTGCTGCTGGATCTGTTGCGCATTATGGGCATTGACTGGATTGGCATCCAAATCTTTAGCTACATTTTGCAAATTCTTATCGGGACTTTTTTGCTTCGTCATCACGGTGTCCTCCTTCTTACTTAGGCGTGGGTGACCTTCTGCAAAGCCTGTGCACACTCATGAATATGTCGCACATAATCATCGACTAGCGACTGTATAACATCGCTGCGTTCGTCAATATGTGTGGTTCCTTGCTGTACATCAGTTAGTTCTACCTTCACTTCTCTGGCGTCCACATACGTCACTTTAAAATCAAACGAATAGCCGGTATGCCCCGCCGTCATAATGTGCACGCGGATGGCATCGGCATCGCCTTCATCTGCCCAAACCCTTGTTTGATCAGAGGGCTGCAGAACAGTGGGCATGACATTCATCCACTCTTTCACGATTTCAGCTTGATTTACGCTAGGCTTATCTGATTTGCTCATAGGTAACACCTCCACATGATTAAAATGCGGAAGCCGCCCGTGTTTTATCCATGTAAAAAAACACCTACTCCCCCGCACGAATCAGATTCGTGCCGAGGGTAAGTGCTAATGCATCATCATTTATTTTACGATTTGCTGCAGAAGCATACCCAGCATCTTCGCGGCTTCCTCACGCGAAGCGAAATCCTTCGGCGCAAATGTATTTCCCGATTTCCCGGAAATAATACCAGCCTGCTGCAACGCTTTCGCCGCGTCTACGGCGAAGGCAGGAATCTCTGCACCATCTGCAAAAGGTGCAGCGCTCACCGCTTGCGGCAAGGTAAACTTCTGAAACTTAGCGAACCTCGCGATCATCGTGACCATTTGCTCACGTGAGATATTGGCAGCAGGTGCGAATACGCCCTCGCTTACACCGCTTGTAAGGCCGCTCTCAGCTGCCCATTGGACAGACTGGGCATAATAGCTGTCCGCCTTCACATCGCGGAAAATAGACGATTTGTAGGCGCTAAGATTCACGCCAGCCATACGAGCCAGCATCAACGTGAAATCGGCACGATTGATTTGAGCATTTGGTGAGAACTGGCCTTCTGCGGTTCCATTGATAATATTACGAGCCGCTAGGTATGTGATATAGCTCTTAGCAAAGCTTGCTGACGTATCGCCGAACGCAACGGGTGCATAACCAACCGCATACTGCGAGAAGTGGCTTACTTTGAAAACTAGCGTACCTGTAGCCGCGTCGTAGTAGCTATTCGAGACTTTGACGAGCTCGCCATTGTCTGCAATGTAAAAGGCTATAATGGCATTCGTATCTTCATTAGCCGCTAGTTTATACGGTACTCCAACCTCAACTGAACTTCCGTTGAAGGTGGAAACCGTTTTTCCACCGGCTGTGATGGTGAAATCGAAAACGGGGCGTTCACCAATAGCCGCTTTAACCGCATCACTATCCTTTACTGACATTTGTTGTGTGACCGCGGTTAGATCCGCTTTAGCGATAGACAGGGATACTTCACCCGTCGTCGCGGCAGAGGCGATGGCAGTMAGCACATTTTTATCCAAATTCACGGAGCCAATACCTAAGTCTAGCCTTACTGCTGTAGTGGAGCTATTGGCAACCTTAACGAGTGATTCCGCAGGCAATTTGATAACCACTTCTTTCGAAGCAGCATCTACAGTTGCTTTAATTTCAAGAATAGATGATTTCCCTGCTGATTCGGTCAACTGTTTTAAAGCATCCGTTACCTGTGCAACTGTAAGATTAGCCGTTGAAGTACCTGTGCTATCTTTGACAGTTGAGCTTGTAATCGTCGTTGTGTCTCCCTTGGTTGTTGGTTGGCTAGGTTGTGTAGTTCCCGCTCCTGGACCGGAGGAAGATGTGCCGGAAGAAGATACCGTTACCGGTACTTCCGTTGTCGCATATCCATCAGGGCTTATAGCTGTAATTACCGCGCTACCCGTATCCACGGCTGACACTAGACCTTCTGCACTCACCTTTGCAACCGCTGAATTCGAAGATTTCCAAGTAATCGTACCTGAGCCAACAGCATCTCCTGCAGCCGTCGTCACTGTTGCTGTGAGCTTGCTTGCAGCGTCTCCCTTGGTAAAAGAAAGTGAGGACCTTTCCACGCTAATCCGTTGTACATTAAGCTGATAGACAGCAACCGTTCCACCGACCTCATTTGCAACTAGAAGCAGTGGATTCCCATTCGGGCTGATCGCGGCAGGGATGAAATCGATTCCTTCTGGCCCCGTATCTGTATTCAGATTGTCCTTCGGTGTAAACACACGTGAATTCGTATAGTTCACGAACTTCGCATTCACTGGATCCGATACGTCATAGGTCATAATACCTCCGACACGCTCGAGTCCAACAAAAGCAAGTGTTCTACTTCCCACTTTCCCCACTTTAACATCTTCGGGCTCTGGCCCTTTCTTCGAGCTGCGATCATCTAAAGCTGTCTTGCTATTACTCGTGTTGAAATAGTTAGGAACGCGCTGTGCAGTCACTTTCTCAAATTCATTCCCACTATCATAAACTTGAGCCATCGTGTTTGCTTGCCAAATTGAGAAGGAACGGCCTCCGTATAGATAGATACTATCCGACCCCATATCACTAGCTACTTCTACGCCGTCGTAAGTCGTCTTACCAGCCAAGAATTGCGCTGCAGGTGAATTAGGTGCCAAGCTGCCTTTCATCGCGCCAATCGTGCTTCCATTGAGTCTCACACCTGGCCACTCGGTGACATCTCCCTCATTAGCAGAGAAGACATAAGGGATACCATTGATGGTTTGGCTTGCAATCCCATCTGGCATGTACATGCCGTAGAACGGGACATTTTCAAACTTTATCGCATTGTCCTTTACAAGATCCAAAGAATTACGCTCAAGGCTCAAATCCTTTAGTCCTAGCCCTTTAATCGAGATGACAGCTTTCGTCGCTAAATCAATCGTTCCAATCGCGTTATTCTCTTGGAAGGATACATAAGCTTTGCTATTATCTTCCGAAAGTGCAATATACTCAGGTTCCAGATCAAAAATTGCGTCTTGCTTCGTGCCTTCACCCGTAATCTGTATAGGGTTAGATGCACCACGAATATGAACGTTATTATCGATGACAGAAGGATCGGCAAATCTTAGTTGCGTCACGCTATCCATAATCGTATCTACAATAGTTATACTTCCCTCTGGATCTATGCCAGCCGTGCGAGGCTCGCCTTCATTCGCAGTTAAAATATATCTGCCATCTGTTGTGGATTTAATCATATCCGGCTGAATACCTGCGTCGTACGTTTTCACTACGTTGCCATCATAATCCAGAACGACGATTTTACCAGCTTTTTTGGAATCTAACTCTTGCACAGATACGGATACTTTCTTGGTGGTCGTATTCACATCCACACTTGTCAGGTCACCGTATAGGAAGCCGTTATTTTCAACTAAATCTTTTACTTTAATCGTTTTTTCTTTAACTAGGCCCTGCACAAGATCTAAACGAACGATATCTAAGCTAGGTGGATTCCCTGATCCATTAACCAGATAGAACTTATTGTTATCCTTATTGTATTTAACAATCTCGGCGACACCGCCGTTACTATTCGTAATCCCTACTTTAAAATCAGTGAGCTTCGTAATGCTCAACGTGTCTTTGAATAGGTTAGAAGCGGGTTCAACCTTAATCGTCAAATAACGGCCATATTGCGCTAACAAACTATCCGTCACTTTTACGTATACATTAGAAGTAACTACTTCCGTCGGCTTCCCATAGACTTCACCCGTGACAGAATTAATAGCTAATCCAGCAGGTAATCCTGTAGCTGCGAACGTAAATGGAGCTCTCCCTCCATAGACATTCATCAATACCGAGTAGTCTTCTTGCTCATAAGCTATAGGAAACGTTTCATTCGAGTATCCAAGCACGGACACATTATTGTCCCATTGCCCGAATGCGCCATATTTAGGTCCTTTAACTGCCAATTCCTGCGTAGTCGAATCTGCAATCCCGAACTGCCCGAAATCCTGCTTGTTATTATCCGTATCTGTTAGTGCTTTGCGACGGACAGATATCTTTTTGGAAGTACCTTCTGAAGATCCTCTCGGATATTCAAATTCAAAACCATCAATGTCCGTTTGAATATTTATATTATCGCCGTCATTACTTCCTGTACCGATCATATCAACATAGCCAGTCGGTTTAGGTACATTTGAGAATGGATTTTTATTGGTTATATCAAGCTTCGTCTGATTGCTCATCAAAACAACTTTTAAGCCTTTATTATTAATAAAACGATTGTTCCATAATTGATCATAAGTTGTTGTAAGATTCAATTTGGGTGCAGATGCTAACGTCGCTTCCCCACGAATGAGGAATGAAGATTTAGCTTTAATCGTGCCAACAAGGTCTAATTTATCCCAATCTCCAGTTGGCCCTATTAGATCAGATGATCCACGATCCGCATATTGCAAAGACCAGCCCGTTAAGCTGATATCACTGCTCGTTGGGTTGTACAACTCTATAAATCCATGGGAAGATGCTGTATTCCCTGTGTCCGTTTTCAAGCCGCCGCCATAGACCTGATTGATGAATACATGCGGTACCGTCACATCGTAAGTGCCATTCGCTTGATACGGCGTTCCTGGTGTTATCGCTACAGCGCTTGCTGGAGTGGCTATTGCTAAAGAACTTATCGTGACTGCCACGGATAAAAGTACCGAGACTACCTTCGTTCCAACCTTCTTCACAGGGTTTTCACTCTCCTCATATTGGATAATCTCGTCCATTATAAGAAAAGCTCCAGCTACTAAATACCCACTTTTTGTTAAAATATGATTTAGATTATGTAAATGTCGCTCCCTGGATGCCCTATCAAAATGAAAACAAAAAAAGCCACACGATTTCAAGAATCGCATGACTTTTTGGTTGGGTATTACCTTGGCTACGGAGAGGGTGGGATTCGAACCCACGGAGACCTTGCGACCTCGGCGGTTTTCAAGACCGCTGCCTTAAACCACTCGACCACCTCTCCACGATAGGCGTCTCCGATTAGGGAGACGACCTTGTGCAGTGACAAAAAGCATTGTAGCACATAATCGCAACTCGTTGCAAGTGCTATTTTTTCGTGATGACTTTTACGTTGTTCATGTAAGGTACAAGCACGTCTGGAACGATAATCGAACCATCCGCTTGCTGGTAATTTTCAAGAATCGCAGCGACTGTACGACCCAGAGCTAAACCTGATCCATTCAGCGTATGCACGAACTCCGGCTTCGCCTTCGCATCGCGGCGGAAGCGAATGTTCGCTCTGCGCGCTTGGAAGTCTTCGAAATTGGAGCAGCTGGAGATCTCGCGGTATGCGCCGCTGTTAGGCAGCCATACTTCCAGATCATACGTCTTCGCGGATGTGAAGCCAATATCGCCTGTGCAGAGTGACAGCACACGGTAAGGCAGCTTCAACAGCTGTAGAACGCGCTCAGCATGGCCTGTAAGCTTCTCCAACTCCTCGTAGGAGTCTTCGGGCTTAACAAGCTTTACAAGCTCAATTTTGTTGAATTGGTGCTGTCTGATTAAGCCCCGTGTATCACGACCAGCGGATCCTGCTTCCGAACGGAAACAAGCACTGAACGCCACGAAGTTAACCGGCAGCTGTTCATTCGTTAGAATATCCTCACGATGATAATTCGTGACCGGTACTTCCGCTGTCGGAATCAAGAAATATTCCGAATTCTCCAGCTTGAACACATCTTCCTCAAACTTCGGAAGCTGTCCTGTACCTGTTAGGCTTTCACGGTTGACGATATAAGGAGGCAGCATTTCTTCATAGCCATGCTCATCGCTGTGCAAGTCCATCATGAAGTTGATCAGTGCGCGCTCTAGGCGAGCTCCAAGCCCTTTGTAGAACACGAAACGCGAACCTGTTACCTTCGCCGCCGCTTCGAAATCCAGAATGCCTAGGTCCTGTGCAACTTCCCAGTGCGGCTTCACTTCGAAATCGAACGTAGGAATGTCGCCAATTCGGCGTACTTCTACGTTCTCTTCCTCTGTACGGCCTACAGGAACGCTGGCATGCGGCATATTCGGAATGGAGAGAAGAACTTGTTGTAAGGACTCGTCCAAGACACGGATTTCATCATCAAGCTCTTTAATGCGGTCTCCGACCACTTTCATTTCTTGAATCAGCTCATCCGCGTTTTCACCGGCTCTTTTGCGTCCCGCTACCTCTTGGGAAACAGTATTACGACGGTTTTTCAGCTGTTCCGTTTCTTGCAGCAGCTCTCTGCGCTTCACATCTAATGCTGTGAAACCATTAAGCTCCTCGATCTGCTTGCCGCGGTTTTGCATGGCAGCTTGTACAGCTGCTAAATCACTTCGAAGTAACTTTACATCAAACAAGGAGATTCCTCCGTTAGCGCAAAATGGTTTGTATATGGAAGCAAGCACCCATACCGGCAATCCGGCTAACTCGGGGTGCTTGAACCATTGGTTATGCTTGGCTTTGCTTTACCATGTCTAAGAAATAACTGTGCAGACGGAAATCATCCGTCAGCTCTGGATGAAACGACGCCGCAAGGAGATGCCCTTGCCGCGCGGCTACGATCTGGCCGTCATACGTGGCCAGTACATCCACATCTGGTCCCACTTTCTCAATGAGTGGGGCCCGAATGAATACCGCGCGAACGTTCTCGTCAATGCCTTTGATCGGCAAGTCCGTCTCAAAGCTTTCGCGTTGACGACCGAACGCGTTGCGAGCCACCGTAATGTCCATCAGCTCGAGATGAGCTTCCGGTTGTCCGGTGATCTCTTTCGCGATGACAATCAACCCCGCGCAGGTGCCGAACACCGGCTTGCCTGCCGCGGAGAACTCACGCAACGCATCGATGAAGCCATACGTGCGCATAAGCTTACCAATCGTCGTGCTCTCTCCGCCCGGGAGAATAATGCCATCTAGCTCAGCGAGTTGCTCGGAGCGTTTAACAACGACACCTTCGGCTCTCGCTTTTTCAATACCACGTATATGCTCTGCTACCGCGCCTTGCAGCGCGAGAACCCCAATCTTCGTCATTACCAGCCGCGCTCCTGCATACGCTCGGAAGCTTGAAGCTTGGAAATTTCGATTCCCTTCATAGGGGCACCTAGGTTTTTGGAAATTTCAGCAATCAATTTGAAATCAGTGTAGTGAGTTACAGCTTCAACAATCGCTTTCGCGAATTTCTCTGGGTTATCGGATTTGAAAATACCAGATCCAACGAATACCCCATCAGAACCAAGGTGCATCATAAGCGCTGCATCAGCAGGTGTGGATACACCGCCAGCTGCGAAGTTAACTACAGGCAATTTCCCTGTTTGGTGAACTTGCAGAAGCAACTCGTAAGGAGCGCCAAGTGTTTTCGCTTCGAACATCAACTCGTCCAAAGACATGCTTTGAACTTTACGAATTTGACCTTGAATTGTACGCATGTGGCGAACAGCTTCTACAATGTTACCAGTTCCTGGCTCACCCTTTGTACGAAGCATGGATGCACCTTCACCGATACGACGCAAAGCTTCGCCAAGATCACGGCAACCACATACGAAAGGCACAGTGAAATCACGCTTGTTAATGTGGAATACTTCATCCGCAGGAGTAAGTACTTCACTCTCATCGATATAGTCAACGCCTAGGGATTCAAGAATTTTGGCTTCAACGAAGTGACCAATTCTTGCTTTCGCCATGACTGGAATGGATACAACTTTCATAACATCTTCAACAATTGTTGGATCTGCCATGCGGGATACGCCACCTGCTGCACGAATGTCAGCGGGTACGCGCTCAAGCGCCATAACAGCGGACGCGCCAGCTGCTTCTGCGATTTTAGCTTGCTCGGCGTTCATAACGTCCATGATGACGCCGCCTTTTTGCATTTCGGCCATACCTGTTTTAACGCGGGAAGTTCCAGTTTCCATTCTTTATTTCCTCCTATAGCTTCTATGCAATTTCTGTGTAGTTCCCTACACGATTCGATATAAACTTCTAAACAACAATTTTACATGAAGGAGGGGTAATATACAACCCATTTTCTGGCCTAAGAGCCGCCCTTGATCCCATTGAACATATCGCTGAAGAAGTTTTTAATGGAGCGGAACAGCAACCTGATCCAGCTGCCTTTTTCAACATCGCCATCTGCAATTAGTTCTACTGTTTTTTCTTGCCCATTGTAGCTTACTTTGACTTTCCCTAGCGTGTCGCCTTTCGCAATTGGAGCTACTAGCTTGCTTTCTTCAACAGACTCTGTCGTCACTTTGAAATCCGTATCTTTCGCGCCTTTTCTAGCAACGAACGTTACACCTGTTTTCGTAACTAGAGGTACTTCCAATTGTACACCCTTCTTAATGTTCACACTTTTCAAAGAATCTATCGTCTGTTTCGCATTCAAGAACGGTTTTATCTCAAAATTATTAAAGGCATAGTCCATCAGCTTGCGTGTTTCATTAAAACGTTCTGGTTCCGTCTTCGTCCCCATAACAACTGTAATCATACGCATACCGTTACGTTCTGCGGTCCCTGTGAAGCAGTAGCCAGCATCATCGGTAGAGCCGGTTTTCAAGCCGTCTAACCCTGCATACGCATATTTCTTAAAGTTAGTGTTCGTTGAATTCCCTTCGAGCATCCAGTTCCAGTTGATCATGGGTGATTTATCTGTCGCTCTCAGCTTCAAGGAAGGGATCTTCGTAAATTCTAGAATTTCTTTATGGTCCTTCAAAATATTATAAGCAAGAATCGCCGCATCGCGAGCTGTCATCTTCGTCTCACCTTCAATGGAAGCAGGTGGATTCTTGAGATCCGCACGTGAAAGTCCTGTCGCACTTATAAAATGCGCCTTATCCGACATGCCAAGCTGTTTCGCTTTGTCATTCATCATTTTCGCGAAATTCTCTTC
The DNA here is from genome assembly GCF_052115445.1 of Paenibacillus sp. 2RAB27. Taxonomy (NCBI): domain Bacteria; kingdom Bacillati; phylum Bacillota; class Bacilli; order Caryophanales; family Paenibacillaceae; genus Paenibacillus; species Paenibacillus sp. 2RAB27. The sequence continues at coordinate 58,512 of NZ_JBFRGR010000033.1, forward strand.
TGTACCGCCGAGCAACTCAGCAAAAGCGACAGAAGCATCGTTCGCGGAATAAATGGACATCGCATTGAACATATCTTTGAATGTCAGTGTTTCATTCTCGGCAATCAACTGACCAGAACCAATGACGTCTGCCGCGTTCTTAGTGGCTGTCACAGGGGAGTCCCATTTGAATTTGCCTTCTTTAATGCTTTCCATCGCCAAATACTCTGTCATCATCTTCGCCATACTTGCCGGAGGAAAAGCTTCATCTGCATTCATTTGAAACAGGACTGATCCTGTGCTGGCTTCCATAATTATCGCAGATTTCGCTGCTACTTGAGGCTCATTCAAAGCTGGTGCTGGTGTAGTCCCTGCATTAGGTGCAGGAGTTGTTACCGCTGCTGGGGATGGAGAAGCCGCAGGCTTTTTCTCATCTGCCGCGTAGGTTGGCTGTATATGTAAAAGTAAGGATTGAGCAATTAAGCTAATACCTAACACCAAAGCAACCTTTTTCTTTGTAAAACGTAACAATCTCACAATTTCACTCTCCCTAAATAATGTTTGGATAACACATATGACACGTTATATTGTATCACACCCCATTAGACAAAAAAAAGAAAACGTGGGTTCAACTCCCACGCCTCCAATTTCATCCATATTGTGACAAGATATAGGGATCTTTTAGCGGAGCTAAACGTCTCTCATCTACATCGAGTAATTTGGTGCTTCTTTGGTAATTTGAATATCATGCGGATGGCTTTCTTTCAAACCTGCTCCCGTAATACGAACAAATTGCGTATCATGAATAAGTTCTTGAATGTTGCGTGCGCCACAATACCCCATGCCTGAGCGAAGTCCCCCAACCAGTTGATACACCGTATCCGCCATTGGCCCTTTGTAAGCCACACGTCCCTCAATGCCTTCTGGAACTAGCTTGCTCTCGTTCTCTTGGAAGTACCGATCCTTGCTGCCTTCCTTCATCGCACCTAAGGAGCCCATTCCGCGGTAAACCTTATATCTACGACCTTGGAAAATCTCAGACTCACCCGGACTCTCTTCTGTCCCTGCAAAAAGACTACCGATCATAACCGCGCTAGCTCCTGCAGCAATTGCTTTAACCACATCACCGGAGTACTTAATCCCACCATCGGCAATAATCGGAACACCAAACTCGGCCGCTGCTTGTGCGCAATCATAAATGGCAGTAATTTGTGGAACACCAATCCCTGCAATAATGCGAGTCGTACAGATCGATCCAGGACCGATCCCCACTTTCACCATGGAAGCTCCTGCTTTGATCAAATCGCGTGTGCCATCGCCTGTCGCAACGTTACCTGCGATGATTGGCAGTTCTGGATATTGGGCTCTCAGCTTCTTCACAGTTTCTGCGATGTTAATATGGTGACCATGTGCAGAATCCACGACGATGACATCAATACCCGCTGTAACAAGCGCTGCGGCTCTCTCTATCACGTCTTTAGATACACCAACAGCGGCACCAACAAGTAAACGCCCTTGAGCGTCCTTAGCCGAGTTAGGGAATTGAATAGCCTTCTCGATATCTTTAATCGTAATTAACCCTTTAAGACCAAAATTCTCGTCTACCAAAGGCAACTTCTCAATTTTATGCTTCTGAAGGATGCCTTCTGCTTGCTGAAGTGTCGTGCCAACTGGTGCTGTCACAAGACCTTCCTGCGTCATCACTTCTTTAATTTTAATGGAATAATCATGTACAAAGCGCAAGTCGCGATTCGTCAAAATACCAACTAAACGATTATTTTCATTTACAATCGGTACCCCTGAAATGCGGTATTTCGCCATCAACTCTTCTGCATCATAAACGTGATGTTCAGGCGTCAAGGAGAAAGGGTTGGTGATAACGCCACTCTCTGACCTTTTGACACGATCAACGTGTTCAGCTTGCAGCTCGATCGGCATATTCTTATGGATAATTCCGATGCCACCTTCACGGGCCATAGCAATCGCTAGCGCGGACTCCGTCACCGTATCCATAGCAGAGCTAATGAACGGGATATTTAATTTCACACCAGGCGCCAGTTGCGTCGAAACGTCGATCTCCTTACCGAACACTTCGGACTTCCTCGGCACTAACAAAACATCATCAAACGTTAAACCTTCCTTGCCAAACTTATCTTCTCTCACAGCGTTCCATGTCCTCCTTAAGCCCTCTATCTGAAGAAAGCTTGATTCATTAGCCTTGCGTATGATTGCAATCTTAACAAAAGCCTATTTTTGGTGTCAAGGAAAAGGACGAGTAGACAGCTCCCACCATGCCTCGAATAAGTCGATTCCGTTAACGATAGGAGTACGTGCTGCTTGGATTCCAGAGTAGGAACTGCTCGATCCCTTGCTCCTTCGCTGCCTTAATCTGCTCCTTTACATCGATCACACCATACTTTTTATGAGGCTTTACCCATGTTGCCGTAAAATCCTGATACCAAGGCCTGATCTGTGCAACCTGACTGTTGGAACGTGCTAACTGATGATTTTTCCATTTGGCGTCGTTAATCGCTTGATGAATAACCGCATACGGCTGCAAATCCGGGCTTTTGATGCCATAGATACCGCTGGTATAGTGTGAAGGGTACAGCATTGGAGAAATGAAATGAACCTCCTTACTAATCATCGCCCAATCTTGTCCAATACCCATATCATTAGGTAAAGACGTCGTTAATCCGAACACATCTGCCGAAATATACGCCTTGTTGCCGATCTGTTCCTTCGCTCTATGCAGAAAATTTGCGATATCCTGCGCCTTACTTAGCTTCTGCGGGTTATCGAAAAGTACCTCGCGGTCCACTTTCTGACCATTCTCCGGAAATCTCACATAATCAAACTGAATTTCATCAAAACCCAGATTAGCTACTTCATTGGCGATTTGAATATTGTAGTCCCATACATCTGTCTTAAAAGGGTCTACCCACGCGATTCCCTTTGCGTCCTTCCATACACTTCCGTCCCTGTTTTTCATGGCATATATACTCTTCTTCTTACTTAAATAAGGATCCTTAAACACAACCAGCCTAGCTATCGTATAAATATGCTTCTGCTTCAATCTCTGCAGCTTCGCTTTCATATCTTGTATAATGACGTGGCTATTCGCCCCGATTTCATTGACCAAAGGAACCGTTGAGGGATAGGTTACCTGGCCGGAATCGTTCTTAACATCAATCACCATCGCGTTTAAATCCGTATGCTCCACCAGCTCAATCAATTGCTCGAATTTAATGCCTACGGAGGACCAGGCGGATACATAAATACCTTTCACGATCGGTTTAGCAGGCATGGAAAAAGAAGGATTTACAGCTACAGCCTGCGGAATCTTCTTCGATTCTTGATTAGGCGCAAGGCCCATGCTTCCTACATGACTTAAAGAGTGAAGTGGATTTGCCTCTTCCTTCACTTCTTCGATTTTCGTTGAGCAACCATTCATCATCAGCGTTACTATCGAACAAAGACATACCCTGCCCATCCATCTCATGCTGCTTGTTGAACTCATCGTCATCCCTCCTCGTAGGATTAGTATGGTTAAAAAAGCATTATTTACAGATACAAAAAAAAGAGTCTTTCTGGAAAAAATCCAGAAAGACTCTTAAGTGTTGCTTGGCAACGTTCTACTCTCCCAGAACCCTGCGGTTCAAGTACCATCGACGCTGGAAGGCTTAACGGTCGTGTTCGAGATGGGAACGCGTGGATCCCTTCCGCCATCATCACCAAACAGTCAAAGCGTTTGTTTGCGCCTTGAAAAC
>NZ_JBFRGR010000034.1:0-59700 GCF_052115445.1 Paenibacillus sp. 2RAB27
TTGCTCATTTGAAGCTAGCGAGATTTTGCAATCTCTTTTATAGTCGATTACTCGACTGTGCTTACTCACTCGTTGTTCAGTTTTCAAAGATCAATTTCTTTCACTTTACATCGCCATCCGTTTAGCGGCGACTTTTTAAATATATCACAGTCCCACCCAAGATTGCAAGTCTTTATTTTGAAAGTTTATTTGAACATCTTTTACAATTGGACTCACTCGCTTTGTTTCGAAGTGACGAGTTATAAAATAACACAGGTGGAGAGGGTAAGTCAAGCACTTACCCCCTATTTTTTCTGAGCTTGGTAATTACGGTTTCTTGCGTACTTTGATATTTCCTTTGGTGTCGCTAAGCGAGCATACATCCTGAAGATGACCTTGTATCTGGATTCTATAGCTCCCTTTATCTCTTGATCAATTCTCTTATCATTGAGATCGAATAGCATTTCATCTAATTCTTTACGAAGTACATAATCTAATTCTCTGCATTCTCTCTCATTGAACAAAAATCCGAGCATACATCCATCCAAACCCCTCTCGACTGTAGAGATTCATGGCACTAACATTTTGCTAGACGTGGAGAGTTGAGCCAATTATGCCCCTCTTCTTTTCCGCCTTATTGTTATGCTCAGATTTTGCCAATTTTATGACGAGATACTGAAAATATTTTACAAATGAACCAACCAGTAGGTAAGTGTGCTTTCAATTATAGCAGCAATCAAAAGGAGGACAACGATTCCCATACTTAGTGGTTTGGTCAACTGAAATACTCTAATCAATTCAATTCGAGCACTTCTTTTCTCAGCTGGCACAAGTAGCTGTGCACCCATTTTCCAAACCAACATCCCTATCTTCAATCCATATGCGCACGCGAGCAAAATAACAGGGATCTCAATGATACCATGCGGCAATATCCCTTTAAGAACGATCGATAATGTACTTTCATGTGTCTGCAAAGATAGTACATAACCTAGAATCATTCCATTAGCAATTAACATAAAGAGCGGTAATACACCTAGGAAAATCCCACAGAAAACGATAAGCACCGACTTAATCGCGTTATTTAAAAAGATAAAAATGAACAGCCACACCTGCGGGTTTTCTCTAGTACTTATTGATTTAATCATAGGCTGGAGTCCATCTAATTGCTTTTCCAAGAAATGCGTAAATTGCTCGGAATTAGCCCACCCCATATACAAACTAAATCCAAAAACGAGAACAACCACAATAAAGTAATGCTTCATTTCTTTAAAATGTCTAAACAATGCCGGAAAATTCATTTTGTAATTCCTCCAATTTCGGAAGCATAAGTGCCATGTGTACGAGCATACATTATTTACTAAAGGTTATACAAGCTATCTATGGCTTGACATAAAGGAGGTACAAGCTGTTTATGAACTACTTTTTTGTAATCAACGCACGCAAATTTAAACAATATTTATTTATTGCTCTTGCCATCATCTTCTCCGCGGCCATTGTATATTCCGAACAAAGTAATGTATCTGTCTTTATGAACTCCGAGCCTTCGGCTATCTACAGCGTGCAGACCGAAAAGAAGGTCATCGCCCTTACCTTTGATATTTCATGGGGGGATACTCGAGCTGAACCAATCTTGAAAATCCTAAAGGACAATGGTGTTAAGGATGCGACTTTCTTCTTATCTTCGCCCTGGAGTAAGAGCCATCCCGACATTGTCTCACATATCAAAAGTTATGGATTTGAGATTGGCAGTCACGGAAACAAATTTGACAACTACAGCGACCTTAGCGATGAGGAAATCCGAAATGAGATTTCTACTGCACATGGCATTTTAACAGAATTAATTGGCAAGGAGCCTAATCTCATTCGTCTACCAAACGGCGACTTTGACAAGCGTGTGTTACGCATTGCTGATGATCTTGGCTATTCCGTCATCCAATGGGATACAGACTCTCAAGATTGGCTGAATAAAGGCGTCGACACCCTTGTAAACCGTGTAGTGAGCAAGGCACATCCTGGTGATATCGTTCTTCTCCACGCGAGCGACTCCTCCCAACAAACACATGAGGCTTTGCCCGCTATCATTCAACAACTAAGAGAAAAGGGATATCAGTTCGTAAGTGTAAGTGAGCTCATTAAGCAAACCCAGGTGGAAACAACCCCTGTCGAGGATCAAGCCATGAAACAAATCCATTAGTATTTATGAAAAGATTTGAAAAAAAGAGCTAATCAAATTAGCTCTTTTTGTTATCTAATATTTTATGTAGGGTAAGAATTTGCCATGCATTACAGACGAACAATGGTGCCAACATAAATAGACTTGATGCTGAATTGTCCAATTTCAATGCTGGTACTGCCTCAAGTACAGTAACTGCCGTCATGAAAAATAAAGTAGGAATGAATGCATTCCGATTCGTCATTTTCACCTTCCAATAGCTTACTGCTAAAGAAATCACTAATACGCAAACAGGCAAGATGAAATATCCAAGCAGCGATTCAGAACTATTGAAATTCGTTTTCCTCAAGTAGACAAGGTCGAATAAAACAACAATAACAACAGCAAGCTGTAACAAGTCCCATACTGTTTTGGATCGTATAATACCAACAGCGATGAACCTAACGATTAAATATGCGAAGAAGCCCATTTGACTCAATACACTTATCGTAGCTCCACCGAGAATCATATTAATCAAATTAAATCCGACCGCCGATAAGCCCATTACAGAAAATTCTTTGTCTGAAAATTGAAGGATAAGTCCAACCCCAGTAGACACTACAATCCCTAATACTAATGTTGTCCAAAATAAGTGAAACCATTTACGCAAAGTCACTTTTAATTACCTCCACACATCAACTCTAATTGTTAATTGTACCAATCTTTGCGATAAAAAGCCAATAATGTTCCCTTATATTCTGACCCTAACCACACATACTAAGACCATTAAAGTTAAGGGAAGGGAGCATGTAGTTATGTTAAAGACAAGACTTAGAAAGCTTCAGGTCCTACCGGCTATATCATTGGCTTTTCTTCTCGCCTCTTGTGGTACAGATAACTCTTCTCAAGGCCAGTCACAAGCCAATACGTACAAAGAACAAAAGACAATGATCCTCGATATTCTGAAATCAGATGATGGTAAAAAAGCAATAAGTGCTGCAAATCGAAGTATCATGAATGGAGATGTAGGTGCTAACAGTGTTGCTGGCCAATCACAAATTAAACTACTATCCGCTAATGAGTCCCTTCAGCTTCAAATGGCTGTCAAGGATGTACTGACCGCTAAGGAAAATAATATGTTTTTGACCGATATGATGAAGGATCCTAAGTTCGCAGGTGACTTTGCCACAGCGATCCAAAAAGAAACCAAACAGATGTTCAAGGAATTGCTCAAGGACCCTACCTACCAAAAATCACTGATAGATGTTATGAAAAACCCAGATTATGAGAAGATGGTTCTTGATGTTATGAAAACAGCACCATACCGCCAACAAATGATGACTGTCATGGAGGAATCCATCCAAAGCCCTCTTTTCAGAGCGCAAATGGTTGAATTACTTAAGTCTGCTATCGTCCAGCAAAGCAAGCCTGATCAAATGCCATCCGCAAAGAGTACGGAAAAAAGTGATGATAAATCCAAAGAAGGAGATAAAAAGCAAGATAGCGGGGATGAAAAACAAAAGGATGATTCTTCGGGAGACTCCCAAAAACAAGGTGATGAGAAGAAAGATGGAGGTTCTAATTCTTAAACAAAAAAGGAAGAGTTGGCAGATTCCCTCTGCTTCCTCTTCCTTTTTTTCACTATTTATCTAGCTTCGAAATCAACCGATCCGCTATTTCCAAATAGATTTGCCCCGCTTTGGATTCCGCTTTATATACGGAAGGCGAGTAATCCTTTTCAGATATATGATTATCAGGCGCTCCTAACGGAATTTGCGCTAATAGCTCACTGTGAAGATCTTCAGCAAGTTTAGCACCTCCACCTTTACCAAAAATATGATCAATGCTGCCATCCTTACTTTCATAGTAAGACATGTTCTCAACGATACCCAAAATTTCATGGTTCGTTTGAATAGCCATTGCACCAGCCCTAGCAGCTACAAATGCTGCTGTAGCATGTGGCGTCGTAACAATGATCTCTTTACTTTGCGGTATGAGCTGATGCACATCTAGTGCGACATCGCCAGTACCCGGAGGAAGGTCTAGGAGGATGTACTCCACATCTCCCCAATTTACTTCGTTGAAGAAGTTGCGTAGCATTTTGCCTAACATCGGCCCACGCCATACAACAGGTGCATTGTCTTGGACAAAGAACCCCATCGATATCACTTTTACCCCAAATTTCTCAACGGGAATGATCACGTTTTCTACTAACTGCGGCTGTTCTTCAATCCCCATCATATCCGGAATACTAAATCCATAAATATCCGCATCAATGATCCCAACCTTTTTCCCTTTACGAGCCAGCGCGACTGCCAGATTAACTGTTACTGTTGATTTACCAACGCCACCTTTGCCACTCGCAACGGCGATAAACTCAACTGTAGAGGATTGTCCAAGAATCGGCTGCTGAATTGGAGGTTGTACAGGGGTCTTAGGAGTAGTATTCGACTGTTGTGAAGTTCCTTCCAAACGACTCCGCTCATGGTCCGTCATCAACCTAAACCGGATATGAACTTGGGATACTCCTATATTTGCTAAAGATTGTTGAATGAATGCTTTGGCTTGCTCCTTATATCCTTCATCCTCGGTTACTACGAGCAAGCTTAATGATACCGCATCTTCCTTCACCATTACATCACGAATCAAATTTAATTCCACTACACTTTTATTAAACTGGGGGTCTATTAGCTTATTCAACGCTTCTAGAATTTGATCTTTATGTACCATAGCCACATCACACCTTTATTGGGACATTGTATTCGCGGCTTTTATTATAACACATTATGAGGCAGAACCCACTTTTTCACCTGCATAATATCTCAAAATCCCTTGATATACCGAAGCTGCCAACATCTTCTGATAGTTCTCATCCGCTAATAACTTAGCCTCTTCTGGATTTGAAAGAAAACCTACCTCAACGAGTGCGCTTGGAATCTTTAAAGTTTTCAACAGATACACAGTCTTATCAGCCATCTTCGCCACACGATCTGTATTTTCTAGATTACGTCTAAGTTCGGACTGAATGAGTGCCGCTAGGTTGGGATTGTCAGGATTATTCAAATAATAGAACGTTTGTGCGCCTCTCCATTTATCAGATGGAATACTGTTCAAATGGATACTCAAAAACATATCGGCATTATTGTTCTGAATCAGGTCCGCCCGGTTGTGGAGATCCTGCGTCTTCCGTTTGCTATAGCCTTTGGTGCCCGATTCCGCTAGATCAGTATCCGTTTCTCTTGTTAAAACCACGATCGCACCGGCTTGTTGCAAGTAGTCGCGTAGCCACAAGGTTATAGCTAGATTGATATCTTTCTCAATGATACCATCCTTGCTCTCAGCCCCACCATCTGGTCCCCCATGACCGGCGTCTAGCGCTATTGTCTTCCCCGATAAAGGGAGCGTCCAATCCGACCAGGTCTTCGTTGTAGGGAGCTCGTACGCATAAATAAAGACAACCAAGGCAACCAGCATGGCCGAAAGCAATAGCTTCAGACTACTGTGAAAGGTCAGCCATACCACCAACCTCTTCTTCCTTTTACGCATAAAAAATCCACCTCTGTTCCCCTATAGACTCTGTAACATCTATATGGGACAGGGTGGACAAATATACCAGACTTCTACTCGATATTCATGGTCTCTTCAACTGTCAACCTTCCATCTACGTCCGCGTAATCGCGTCAAACGATGAAATTCGAACAACTATTAGTTCCTACGTGCATTGCATGTAGAATCGCTTCACGATGCCTTGTATACATATTCAGAGCCGAGATCAACTTACTTATGGAGACCGCATTCCGTTTTCTCAATACTTGCCCAACGTCCAGCGCGCGGATCTTCACCTTCAGCGACTTGCCGCGTGCAGTGTGTGCAACCGATACTAGGATAGTTACGATCATGAAGTGGGTTATATATCACATCATTGTCGCGAATATACTGCCATACGTCTTCTGAAGTCCAACCAGCGAGTGGGTTGAATTTGATAAGACCAAACTTCACGTCATATTCCACTTTTTTAGCATTTGCTCGAGTAGGTGCTTGATCGCGGCGAATACCTGTGATCCAAGCATCATAGTTTCTAAGGATATCTGTAAGTGGATCAACTTTACGTATGTTGCAGCATTGGTTCGCGTCGCTTTTCCAAAGCTCATCCCCGAATTTCTCCGCTTGCTCATCCAGTGTTAATTTAGGCAAGACTTGAACGAATTTCGTACCGTAGTGTTTTTCAAGACGATCTTTGGTTTCATAAGTCTCATCAAAGTGCACATTTGTATCTAAGTAGAAGATATCCACGTTCGGGTTAATCTTTTGCAGCATGTCGACCAACACCACATCTTCTGCGCCAAAACTACAAGCAAGCGTCAATCTTTGAAATGTATCTACAGCTAATTTCAATATGGCTTCAGGCGATTGATTTTCGAATTCTTCCGCAGCTTTCGTTACAAATGCTTCTTTTTCAAATAGATTCATCTTCCGATTCCTCCAATAGTCGACAATCCCGACTGATATTGTATGATTTATAATTTAATTATATCTGACTTCTGCAGAGTGTCAATTACTTTTTATCATTTTGGTATTAACTTATTCAATTGGGCTAAAGTTGGATCATGATGAACATAAAAAAGAACCTTTCCAGCCATAAGCCGAAAAGGTTCTTTTTGCGTGCCAAAGGCACAATATCTTAACGTTTGGAGAATTGAGGAGCACGACGTGCTGCTTTCAATCCGTATTTTTTACGCTCTTTCATACGGGAATCACGTGTTAGGAATCCAGCTTTTTTCAAGGATCCACGGTATTCCGGATCAGCTTTCAACAATGCACGGGAAATACCGTGACGAATTGCGCCAGCTTGTCCGCTGATTCCGCCGCCATTTGCAAGAACTAGAACATCGTATTGACCGATAGTTTCAGTTAGAGCAAGTGGTTGTTTAACGATTAGCTTCAATGTTTCTAGACCGAAATACTCATCTAGATCACGTTTATTGATGATGATGCGTCCTTCACCCGGTATTAAGCGAACACGCGCTACCGAATGTTTACGACGACCCGTTCCATAATATTGAACTTGTGCCACGAAACGTTCCTCCTTATATTAACCGCGAAGATTCCAGACTTCTGGTAGTTGTGCTTGGTGCGGATGCTCTGCTCCACCGTAGACTTTAAGCTTAGTTTTCAAGCTGTCGCCTAGACGGTTCTTAGGAAGCATACCATGAACTGCGAATTCGATCATACGATCAGGCTTGCTGTTAAGCAAGTCTTGAGCGGAAGTCACTTTCAAACCACCTTGGTACAAAGAGTGACGGTAGTACATTTTGTTTTGCATTTTTTTACCAGTAAGCTTAATTTGGGAAGCATTGATAACAACAACGAAATCACCAGTATCTACGTGTGGAGTGAACTCCGGTTTGTGCTTACCGCGGATAATGCTAGCAACTTCACTTGCAAGACGGCCAAGTGTTTGGCCTGCAGCGTCAACAATGTACCATTTACGCTCTACTTCATTTGGCTTAGCCATATATGTGGTGCGCATGCTTAATCCTCCTAAAAATATATCTGAAATACATAAGTTATAGTTGTCATTTATTCATAAGCGATGGATAGTTATGGTCATTTGTGATCAGGGGCTGTGGGGTAGCCGATCACGAAACGCCAAGTTATATTTTACACGATAACTTCTTAATAATCAAGTAGTGATGACAACTTTTTAATAGTCGACTTTCCACAAGGTTAATCCCATGGCTTCAGCTGTAGGACCCGCTTGAGAGCGATCTCTGGCCTCGAGAACACGTTGCATATCGCTAGATGGTCTCTTACCCTCACCGATCTGTATTAACGTCCCTACGATGATCCTCACCATGTTATAAAGAAAACCATTCCCCGTTATGATTAACCGGATACGTTCTACTTTACCTGTCGCCAACACATCATCTGATTCCGTCTCCATACGTACCTCATATAAGGTTCTCACTTTGATTTCCTTATCCGTTCTCACTGTGCAAAACGAAGTAAAATCATGCTCACCTAGCAAACAAGGGAGCGCCTCTCTCATGGCTTCCACATTTAAATGCGTGGGGTGATGATACTCGAAGTTGCGGTGAAAGACATCAGGGAAGCGCGCCGAACGAATCGTATAACAATAGGTTTTACGTTTCGCGGCTTTGCGAGAGTGAAAAGTAGGGAGAACTTCTTCTGCGGTATGTGCGACGATGTCCCTGGGTAGTCTAGCATTTAGAGCTAAACACCAACGTTCTACTGGAATCTTAGAACTCGTTATAAAATTAATAACTTGCGCTTTCGCATGAACCCCGGCATCGGTACGCCCTGATGATATGACTTTTACTGTCTCACCTGTCAGTAAGAACACTGCCTGCTCTAAACGATATTGCACCGTATCAGATCTAGGCTGTATCTGGAAGCCAGAATAAGATGTACCATCATAGCTTATGGTAAAACGTAGATTTCTCAAGGCTTGTTCCTCCATGAGTCATCCTTTCTACCTAGCCTGAGTTGCTTAAGCAGCTCATTACACTAGAATGCGTCCTAGACTGCAAAAAAAGGGCTTCACCAGAATCTAGTGATTCCGTCCACCCTTTCCCATCCGTCTTCTATGCGCGATCTACTAGCTCTAGGTAAACCATTGGTGCTGCGTCACCGCGGCGTGGTCCCAGTTTAAGGATACGCGTGTATCCACCTGGACGCTCGGAATAACGTGGTGCCAATTCAGCGAATAGTTTTTGAATCGCATCTTGATTTTCGTTAGCAGCTTCTCTACGAACAAAAGCAGCAACCTGACGGCGTGCGTGAAGATCTCCGCGTTTCGCAAGAGTAATTAACTTCTCAGCGATTGAACGAATTTCTTTAGCTTTTGCTTCTGTTGTTTGAATGCGCTCATGTATGAACAGATCCGTTACCAGATCACGAAATAATGCTTTACGATTACTGGAATCGCGGTTCAATTTTCTGTAGTTCATTGAGTTAACCTCCTTCTGACAAGATTATTCCTCGGTACGTAGACCTAGACCCAGCTCTTCGAGCTTCTCTTGAACTTCTTCAAGGGATTTGCGACCTAAGTTCCGAACTTTCATCATGTCTTCTTCTGTTTTGGTAATCAGCTCTTGTACGGTATTAATCCCTGCACGTTTGAGACAGTTGTAAGAGCGAACGGAAAGGTCTAGTTCTTCGATCGTCATCTCAAGAACTTTTTCTTTCTTATCTTCTTCTTTTTCAACCATGATCTCAGCGTCTTTTGCTTCATCCGTCAAACCAACGAACAAGAGCAAATGTTCAGTTAAGATTTTAGCGCCCAAGCTAACTGCTTCTTCTGGACGAATACTTCCATCGGTCCACACTTCGAGGGTCAACTTATCATAGTTAGTCACTTGGCCGACGCGAGTATTCTCAATAGCGTAGTTTACCCGAGTAATAGGCGTGTAGATCGAATCAATTGGGATTACACCAATTGGTTGCTCTTCATGCTTATTTTTGTCTGATTGGACGTAACCGCGCCCTCTGCCCGCATGAATCCTCATATGAAGACGTGCATCTGGTGACAAGGTAGCGATGTGTAAATCCKGGTTAAGGATTTCAACATCACTATCACCGCGGATATCAGCCGCTGTAATGTTACCTTCTCCTTCAGCATCAATTTCTAGCACTTTCTCCTCATCGGAGTGAATCTTCAACGATAAACCTTTGAGATTGAGGATAATTTCCGTAACATCCTCAAGCACGCCAGGAATCGTTGAAAATTCGTGCAAAACGCCATCGATTTGGACAGAGGTTACTGCTGCCCCCGGTAAGGAGGACAGTAAGATACGACGTAGTGAGTTTCCTAAGGTTGTACCGTAGCCACGCTCCAACGGTTCAATGATAAATCTACCATAAGCGCCATCTTCACTTAATGCTACAGTTTCTATTTTTGGCTTTTCAATTTCGATCATGAAATGTACCCTCCATTCAATACGTCGGTTCCCTCTGGATACTTCGTTGAAAATTTCATAGTATGCCTATCCTTCAAACCATTATTCACGATTTTGGAATAATTATACTACAAAGTGATCCTGAATTATACGCGACGACGTTTTGGAGGACGGCAGCCATTATGAGGAACCGGCGTCACGTCTTTAATCAGGTTTACTTCAAGACCTGCTGCTTGCAAAGAGCGGATTGCTGCTTCGCGGCCAGCGCCTGGACCTTTAACCATAACTTCAACAGTTTTCAAGCCGTGCTCCATTGCTGCTTTAGCCGCTTTTTCAGCTGCCATTTGTGCTGCGAAAGGAGTGCTTTTACGGGAACCTTTGAATCCAAGGTTTCCTGAACTTGCCCAAGAAATTGCGTTACCATGCGGATCCGTGATCGTTACGATCGTGTTGTTAAATGTTGAACGGATGTGTGCTACACCGCTCTCAATATTTTTCCGGTCACGACGTTTCGTACGGACGACTTTTTTAGGTTTTGCCATTAGCTCTAACCCCCTTTATTATTTCTTCTTATTAGCTACTGTACGACGAGGACCTTTACGTGTACGAGCATTTGTTTTAGTACGTTGACCACGAACAGGAAGACCACGGCGGTGACGAAGACCACGGTAGGATCCGATTTCGATTAGACGTTTGATGTTTAGGGAAATTTCACGGCGAAGATCGCCTTCTACTTTAAGGGTTTTGTCGATTACATCACGGATTTTGCTCACTTCATCTTCAGTCAAGTCACGAACGCGAGTACTCGCATCGATACCTGTGGAAGCAATGATTTTCTGAGCAGTTGTAGTGCCGATACCGAAAATGTAAGTCAACGCGATTACAACTCGTTTGTCACGAGGTAAGTCAACTCCAGCTAAACGTGCCATCTACAGAATGCACCTCCTTTTAACCTTGTTTTTGTTTGTGCTTAGGATTTTCGCAAATTACCATTACATTGCCTTTACGGCGAATGACTTTACATTTTTCACAAATCGGTTTTACTGACGGTCTTACTTTCATTTTAAGCCCTCCTTTTTATCGTAAGCAACCATGTTGCGTTTTCGTGAGAAAACTTGCTTCGTAAGCATACGCCTTGAGAGAGTATTACTTCTAAGCCGAACATTTATTTGAAACGGTAGGTTATACGGCCTCTCGTCAAATCATAAGGCGATAATTCTACGGTAACCTTATCTCCAGGCAAAATGCGAATAAAATGCATTCTGATCTTTCCTGAAACATGGGCTAGGATTTTATGACCATTTTCCAATTCAACTTTAAACATTGCATTCGGAAGAGGTTCAATCACTGTACCTTCTACTTCAATTACATCTTCTTTGGCCACAGTCATTCTCCTTTCTCTTGTGCTTCAACTTGCATAAGTTCAACGAATTTGGCGATTGCAAAGCGCAATTTCCCATTAGTCACACGACCTGTCTCCCTAATGCTTGACGCTACTTCACTGCTAATCGTTTCTTGTAAATGAAGATGATTCAGGTTCTTCTTCTTCGGTTGATCGAATTTACGATGATCGCCGTCGGCAAGCCAGACAAAACGATGATCTTCAATCCGAATCACGACCGCATATTCTCCGGGATCTCTACCGCGAAGCACCTTTACGATTTGACCCACTTGCGGAATCTTGCTATCCACTCAGTTCACCTACGATCTAGGCAAAGTCAATATTTCATAACCAGCTGCCGTAATAGCAACCGTATGTTCGAAATGAGCACATAGGGTTCGATCTGAAGTGACTACAGTCCAATCGTCTTCGAGTGTTTGGACAAATCTTTCGCCAACAACCACCATGGGTTCAATGGCTAGGACCATGCCTGGTTTGAGTCGAGGACCTTTGTCAGGAATACCATAGTTCGGAATTTGTGGTTCTTCGTGAAGATCCGTTCCAATACCATGACCGACATACTCTATAACCACGGAGAAGCCTGCGTCTTCAATACAAGTTTGGATTGCATGCGACAACGTGTAGAGTCTAGCATCCGGTTTAGCTTCTGCAATGCCTCGATAGAGTGACTCTTCTGTCACAGTCAACAAACGCTGAGCTGTCTCAGAAATTTCACCGACAGGATATGTCCAAGCAGAATCTCCATGATAACCTTTATATTGAGCACCAATATCAATACTGATAATGTCGCCCTCAACTAGCTTTCTTGGACCAGGAATACCATGAACTAATTCTTCGTTGACTGAAGCACAAATGCTCCCAGGAAAACCATTGTAACCTTTGAAAGATGGAATTGCTCCCTGACTGCGAATGAATTCCTCTGCGATCTGATCAAGTTCTTTCGTTGTAATGTTCGGACGAATCGCCCTTGCCAATAAGCGGTGCGTTTCGGCTACGATACGACCAGCTTCTCGCATTAGGTCTAGTTCAACCTCGGACTTACAAATGATCATTACGCTAGACCTCGTAGCAGTGAGCTAATTTGTTCGGTTACCGCATGAATGTCTTGTTCCCCGTTAACCTCACGCAATAATTCCCTCTTTTGGTAGTAATCCAGAAGCGGAGCCGTTTTGTTGATGTATTCATCCAAACGTGTTCCGACTTTCTCTTCCGTATCATCAGATCGTTGGTACAACTCACCGGAACATTTATCGCATACGCCTTCTTGCTGAGGTGGGTTGAAGATGACATGATACGTAGAACCACAGGATTTACAAATTCTTCGGCCAGTTAGTCGTGCTAACAGATAACTGCGATCAACAGCTAGATTGATTACGACCTCAATCTTCTTACCAAGTGAATCAACGATGTCAGACAATGCATCAGCTTGAGCTACCGTTCTAGGAAACCCATCTAGCAAAAATCCTTTATCGCAATCCGGCTGGGCAAGACGCTCTCTCACAATACCGTTCGTAATTTCATCAGGAACAAGAAGCCCCTTATCTACATATCCTTTAGCTTCGATACCCATTGGAGTACCTTGGCTCATTGCTGCGCGAAATGCATCGCCAGTTGAAATATGAGGAATTTGAAACTCAGAAACGATTTTCTCTGCTTGCGTACCTTTGCCTGCACCAGGAGGCCCCATAAATATTACGTTCACAATTAAAACCTCCCCATCGCACTCGGCATTACGAACAGCACAATAGGTGCCGATGTCGCAGAACTTGCCCCATCAGTACCTATTAGCTATTTATTGATGAACCCTTTGTAATGACGCTTAATCAATTGGCTCTCGATTTGCTTCATTGTCTCAAGACCAACGCCTACTACGATAAGCAAAGATGTACCACCTATTTTAACCGAACTAGGCAATCCAGCAAGTCCTCCAAATAACATTGGAAGAATAGAGATAGCTGAAAGGAACAAAGCTCCAGAAAGAGTAATTCTAGTCATTACGCGTGTCAGATAAGTCGAAGTCGTTTTACCTGGTCTGATACCTGGTATGTATCCGCCGTTCTTCTTCATCTGATCAGCCATTTGAACTGGATTAATTTGTACGAAGGTGTAGAAGTAGGTGAAACCGATAATCAGCAGTACATACAGTACAATCGCTAATGGTGCAGTTTGGTTAATACTCAAGTTGTTGATAATCCATTCTGCGACTACATTCCCTCTCCAGTAACTTGCAATGGTTGGAGGAAACATCAAAAGTGATAATGCGAAGATTACAGGGATAACACCAGCAGCATTCACTTTAAGTGGAATGTGTGTTGTTTGCCCACCATACATTTTACGACCAACTACTCGCTTAGCATATTGTACAGGTATCTTACGAACACCTTGTTGTACGAATATAACGCCAGCAATAATCAGGATAACAACTAAAGCAATAATGATCAGTTTCACAATGTTCAGGAACAGGGCTCCTTCGGTTGCAAAGAGTGATTTGTAGATTTGTTGAATGCTTGTTGGAATCGCAGAAACGATACCAGCAAAGATGATAATGGAGATACCGTTACCAATCCCGTATTCCGTGATTTGCTCACCTAGCCACATCAAGAAAGCTGTACCAGCTGTCAACACGATAGCGATCAAAGCAAAGGTTGTAAACCCAGCATCAATAACTAAACCACTGTATAGGCGGTTAAAGCCAATTGATAGTCCGAAAGCTTGAATCAACCCTAGAACAATCGTACCGTAACGAGTCACCTGCGTCATTTTCTTTCTTCCGACATCACCCTCTTTTGCCCACTGCGCAAAGCGCGGAATAACATCCATGGACAAAAGCTGAACAATGATCGAAGCCGTGATATAAGGCATAATTCCCATCGCGAAGATGGAGAATTGGAAGAGCGCACCGCCGGAGAACGTGTTAAGCAAACCAAAGACATCGCTCTGATTCGCTTGATCTTGAAGTTTCAGAACATCTGTATTAATGTTTGGAACCGGAATAAAGGCACCCAAACGGTAGACGATTAGCAAGATAAGCGTGAAGAGAATCCTTCTGCGTAAATCTTCTACTTTGAAGATGTTGGCTATGGTATTGAACATTAAATCACCTCGGTAATACCGCCGGCAGCTTGGATTTTCTCAATCGCTGATTGAGAGAACTTATTCGCTTTAACGGTTAATTTTACTGTGATTTCACCGTTTCCTAAAATCTTAATGCCGTCTTTAGGAGCTTTAACAATACCAGTCTCCATTAATACTTCTGGAGTAACTTCAGTACCAGCTGCGAAATTGTTCAAGTCTTCAAGATTAACGATCGCGTACTCCGTACGGAAACGGTTCGTAAATCCACGCTTAGGTAAACGACGGTACAATGGGTTTTGTCCACCCTCAAATCCAGGACGAACGCCTCCACCGGAACGTGCGTTTTGACCTTTATGTCCGCGAGTTGATGTTTTACCCATACCACTACTTGTTCCACGTCCAACACGCTTAGGTGATTTACGAGCGCCAGTAGCAGAACTTAGCTCATGTAACTTCATCGTTGCACACCTCCTCTAGATCTTAAATTCGTAATTCTATGCTTCGATTTCTTTAACTTCTACCAAATGGCTTACTTGGTTAACCATTCCTCTGATTGCAGCATTATCTTGGTGAAGAACAGTTTGGTTAATCTTACGAAGACCAAGTGTTTTCACAGTAATGCGTTGCGTTTCAGGGCGGCCGATCAAGCTGCGTTTTAGGGTAACTTGTAATTGTTTAGCCATGTATACCCCTCCTAACCTAATAGCTCTTGAACAGTTTTACCGCGAAGCTTTGCAACTTCTTCCGCTTTTTTCAAGCGGCTTAAGCCTTCAAGCGTTGCGTTAACCATGTTCATGGAGTTCGATGAACCTAGGGATTTTGTCAAGATATCGCCTACACCAGCAAGTTCAAGTACTGCACGAACTGGTCCGCCTGCGATAACTCCTGTACCTTGGGATGCTGGTTTCAATAGAACGCGTCCCGCGCCAAATTTACCAGTAACAAGGTGAGGAATCGAAGTGCCTACGATAGGAACATGAATCAAGTTCTTTTTCGCATCTTCAATACCTTTACGGATTGCATCTGGAACTTCGGAAGCTTTACCGATTCCTGCACCAACCCAGCCATTGCCATCGCCAACGACAACAAGTGCGCTGAAGCTGAAACGACGTCCGCCTTTTACTACTTTAGCTACGCGATTAATATTTACGACTTTTTCTGTTAGCTCTAAAGTATTAGGATCTACACGCAAGTCTTTTACCTCCTTATTAATGTATTTCTAGAATTCAAGACCAGCTTCACGAGCTGCGTCAGCCAATGCTTGAACACGTCCATGATAAAGGTATCCACCGCGGTCAAAAACCACTTTGTCTAAACCTTTTTCTTTCGCACGTGCTGCGATTAATGCGCCAACTTTACGAGCAGCTTCAACGTTACCACCGTTACCAATTTCACTTTTAAGCTCTTTATCTTGAGTCGAAGCTGCAACGATTGTTACACCAGTTGTATCATCGATTAATTGAGCATACATATGTTTGGATGAACGGAAGATGTTCAAACGTGGGCGAAGAGTTGTTCCTTCAATTTTCTTACGAACACGAAGGTGTCTTTTCAGACGAGCTTTATTTTTATCGCTTTTAGTAATCATCTATACTTACACTCCTTTCATCATCTTATGATGCGAGGCTTATGCTTACGTAGCAAGTTTTCATCAGAAAACTCTTAGCTATTACCCGCGATCTTTCGATCTTATTTCTTCTTACCAGCTTTACCTTCTTTACGAAGAATGCGTTCGCCTTCATACTTGATACCTTTACCTTTATACGGTTCTGGTTCACGTACGGAACGAACTTTTGCTGCCATAGCGCCAACTAGCTCTTTATCAATACCTTTAACGATGATTTTCGTGTTCGTTGGAACATCGAACTCAATGCCGTTTTCAGGGTTGATTTCAACTGGATGGGAGTACCCAACGTTAAGAACCAATTTGTCACCGCTTTTGTTTGCACGGTAACCAACGCCTACTAGATCCAAAGATTTCGTGAAACCTTCCGTAACACCACTTACCATGTTGGCAACAACACTACGTGTTGTACCATGCAGGGAACGGTGGAGTTTGTTATCGGAAGGACGCTCAACGGAAATCTCGTTTTCTAGAACATTAACTTTCATATCCGTATGAAGTACACGGGACAAGGAACCTTTAGGTCCACTAACCGTGATTTGAGTATTGTCTAGTGTTACATTTACACCACTTGGAATGGTGATTGGCTTACGACCAATACGAGACATGTTTGCACCTCCATTCAATTACAATTGTATTACCAAACGTAGCAGATAACCTCTCCGCCAGCTTTGGATTGACGAGCATCTTTATCCGTCATAACTCCTTGAGACGTGGAGATGATGGCAATCCCTAATCCGCCCAGAACACGAGGGACTTCTTGTGATTTTGTATAAACGCGTAGACCTGGTTTCGAAATTCTTTTCAAACCAGAGATAACACGCTCATTGTTTGAACCATATTTCAGGAACAAACGAATGATACCTTGTTTGCTATCTTGAACGTACTCAGCATCACGGATAAATCCTTCTTTTTTAAGGATTTCAGCGATTTCCCTCTTCACTTTTGAAGCTGGGATTTCAACTGTCTCATGACGTACGATGTTCGCATTACGAATGCGTGTTAGCATATCTGCAATTGGATCTGACATGACCATTTTGTGTAAACCTCCTTCCCGAAAATAGGGTGATTACCAGCTTGCTTTTTTCACGCCTGGAATCTGACCCAAGTGTGCTAATTCGCGGAAACAAATCCGACAAATTTTGAACTTGCGAAGCACTGAATGCGGACGTCCGCAGCGCTCACAACGTGTGTATGCTTGCACTTTAAACTTCGGGGTACGTTGCTGTTTGACTTTCATCGAAGTTTTTGCCACTTAATATAACACCTCCTGATAGGTACAACTGGTAACCTATTTTACGAAAGGCGCTCCGAGTTGTGTTAAAAGCTCGCGAGCTTCCTCGTCGGACTTAGCCGTCGTTACGATAACAATATCCATACCACGAACTTTATCGATTTTATCATACTCAATTTCAGGGAAAATGAGTTGTTCTTTCAAACCAAGCGTGTAGTTACCGCGACCATCAAATGCTTTGTTGGAAATACCACGGAAGTCACGTACACGTGGAAGTGATACGTTAAATAATTTATCCAAGAAGTGGTACATACGCTCGCCACGAAGAGTTACTTTCGCACCGATCGGCATGTTTTCACGAAGTTTGAAACCCGCGATTGCTTTTTTGGATTTAGTTACAACTGGTTTTTGACCGGAGATCTTTTGAAGATCTTCTACTGCAGTGTCAAGAACTTTCGAGTTTGAAACAGCTTCACCAACACCCATGTTGATTACAACTTTCTCAATTTTCGGTACTTGCATAACTGTAGTGTAGTTGAACTTTTGAATTAATGCTGGTGTAATCTCGTTCAAGTAACGATCTTTCAATCTTACTGCCATGACTTAGTTTCCTCCTTTCCATACATGTGTGTATTAGTCGATAACTTCGCCGGATTTTTTCGCGATACGAACTTTCGTTCCGTTATCTAATACTTTGTATCCTACGCGAGTAGGTTTGCCGCTCTTAGGATCAATTAGCATCACGTTAGAAACGTGGATCGCAGCTTCTTGATTCAAGATACCGCCTTGTGGGTTAAGTTGGGATGGTTTCGCATGTTTCTTAACCATGTTTACACCTTCAACAAGAACACGATTTTGACGAGGGTAAGCTGCGATAACGCGGCCTTTCTTACCTTTGTCTTTGCCAGTGATAACGAAAACAGTATCGTCTTTTTTCACGTGCAATTTATTGTTATGAGATTCTAGTCTCTTTTTAAGTCTTGGCATTAGCTTCTACACCTCCTGGGGTTCTCCACAATGGAAAACAACATCGTAACACGTCTTAGATAACTTCTGGAGCCAAGGATACGATCTTCATGAAGTCTCTATCGCGAAGTTCGCGAGCAACTGGTCCGAAGATACGAGTACCACGTGGGCTCTTATCTTCTTTCACGATAACAGCTGCATTCTCATCAAATGAGATATATGAACCGTCTTTACGGCGAGCACCGCTCTTCGTACGAACGATAACTGCTTTAACAACGTCACCTTTTTTGACAACGCCACCTGGTGTTGCTTCTTTTACTGAACATACGATCAAATCACCAATGTGACCAACGCGACGACCAGTACCACCCAAAACGCGGATACACATTAATTGTTTCGCACCTGAGTTGTCAGCGACAGCCAAACGAGTAAATGGTTGAATCATCGTATTCCCTCCTTTCGGGGTTCATATCTAGAATATTAGATAACAACTGCCACTTCAAGAATTTCAACCAGTCTCCAGCTTTTATCTTTGGACAACGGTCTAGTTTCACTGATTTTCACAGTGTCACCAATCTTAGCTTGGTTGTTTTCATCATGTGCTTTGAATTTTTTTGTAGATTTAATTCTTTTGTGGTAGAGTTCATGCTTTTTGTAAGTTTCAACAGCAACAACAATGGTTTTATCCATTTTATCACTGACAACCTTACCGATCAGAACTTTACGATCGTTACGTTCAGTCATCTAAGGAACACTCCCTTCTAGATTTGGTTACCCAATACCCAGTTCTCTTTCACGCAAAATAGTCTTGGCACGAGCGATCTCTTTACGCAAATCACGAATCTGAGTCGGGTTGTCCAATTGACCAGTAGCTAGTTGAAAACGGAGGTTAAAGAGTTCTTCTTTAAAACCATTAACTTTTTGCTCGATTTCAGCAGTGGTTAAGTTCCGGAATTCACTACCCTTCATTTGCTTCACCGCCTACTTCTTCTCTTTTCACGAACTTCGTTTTGATTGGAAGCTTGTGAGCAGCAAGACGCATTGCTTCGCGAGCAACCTCTTCACTTACACCAGCTAGTTCAAACAAAATTTTGCCCGGTTTTACTACGGCAACCCATTTTTCCACGCTACCTTTACCACTACCCATACGAACCTCAAGAGGCTTCTGTGTAACTGGTTTAGCTGGGAAAATTTTAATCCATACTTTACCGCCACGTTTGATGTAACGTGTCATGGCAATACGTGCTGCTTCGATTTGACGGTTGGAAACCCAAGCCGGTTCTACCGCTTGCAGACCATATTCGCCAAAAGCAACTTCCGTTCCGCCTTTAGCGCGACCTTTCATGTTACCGCGGTGTTCTTTACGGTGTTTTACACGTTTAGGTACTAACATGATTTAATTTCCTCCTTCCGGCTGAGCCTTTTTCTTAGCTGTCGGAAGCACTTCTCCACGATAAATCCATACTTTTACACCAATACGTCCATAAGTAGTGGCTGCTTCAGCCGTACCATAGTCGATATCCGCACGAAGTGTATGAAGTGGAACAGTTCCTTCGCTATATCCTTCCGTACGAGCAATCTCAGCACCGCCAAGACGTCCGCTAGTTGCAACTTTGATACCTTTTGCTCCAGATCTCATAGTTCTTTGCATTGCTTGCTTCATAGCACGACGGAAAGATACGCGACGCTCTAATTGAAGTGCAACTGCTTCAGCTACTAGGATAGCATCAAGATCAGGGTGTTTGATTTCAGAAATGTTGATATGAACTTTTTTGTTCGACATAGCTGCGATGTAGTTACGAATAACTTCAACTTCAGCTCCGCCTTTACCAATAACCATTCCTGGTTTAGCAGTATGAATCGTTACGTTAACACGGTTAGCCGCGCGCTCGATATCGATATGGGAAACTGCAGAATCTTTAAGTTTATTCTTTAAGTATTCGCGGATTTTGACGTCTTCAAGCAGCAGAGTTCCGAAATCTTTTTCTGCGAACCATTTGGACTCCCAATCACGAATGACACCAATTCTAAAGCCTATCGGGTGTACTTTCTGACCCACACGTTACCCCTCCTTATTTTTCAGATACCACGATTGTGATGTGGCTGGTACGTTTTTTGATCGCGCTAGCGCGGCCCATTGCACGTTGTTGGAATCTTTTCATTGTTGGCCCTTGATTTACGAATGTCTCGGAAACAACAAGTTTGTTTGGATCTAATGAATAGTTATGCTCTGCATTGGCAATTGCGGAATTCAATAGTTTCTCCAGAATTGGAGAAGCTGCTTTTGGTGTATGACGCAAAATAGCGATCGCTTCACCTACCGCTTTTCCCCGAATCAAGTCAACAACTAGCTTTGCTTTACGAGGAGCAATCCGAGCGTGGTTCAATATTGCTTTAGCTTGCATGGTAGTACCTCCTCTCGGTTAAAAATGAATTAACGTTTTCCGGTTTTCTTATCGTCATCGTGACCTTTATACGTACGTGTTGGAGCAAATTCACCAAGCTTATGCCCAACCATATCTTCCGTTACATATACTGGCACGTGTTTTCTTCCGTCATATACTCCGAAAGTGTGACCAACGAATTGCGGGTAAATTGTAGAACGACGGGACCACGTTTTGACAACTAATTTCTTGCCAGAAGTGTTTAAGTCTTCTACTTTTTTCAGTAAGTGACCATCGATAAATGGACCCTTCTTTAAGCTGCGACCCATGGGTGTTCCTCCCTTCCTTGAACCTCAAGAGAATGTCTATATCCGTGATAAATTGAAACATTTATTCGATTCATTTTATCGTGATTACTTCGTACGACGACGTACAATGTATTTATCGGATGCTTTACCTTTTTTACGAGTTTTGAAACCAAGCGTCGGTTTACCMCATGGAGACATAGGTGATTTACGTCCGATTGGTGCGCGTCCTTCACCACCACCGTGTGGGTGATCATTCGGGTTCATAACAACCCCACGAACTTGAGGACGATTGCCTTTCCAACGATTACGTCCTGCTTTACCGATTTTCACGAGTTCGTGATCTTCGTTACCAACAGAGCCGATTGTTGCGCGGCAAACTTTTAATACTTTACGAACTTCACCGGATGAAAGGCGAATTGTAACGTATGATTCTTCTTTACCAAGCAATTGAGCTTCAGTACCAGCTGCGCGCACTAGTTGTGCACCTTTACCAGGTTTCAACTCAATGTTGTGGATAACTGTACCAACTGGAATGTTTTCCAATGGAAGAGCGTTACCTACTTTGATATCTGCTTGTGGTCCAGAAACGATACGATCATCCACTTTAAGACCTTTAGGAGCGATGATGTATTTTTTCTCGCCATCAGCATAATGAATCAATGCGATGTTCGCGGAACGGTTAGGATCGTACTCAACTGTAGCAACGCGTCCTGGTATTCCATCTTTAGTACGTTTGAAATCGATAATACGGTATTTACGCTTATGTCCACCACCGTGGTGACGAACCGTAATTTTACCTTGGTTGTTACGACCAGCATGCTTGAACAAAGGAGCAAGCAATGATTTCTCGGGTGTTGATGTTGTGATTTCTTCAAATGTAGAAACCGACATCGCACGACGAGCTGGTGAGGTTGGTTTGTATTTTTTAATTGGCACTCTGTTTCCTCCTTACTTCAAGAAATGGGTTATACCGTTTCGAAGAATTCCAATTCTTTGCTCTCAGCGCTTAGGGACACGATAGCTTTCTTCCAGATGGAAGTGTAACCAGAGTGTTTGCCATAACGTTTAGGCTTAGCTGGCATTCTGAGTGTGTTTACATTTGTAACTTTCACTTTGAAGATTGCTTCGATAGCTTGTTTAATTTCTGTTTTGTTAGCGCGAAGATCCACTTCGAAAACATACTTTTTGTTAGCCATTAGGTCGCTTGTACGCTCAGTGATGATCGGGCGCTTGATAATGTCGCGTGGATTTTTCATTGTGCAAGCACCTCCTCAACTTTCTGTACAGCCTCTTGTGTTAAGATCAATTTGTCATAAAGCATGACATCAAGAACGTTAACTCCATCAGCAGCAACAAATTTCACACCTGGGATATTGCGAGCAGATAATGCTACATTGGAGTCGTTAGGAACGCCTACAACTAGTACTTTTGTATCTACTTTCAGGTTGTTCAAAATAGCAACGAATTCTTTCGTTTTCGGAGCATTCAATTGAAGTTGATCCAGAACGATCAAGTTGTTATCGATAAGTTTCGAGGACAAAGYGGATTTGATCGCTAAGCGACGAACTTTTCTTGGCAATTTGAAACCATAGCTACGAGGAGTTGGTCCGAATACGGTACCGCCGCCTTTCCACTGTGGAGCACGAATACTACCTTGACGCGCACGACCTGTACCTTTTTGTTTCCAAGGTTTACGACCACCGCCGCGAACTTCTGAACGACCTTTTGTTTTGTGAGTTCCTTGACGAACAGCTGCTTGTTGCAAAAGAACAGCTTCGTGAATCGCATGAACGTGAGGCTCAATTCCGAAAACAACGTCAGACAGTTCAATTTCTCCTACCTGAGCACCTGTTACATTATATAAAGCTACTTTTGGCATCTGTCTTCCTCCTTTCTTACTTTTTAACAGCAGACTTCACGCTAACGTAGCTGTTTTTAGGGCCTGGAATGGAACCTTTAACTAGCAATACATTACGTTCAGCATCTACTTTAATGATTTGAAGATTTTGCAATGTTACCGTTTCGTTACCCATATGTCCTGGCAATTTCTTACCTTTAGGAACGCGGTTTGCTTGAATGGAACCCATCGAACCTGGTCCGCGGTGATAACGTGATCCGTGTGCCATTGGCCCAGTGGATTGGTTATGTCTTTTGATGTTACCTTGGAAACCTTTACCTTTGGAAGTACCCGTTACATCAACGAATTCGCCCTCTGCGAACAGATCTGCTTTCAGTTCTTGACCAACTTCATAGTCACCCAACTGAATGCCACGAATTTCTTTAACGTAGCGCTTAGGCGTTGCCCCTGCTTTTTTCGCATGGCCAAGCTCTGGTTTAATGATACGGCTAGCTTTTACATCATCAAAACCGATTTGGATCGACTCATAACCATCGTTATCCACATCTTTCTTTTGCAGTACCACACATGGTCCTGCTTGAATGACAGTTACCGGAACAACATTACCCTCCGGAGTAAACAACTGTGTCATCCCAAGTTTTTTCCCTAAGATACCTTTCATCGTTGACACCTCATTTCCTTCCATTGTTAACTCTATAGTTGTTTTACAGTTTGATCTCGATGTCAACGCCAGACGGTAAGTCTAGACGCATTAGAGCATCAACTGTTTGTGGTGTTGGATTCACAATATCGATTAGACGCTTATGCGTACGCATTTCGAATTGCTCACGCGAATCCTTGTACTTGTGCACCGCACGAAGAATCGTGATGATTTGCTTCTCTGTCGGAAGCGGAATCGGACCGGATACACCTGCACCGGAACGCTTGGCAGTTTCCACGATTTTCTCAGCTGATTGATCAATAATTCTGTGATCATAAGCCTTCAAACGGATACGAATTTTTTGCTTTGCCATTTA
The DNA here is from genome assembly GCF_052115445.1 of Paenibacillus sp. 2RAB27. Taxonomy (NCBI): domain Bacteria; kingdom Bacillati; phylum Bacillota; class Bacilli; order Caryophanales; family Paenibacillaceae; genus Paenibacillus; species Paenibacillus sp. 2RAB27. The sequence goes on from NZ_JBFRGR010000034.1 coordinate 23,918, forward strand.
AAAGTCCCTCCTTCTATCGCCCAATTTATTATCGGACATACTCCGCGAAAATTCTCCAACAACCATCCCCATGGCAAAGGGGCCTGGTGTGTCGGCAACCTTTCGCATCATCGCAACGTCACAGACCAACGTTTAATATTATATAAAATTATAAAACGAAAAGCAAGTGAAATTTTAGGCAAACACACATATTTATTTCAACGTGTATTTAGCTTCTAAATTCAACGTCCGTTGCGCGTTACTCAAACAGTTTCTTTATTATAATAGAAGTAAAACATATTAACTACTGCATTCTGTTTCCAATACCGCTCTAAAAGTAAATATGATGATTCCCGCGGCAGATAATATAAAAAAACATCCATCGATTAATCGATGGATGTTTCGATCTCTCAAAGAGAGATTATTTTTGAATTGTAGCAACCGCGCCCGCACCAACTGTACGTCCGCCTTCACGAATCGCGAAGCGTGTTCCTTCTTCGATTGCGATTGGGTTGATTAGTTCTACAGTAACTGTGATGTTATCACCTGGCATAACCATCTCAGTACCTTCTGGAAGGGAGATGATACCCGTTACGTCAGTTGTACGGAAGTAGAACTGAGGACGGTAACCAGTGAAGAAAGGCTTATGACGGCCACCCTCTTCTTTAGTTAGAACGTAGATTTGTGCTGTGAAGTTCGTGTGTGGTTTAACTGAACCCGGTTTCGCAAGAACTTGTCCACGCTCGATATCTTTACGATCAACACCACGAAGCAATGCTCCAATGTTGTCACCAGCTTGAGCGGAATCAAGCAATTTACGGAACATCTCTACACCAGTTACGATGCATTTACGAGTTTCTTCAGCGATACCAACGATTTCAACTTCTTCTTGTACTTTAACAGTACCACGCTCAACACGACCAGTTGCAACTGTTCCACGACCAGTGATTGAGAATACATCCTCAACTGGCATAAGGAAAGGTTTGTCTGTTTGACGCTCAGGAGTTGGGATGTAAGTATCAACTTGCTCGAACAACTCGATGATTTTGTCAGCCCAAGGACCATCTGGGTTTTGAAGAGCTTCACGAGCTGCTCCACGGATGATTGGAGTATCATCGCCTGGGAACTCATATTCGTTAAGAAGGTCGCGAACTTCCATCTCAACCAATTCAAGCAACTCTTCGTCTTCAACCATGTCACATTTGTTAAGGAATACCACGATGTATGGTACGCCTACTTGACGGGAAAGAAGAATGTGCTCACGCGTTTGTGGCATAGGGCCATCAGCTGCGGAAACAACTAGGATAGCGCCGTCCATTTGAGCAGCACCAGTGATCATGTTTTTAACATAGTCAGCATGTCCTGGGCAGTCTACGTGTGCGTAGTGACGGTTAGGAGTTTCGTACTCAACGTGAGCTGTGGAGATTGTGATACCGCGCTCGCGCTCTTCTGGTGCTTTATCGATTTGGTCGAATGCTACTGCAGCTCCACCGTATCTTTTGGACAATACTGTTGTGATAGCAGCTGTCAAAGTTGTTTTACCATGATCGACGTGACCAATAGTTCCGATGTTAACATGCGGTTTGTTACGTTCAAATTTAGCCTTTGCCATTTTAAACGATTCCTCCTTAGAGTAACTAATATTTTTATATTAAGCGCCTTTGCCTTTTGCAATAATTTCTTCTGCAATGGACTTAGGTACTTCTTCATAATGCGAAAGTTCCATAGAGTAAACGCCACGGCCTTGTGTTCTTGAACGAAGTGTTGTGGAATATCCAAACATTTCGGACAAAGGCACCTTAGCACGAATGACTTGTGCTCCATGACGGCTATCCATACCTTCGATACGTCCACGACGGGAGTTAAGGTCACCCATAACATCGCCCATGTACTCTTCAGGTACAGTAACTTCTACCTTCATGATTGGCTCAAGAAGAACCGGTTTACATTTATCTTTCGCTGCTTTAAGTGCCATGGAACCTGCGATTTTGAACGCCATTTCATTGGAGTCAACATCATGGTAAGATCCATCAACAACTGTAGCTTTGATATCCACAAGCGGGAATCCTGCGATTACACCGTTCTTCATGGACTCTTCGATACCAGCTTGAATAGGTGCAATGTACTCTCTAGGAATAGCTCCACCCACAACTTTGTTTTCGAAGACAAAACCTACGCCAGCTTCTTGCGGTTCGAACTCAACCCAACAATGTCCGTATTGACCACGACCACCGGATTGACGAACGAATTTACCTTCAACCTTAGCTGCCGCACGGAATGTTTCACGGTAAGCAACTTGTGGTTTACCAACATTGGTTTCTACTTTGAACTCACGAAGCATACGGTCAACTAGGATCTCAAGGTGAAGCTCACCCATACCTGCGATGATCGTTTGTCCAGTTTCTTCGTCTGTGGAAGCACGGAAAGTAGGATCTTCTTCAGCAAGTTTTTGCAATGCGATACCCATTTTATCTTGGTCGGCTTTCGTTTTCGGCTCAACAGCAAGCTGGATAACCGGTTCAGGGAAGACCATTCTCTCAAGAATAACTGGGTTCTTCTCATCACAAAGTGTATCACCTGTCGTTGTATCTTTCAATCCAACAGCAGCGGCAATATCACCAGAGTATACAATACTGATTTCTTGACGTGCGTTCGCATGCATTTGCAGAATACGACCCACACGCTCACGTTTGCCTTTAGTTGCGTTAACAACATAGGATCCGGAGTTCAAGGTACCAGAGTAAACGCGGAAGAAGGTAAGACGACCAACGAAAGGATCTGTCATGATTTTGAATGCAAGCGCTGAGAAAGGTTGATCATCAGCAGACTTACGAACCACTTCAGTACCATCGTCAAGAACACCTTTAATATCAGGCACATCAAGTGGGGATGGCAAGTAGTTAATAACTGCATCCAACATCAATTGAACACCTTTGTTTCTATAAGAAGATCCACAGATAACTGGGAAGATTTTCACTTCGCAGACACCTTTACGCAAAGCTCCTTTGATTTCATCAACAGTAAGCTCTTCACCTTCGAGATATTTCATTGTTAGCTCTTCATCAAGCTCAGCAACTTTCTCGATCAGTTCCAATCTTAATTCTGCGACTTTATCTTTGTACTCAGCAGGGATTTCGATTTTCTCGATATCCTTACCAAGATCGTCTTTGTACATATACGCAACTTCTTCAACTAAATCGATGATGCCTTTGAATTCATTCTCAGCACCGATTGGAAGTTGAATAGCAACCGCATTTGCACCCAGTTTCAAACGCATGGATTCAACAACTTGCAAGAAGTCTGCACCGATGATATCCATTTTGTTTACGTAAGCAATACGAGGAACATTGTATTTATCAGCTTGTCTCCAAACTGTTTCCGATTGAGGCTCAACGCCCTCTTTCGCACTAAATACACCAACTGCTCCATCTAACACACGGAGGGAACGCTCTACCTCAACGGTAAAGTCAACGTGTCCCGGGGTATCGATGACGTTGATACGGTGTCCTTCCCAGTGAGCAGTCGTAGCGGCGGAAGTAATTGTGATTCCGCGCTCTTGCTCTTGTTCCATCCAGTCCATCGTCGCTCCACCTTCGTGGACTTCACCGATTTTATGAACACGGCCTGTATAGAACAAGATACGCTCAGTAGTAGTTGTTTTACCAGCATCGATATGAGCCATGATCCCGATATTACGTGTATTATTCAAGGAGTACTCTCTAGCCATAGGTCGTTATGCCTCCTTTCTAGTAATTGTTTTAGAATTCTACCAACGGTAGTGAGCGAAAGCTTTGTTAGCTTCAGCCATTTTGTGTGTATCTTCACGTTTCTTAACGGAAGAACCAGTGCTATTGCTAGCATCGATAATTTCATAAGCCAATCTTTCTTCCATCGTCTTCTCACCGCGAAGACGGGAATAGTTAACCAACCAACGCAAACCTAATGTCGAACGACGGTCAGGTCTAACTTCGATAGGCACTTGATAGTTTGCTCCACCAACACGGCGAGCTTTAACTTCTAGTACTGGCATAATGTTTTTGATAGCAGCTTCAAACACTTCCATCGGCTCTTTACCTGTACGATCTTTCACGAGGTTAAAAGCGTTGTATAGAATCGTTTGTGCTACCCCTCTTTTTCCATCAACCATAATACGGTTGATAAGACGAGTAACTAGTTTGCTATTATAAATAKGATCTGGCAATACGTCTCTGCGAGTAACTGGACCTTTACGAGGCATAGTTATCCCCCTTTCTTATAAGAATCATTCCTGATTATTATCTCTTATTTTTTAACTTTCGGACGTTTCGTACCGTATTTGGAACGGGATTGCTTACGGTTGTTAACACCGGAAGTATCTAGAGCTCCACGTACGATGTGATAACGTACCCCTGGAAGATCTTTAATTCTACCACCACGGATCAATACAACACTGTGTTCTTGCAGGTTGTGACCGATACCTGGGATATAAGCTGTCACCTCTACGCGGTTCGTTAAACGAACACGTGCGTATTTACGAAGTGCGGAGTTAGGCTTCTTAGGAGTCATAGTACCTACACGCGTGCAGACACCACGTTTTTGAGGAGCGCTCAAATCCGTTGCTTCTCTTTTCAAAGCGTTAAAACCTTTTTGTAAAGCTGGTGATTTGGACTTATCCACCTTCGCTTGACGACCTTTACGTACTAGTTGGTTAATTGTTGGCATATCGCCACCTCCTCCCTACATTCATAACATGATGTGCTTCTTGCAAGCCCACAGATCCAGGCGAGTCATAAATGAGCAAAGAGAAAGTCTTTGTTATGGAGAGCTGTCAAAGTCACGAAAACTTACACAAACTTCTTCCACTAACAAAAACGCCTTTAGCACTTATTCATTTACAACAGCTGCTACCGCAGCTCCAACTTCAATTCCACACGCTTTACCTAGCATCTTCATAGAATCTACGTAGGTTACAGGCACACCCATCTGCGTACAGAGAGCTACCAGATTTATCGTCAATCGCGGATCTGCATCTTTAGAAACAAAAACTTCTATCGCCTTACCTTGCTCGACTGTTTTTGTAACCTTCTTCGTGCCTACACATTTATTCTTCGCCTGTTTGACTATTTCATAAGACATTAGGCACCCCCTTCAAAGAAAGGAAAGAATATCGACTTAGGCACACTTCGATATATTATCATTTTGATTGAGTAGTGTCAAGGGTTAGTTTAAGTAATTCTACTAAGCCGATGGCCTTTTCGTTTAAATAAAAAGAGATAGCGCACCCCTAATCAAGTGGCTACCTCTTTCTCTATATTTAATTACTCAACAGCAACTGTTTCTTTTTCCAAATCTTCATCTAAAACGACAACCTCGTTCGGGTTCGTGATTCGAATATTACGGTATCTTGGCATACCTGTTCCCGCAGGGATCAGTTTACCGATGATAACATTCTCTTTCAAACCTAACAATTGGTCGACTTTCCCCTTAATCGCTGCATCCGTCAAGACACGTGTAGTCTCTTGGAAAGACGCCGCTGATAAGAAGGAATCCGTTTCAAGGGAAGCTTTAGTGATACCGAGCAAGATTGGACGAGCAACCGCAGGCTCTGTGCCAGCGAACAAAGCAACTTTATTAGCTGCTTCATACTCATGAATATCAACGAAGGAACCAGGTAGAAGCGTTGTATCACCCGCGTCTACGATGCGGATTTTACGTAACATTTGACGAACCATAACTTCAATATGTTTATCGTTAATTTCTACCCCTTGGTTACGATATACACGTTGTACTTCTTGAAGAATATAGTTCTGAACGCCGCGAATACCTTTGATGCGAAGCATTTCTTTCGGATCGATAGATCCGTCCGTAAGCTCGTCACCAGCTTCAACTTGTTGATTCAACGAAACACGTACACGAGATCCGTAAGGAACTGCATATACTTTGGATTCCGCTTCACCTTGAACTTCGATTTCACGACGATCCTTAGCTTCACGAATCTCCTTAACGACACCGTCGATTTCGGAAATGATCGCTTGACCTTTCGGATTACGTGCTTCAAAGAGCTCTTGAATACGCGGCAAACCTTGTGTAATATCGTCTCCGGCAACACCACCGGTATGGAACGTACGCATCGTCAACTGTGTTCCTGGCTCACCAATGGATTGCGCGGCAATAATACCAACTGCCTCACCAACCTCAACGAATTGACCAGTAGCCAAGTTACGACCATAACATTTCTTACAAACACCATGATTGGTGCGGCAGCTAAGTACAGAACGAATTTGAAGTTTCTCGATACCAGCTTCAATAATACGATCTGCAATGCCAGATTCAATAAGCTCATTACGTTGTACGATGACTTCACCTGTTTGTGGATGACGAAGCGTTTCATAAGCGTAGCGCCCTTCAATACGATCGTAAAGATCCTCAATAACCTCTTTACCATCTTGAATTTTGCTAACCATAAAGCCTTTATCTGTTCCACAATCATCTTCACGAACGATAACATCTTGTGCTACGTCAACGAGACGACGAGTCAAGTAACCGGAATCCGCTGTACGAAGTGCTGTATCGGCAAGACCTTTACGCGCTCCGTGTGTAGAAATAAAGTATTCTAAGATTGTCAGACCTTCACGGAAGTTCGATTTAATCGGCAACTCCATAATTTTACCGGATGGATTCGCCATCAAACCACGCATACCGCCAAGCTGTGTAATCTGTGATTTGTTACCMCGTGCCTTGGATTCAACCATCATGGAAATAGAGTTGTATTTATCTAGGGATTTCATCAGAATCTCAGTGATTTCATCCTTCGCCTTACTCCAGATCGCAATAACGCGGTCATAACGCTCTTCATCCGTAATCAAACCACGACGGTATTGGTTCGTAACTACGCGTACTTTCTCTTCACATTCCTTAAGGATTGCTACTTTTTCGGTTGGAACTACAACGTCAGAGACAGCTACGGTAATACCGGCTTTTGTTGAATACGTAAATCCAAGCTCTTTAATTTTATCAAGAATCATCGATGTTTGCGTTGTGTGATACTTACGGAAACACTCAGCAATAATCGATCCTAAATATTCTTTACCTACCGCTTTGTTCTCATCACGTTCCAACATGATAGCTTTCAGATCTGCACCTTTTTCAAATACGAAATGCGCATCTGGAATACCATTCAAGAGGTTCGTTTTGGTCGGCTCATTGATGAATGGGAAATCAGCTGGATAGATTTCATTCATAATGATTTTACCGATCGTTGTGATTAACATAGCGTTTTGTTGTTTCTCTGTGAAACTTGTTTTGTTCAATGCTTTCGCAGGGATAGCTACACGTGCATGCAGTGCCATTTTACCCGATTGGTAGGAAGAAACTGCTTCATGAACGGTTCTAATGATCGAACCAGCACCTTTAGCGAATTTGTTATCCGTCGTTAAGTAGAAACTTCCCAGAACCATATCCTGTGAAGGTGTAACAACCGGCTTACCGTCTTTCGGATTCAAAATGTTACCCGATGCTAACATGAGCAAGCGAGCTTCAGCTTGTGCTTCTGAGGACAAAGGAACGTGAACGGCCATTTGGTCACCGTCGAAGTCAGCGTTGTAAGCTGTACATACAAGCGGGTGAAGTTTAATAGCGCGGCCTTCAACCAGAATCGGTTCAAAAGCTTGAATACCCAATCTATGCAACGTTGGTGCACGGTTCAGAAGAACCGGGTGCTCCTTAATGACTTCTTCAAGAACATCCCAAACATCTGGACTTACGCGCTCAACTTTACGCTTCGCACTCTTGATGTTATGTGCCAAACCTTTATTCACAAGCTCTTTCATAACGAAAGGCTTGAACAATTCAAGCGCCATTTCCTTCGGAAGACCACATTGGTACATCTTCAGGTTAGGTCCTACTACGATAACGGAACGACCAGAGTAGTCAACACGTTTACCGAGCAAGTTCTGCCGGAAACGACCTTGTTTACCTTTCAGCATATGGCTGAGGGATTTCAAAGGACGGTTACCCGGACCTGTTACTGGACGGCCGCGACGACCGTTATCGATCAATGCATCAACCGCTTCTTGAAGCATCCGTTTCTCATTTTGAACAATGATATCCGGTGCGCCTAGGTCGAGCAATCTCTTTAGACGGTTGTTACGGTTGATAACACGACGATAGAGATCATTCAAATCGGATGTCGCAAAACGACCACCATCAAGCTGTACCATCGGGCGAAGCTCAGGAGGGATAACTGGCAGTACATCCAGTACCATCCAACCAGGCAAGTTTTTCGAGTTACGGAATGCTTCCATAACTTCCAAACGCTTAATCGCACGGTTACGACGTTGACCTTGTGCAGTTTTGAGTTCTTCTTTGAGCGTGTCTACTTCGCGTTCGATATCAATATCGATAAGAAGCTTTTTGACAGCTTCCGCACCCATGCCTGCTTGGAAAGCATAGCCGTATTTCTCACGATAGCTACGGTATTCTTTCTCAGACAATAGTTGCTTCTTCTCAAGTGGCGTATCACCTGGATCCGTTACTACGTAGGATGCGAAGTAGATGATTTCTTCCAAAGATCTTGGAGACATATCTAGTGCAAGACCCATACGGCTAGGAATCCCTTTGAAATACCAAATATGTGAAACAGGAGCAGCAAGTTCAATGTGACCCATGCGTTCACGACGTACTTTTTGACGGGTTACTTCAACGCCACAGCGGTCACAAACGACGCCTTTATAACGAACGCGTTTGTACTTACCGCAATGACATTCCCAATCTTTCGTAGGTCCGAAGATCTTTTCACAGAAAAGACCTTCTTTCTCAGGTTTTAAGGTTCTGTAGTTAATCGTTTCCGGCTTCTTTACTTCCCCACGGGACCAAGAGCGAATTTTATCGGGTGATGCCAAGCCGATTTTCATAAACTCGAAGTTGTTAACGTCCATCAAGGAGCAACCCTCCTTTAAGAAATTTAAACCCACTTTACAGTGAATCGTTCTCGTTCTAATGTGGTGTTACTATTCGTTGACCCCAAGCTCGGAGCCCTCAATGTTTAGGTTTAATTTATCGCTCGTCACTTCGTCGTCATCATCAGCTTCGCGCATTTCGATCTCTTCTTCGTCGCCAGATAGGATCTTAACATCCATACCCAAACTTTGAAGCTCTTTGATCAAAACTTTGAAGGATTCCGGAACGCCTGGTTCTGGAACGTTCTCGCCTTTGACAATGGATTCGTACGTTTTCACACGGCCCACAACGTCATCTGACTTAACGGTAAGAATTTCTTGCAATGTATAAGCAGCTCCATAAGCCTCGAGTGCCCATACCTCCATCTCCCCGAAACGTTGTCCACCGAACTGCGCTTTACCACCCAGCGGCTGCTGAGTAACAAGGGAGTAAGGACCAGTGGAACGGGCATGGATTTTATCGTCAACCATGTGTGCCAGTTTGATCATGTACATAACGCCAACGGTTACTTCACGTTCAAAGGACTCCCCTGTACGACCATCGTACAGAATCGTTTTACCGCTACGTTGCATACCTGCTTCTTCCATGGCATCGAATACGTCATACTCACGCGCTCCATCAAATACCGGCGTTGCAGCGTGAATACCCAAATACTTGGAAGCCATACCTAAGTGAACTTCAAGTACTTGACCGATGTTCATCCGGGAAGGAACCCCTAGTGGATTCAGAACGACTTCAACCGGCGTACCATCTGGAAGGAATGGCATATCTTCTTCAGGGAGAATACGTGCTACTACCCCTTTGTTACCATGACGCCCCGCCATTTTGTCGCCTTCGGAAATTTTCCGTTTTTGAGCGATATAGACACGAACGAGTTGGTTTACTCCTGGAGGCAGCTCATCGCCATTCTCACGCGTAAATACTTTCACATCAACAACAATACCATCTGTACCATGCGGTACGCGCAGGGACGTGTCACGAACCTCACGAGCCTTCTCACCGAAGATCGCGTGCAGCAATCTTTCTTCCGCCGTCAGCTCAGTTACACCCTTCGGTGTTACTTTACCAACGAGGATATCGCCAGCGCCAATTTCAGCACCGACACGGATGATTCCGCGCTCATCAAGATTCTTAAGTGCGTCTTCCCCTACGTTCGGGATGTCGCGAGTAATTTCTTCAGGTCCAAGCTTCGTATCACGAGCTTCAGACTCGTATTCCTCAATATGAATGGAGGTATACACATCTTCCTTAACAAGCTTTTGGCTAAGCAAAATCGCATCCTCATAGTTGTAACCTTCCCAAGTCATGAAAGCTACGACTACGTTACGACCAAGTGCCAATTCGCCTTGTTCAGTGGATGGTCCATCAGCAAGAATATCGCCGGCTTTAATCAATTGACCTTTTTTAACAATCGGACGTTGATTAATGCAAGTACCTTGGTTAGAACGCATAAATTTGTGAAGCTTATATTTCACGATGTTGCCACTAACTAGCTTGCCATCAACCATTTCTTGGCGACGCAACCAAATTTCATTCGCAGCAGCTTTCTCAATAATTCCATCAAATTTGGAGACAATACATACTCCAGAGTCCTTAGCAACCTTGTGCTCCATTCCTGTACCTACAAGCGGAGCTTTAGGGATAAGAAGCGGAACAGCTTGACGCTGCATGTTGGAACCCATTAACGCACGGTTGGAGTCATCATTTTCAAGGAACGGGATTAACGCTGTTGCGACAGAAACAACCTGTTTCGGAGAAACGTCCATGTAGTCGACACGTTCAACCGGAAGTGTTAAGTTGTCATCTTTGTAACGAACGATAATCGCATCTTCGACGAATTTGTTTTCTTCCGTCAATTTCGCATTCGCTTGCGCGATAACGTAGTTATCTTCTTCATCTGCTGTCAGGTAAGCGATTTGATCCGTAACCAAACCAGTCTTCGGATCTACCCAACGGTATGGAGCTTCAATGAAGCCATACTCATTAATGCGAGCAAATGTAGACAAGGAGTTGATCAAACCAATGTTCGGTCCCTCAGGCGTCTCAATTGGACACATACGGCCATAGTGAGAGTGATGCACGTCACGAACTTCCATCCCTGCGCGCTCTCTCGTCAAACCGCCGGGTCCGAGTGCAGACAGACGTCTCTTATGCGTCAATTCAGCAAGTGGGTTCGTTTGGTCCATAAACTGAGAAAGCTGGGAACTACCAAAGAACTCTTTAATCGACGCGATAACAGGACGAATATTGATCAACGCTTGCGGCGTGATCACGTTAGCGTCTTGAATCGACATACGCTCACGAACAACACGCTCCATACGGGAAAGACCGATACGGAATTGGTTTTGAAGCAATTCACCTACAGAACGAAGTCTACGGTTACCAAGATGGTCAATATCATCTGTATTTCCAATACCATGAAGTAAGTTAATAAAGTAGTTAATGGAAGAGATGATATCGGCAGGCGTGATGTTTTTGACAGCTTTATCAATAACACCGTTAGAAATAACCTTAACTACCTTGCCTTCTTCTGTTGGTGAGTAAACATTAATGCACTGGACAGGAATTGTATCCGCGCCAGTTACACCTTTAGGAATTGTAAACTCTTTATATCCTGCACCTTTTTCAATAAAAGGTAGGATTTCATCTAACACACGACGATCCAATAACTGACCAGCTTCAGCAATGATTTCTCCCGTTTCGGAATCTACCAAAGTTTCAGCCAAACGTTGATTGAATAAGCGGTTTTTGATGTGTAATTTTTTATTGATTTTGTAGCGACCTACGTTAGCCAAATCATAACGCTTCGGATCAAAGAAACGAGCAACGATCAAGCTTCTTGCATTATCAAGCGTAGGCGGCTCACCTGGACGAAGACGCTCATAGATTTCGATTAACGCTTTTTCCGTAGAATCCGTGTTATCTTTATCTAGCGTGTTACGAATATATTCGTTATCGCCAAGTAAATCTAGAATCTCAGCATCCGTACCAAATCCTAATGAACGAAGCAATACGGTAACTGGAATTTTACGCGTGCGATCAATACGAACGTAGATGATATCTTTCGCATCTGTCTCAAGTTCCAGCCATGCCCCACGGTTAGGAATCACTGTAGCTGTGTAAGTTTTTTTGCCGTTTTTATCCACTTTCGTGCTATAATAAACACTGGGAGAACGAACGAGCTGGGAGACGATTACACGCTCCGCACCGTTAATAATGAACGTTCCCGTATCAGTCATAATAGGGAAATCCCCCATGAACACTTCTTGTTCCTTGACCTCACCGGTTTCCTTATTAATCAAACGGACTTTGACTCTTAACGGCGCCGCATACGTTACGTCGCGTTCTTTGGACTCATCAACGGAATACTTAGGATCGCCTAAGCTATAGTCAATGAACTCCAGTACTAGGTTCCCTGTAAAATCCTGAATCGGGGAGATATCCTGAAACATCTCACGAAGTCCCTCTTCCAAAAACCACTCATAGGATTTTTGCTGGATTTCAATCAGGTTTGGAATGCCCAGAACCTCATTAATTCGTGCATAAGTCCTGCGTTTACGTCGTCCAAATTGAACAAGATGTCCCGCCAACTTTCATTCACCCCTCAACTCTACTCAATAAATAAAAAGAAAGAAGAAAAACTTCGACCGACGTACACTCAGGACGCCTCCGTTAGTGGAGCCCGTCCGAATTAAGCGACTGTATGGATGAAGGTTTTTTTCTGTATTCAATAACTTTTTCAAGATTTTCTTCCCATCCTGTTAGAATTTCCCAAAATTCAAACATTATACGTTGTGGGTTCAAATTCTATGCATAAAGACTGAAAAAAAGACTTGACATTTTTACTAACTAAAGACATGTGTCCCATCTTAATACTGACATTTTTTAATAATATCACATTTGAAATGTCAAGTCAAACAAATTCCCACGTATATTCACAAGAGACTTACTTCGTCGCTTTCAGAATGCGGTAGCCTTTGTCTTTCGAAACCTCCACCACTTCACTATACATGGTTTCCAGCTTCTTCACTGCCGATGGCGCCCCTTGCTTCTTCTGGATGACAACCCACAATGAGCCTCCATCTTTCAAGCAATCGTAAGCATCTACGAAAATCTTGTGAACCGTTTCTTTCCCCGCACGAATTGGCGGATTGGTTAGAACAGCATCAAACTTCTTGTCCTTCACTTTTTCCAACAGATCGCTCTGTAGAATAGTGACATTGGTAATACCATTTCGCCGCGCGTTTTCTACCGAAAGTTCAACTGCTCTTTCATTAATGTCGACCATTGTCACCTGTCCTTTCGGACACATGATTGCTGCACTCAGCCCCATCGGCCCGTAGCCACAGCCCACATCGAGAACACTAGCATCTTCCGATAGTACCATTGTTTCTATTAAATGCTTACTTCCATAATCGACACCTTTTTTAGAAAACACACCCGCATCTGTCAAAAACGTATATGTCTTACCACGAAGAATTTCCTGCGTTGTATGGACATCGCTCTTTACGGTCGGCTTTTGTGTGTAGTAATGCTCTGACACGTTTGAATTCCCTCCTTTTCTACCTATAGGAAAATCCAATAACCACGTGCGTTCCTAAGGCTTTCCTAAGGGTAAAAACTTAGGCACAATAAACGGCAACGCCGCTCATATCCTGTGAAACCATATCGCTTAAATGTTGAAAAAAACCTCTTGAAGTCAAGCTTCAAGAGGTTTCCTAAGAAAAAGAAATTACTTAACTTCTACGGAAGCGCCAGCTTCAGTAAGCTTAGCTCTAACAGCGTCTGCTTCTTCTTGGCTAACTTTTTCTTTAACTGCTTTTGGAGCTCCGTCAACCAAGTCTTTAGCTTCTTTCAAGCCAAGACCAGTGATTTCACGAACTACTTTAATTACGTTGATTTTGGAAGCGCCAGCGCTTGTCAAGATAACGTCAAACTCAGTTTGAGCTTCTTCAACTGCTACTGCTGCGCCGCCGCCTGCTGCTACTGGAGCTGCTGCTGTTACGCCAAACTCTTCTTCAATTGCTTTAACCAGGTCGTTCAATTCCAAGATTGTCATGCCTTTGATTGCTTCTAGGATCGTTGCATTTGTGCTCATGGTTAAACCTCCATTATCATTAATAAATTAGTTTTTTTGTTTGTAAAACAGGTAGTGCATTAAAATTAAGCTTGACCTTCAGCTTCTTTTTTCTCTGCAACTGCTTTAACAGCAAGAGCAAAGTTACGAACTGGAGCTTGAAGAACGCTAAGCAACATGGAGAGAAGACCATCTCTGGATGGAAGTTCTGCAAGTGCTTTGATTTGATCGTATCCAACTACGCGGCCTTCGACCACGCCACCTTTTACGCTCAATTTATCATTCTTTTTCGCAAATTCAGTCAAAATTTTCGCTGGAGCAACTAGATCGTCTTTGCTGAAAGCAATAGCAGTTGGACCTGTTAGGTACTCATCCAATGCGCTTAGTTCAGCATTCGCCGATGCGCGTCTCGCCAACGAGTTCTTGAGAACTACGAATTCAATACCAGCTTCGCGCAAGCTTTTGCGTAGCTGTGTTACTTGAGCTACGTTCAAACCGCGGTAGTCCGCTATGATTGTAGAAGCGCTAGCTTTAAACTTCTCAGTTACTTCAGCTACTGCTTGTTCTTTCTCTGCAAGAATTTTCGCGTTTGCCATAGTACACCTCACTTCTTATGCATTTATCTTTCAAGATCGCAAACAGTAGGAGCATTAGCATTTCTTATCTATGAATAAGAAATGCCTTCGTAGACGCTACGAAGGCATGATGTGTTCACTTTTTCCCTGATGTACAAAGAAATCGTTATATATATCATAACACCTCGGTAGGAAATTAAGCTCTTCAGCACCTACTGTCTACGGTTTGCATATTCATTTTTAGGACCTTTGATAGAGTATCACGCCCAGCAACCGAAGTCAACTGGTAGCTTTTACTTATCTGAAGGATGACAGGTTCACACGTACGCTTGGACCCATTGTCGAGGATACAGCAATGTTCTTAAGGTAAACACCTTTAGCCGCTGCTGGTTTCGCACGAACTAGTGCATCAACCAATGCTTTGAAGTTTTCGTTCAACTTGTCTGCATCGAAAGATACTTTACCAAGTGGAGCATGAATTTGGCCTGCTTTATCAAGACGGTATTCGATTTTACCAGCTTTGATCTCTTGAACAGCTTTGGTAACGTCGAAAGTAACTGTTCCTGCTTTAGGGTTTGGCATTAAACCTTTACCCCCGAGGATACGACCCAGTTTACCAACTTCGCTCATCATGTCCGGAGTAGCTACGCAAACATCGAATTCGAACCAACCTTGTTGAATTTTGTTGATCATGTCTGCATCACCAACAAAATCTGCACCAGCTGCTTCAGCCTCTTTTGCTTTCTCGCCTTTTGCAAATACGAGAACGCGTTTTGTTTTACCAGTACCGTGTGGAAGTACAACAACACCACGAACAGCCTGATCTTGTTTTCTTGGGTCTACACCCAGACGAACTGCAACATCTACAGTTTCATCGAATTTAGCAGGAGCTGTTTTCTTAACAAGCTCGATTGCTTCTGACGGATCATACAAAGTTTCAGCATTAACAAGCTGAGCTACTTCGCGGTATTTTTTACCGTGTTTAGGCATAATATTTATCCTCCTTAGTGGTATTAGCGGATAATCCTCCCACCGAGCGACCTCCATGTTTTCGTAGAAAACACTTCTGCAGGCTTCGAGCTTGCACAGTCGCATTCCTTGCGGAATTAATCTTCGATAGTGATTCCCATGCTGCGAGCAGTACCTTCAACCATACGCATTGCAGCCTCAACGGATGCAGCATTTAGGTCAGGCATTTTTTGTTCAGCGATTTCGCGAACTTTAGCGCGTTTCACAGTTGCAACTTTCTTCTTGTTCGGTTCGCCTGATCCTTTTTCGATACCAGCAACGACGCGAAGTAGAACTGCAGCCGGAGGCGTTTTAGTGATGAATGTAAAGGAACGGTCTTCGAAAACTGTGATTTCAACTGGAATGATTAGACCAACTTGATCAGCAGTACGAGCGTTAAACTCTTTACAGAAAGCCATGATGTTCACACCTGCTTGACCCAATGCTGGACCGATCGGTGGTGCTGGATTTGCTTTCGCAGCTTGAACTTGAAGCTTCACGATTTTAATAACCTTTTTTGCCATGATAGACACCTCCTTGCAGTAATATAGGAGTCTTCGACGAATCAAAGCCTCGCTATTCAGGAAACTAATGCGTTCCCACTAACGTAGGTCTATCCCAAGGAATAGACCTGGTAGAGCCTTTTGGTTGTCATGCTCTTAGAGCTTTTCCACTTGGTCGAAATCGAGTTCAAGCGGTGTTTCTCTTCCGAACATGTTGACATGTACCTTCAGTTTGCCCTTATCGGCAATAATCTCTTCGACAGAGCCAACAAAGTTTGCAAATGGACCCACCTTGACGCGTACGGTTTCTTTCAGTTCGAAGTCAATTACTTCCTTCGGTTCTTCCATACCCATATGCTTCAGAATCGATTCAACTTCCTCAGGTAACAATGCAGTTGGTTTAGAGCCGGATCCTGTAGAACCTACAAATCCAGTTACTCCTGGCGTATTACGTACTACGTACCAAGAATCGTCCGTTTGAATCATTTCCACGAGAACATACCCTGGATAAACTTTACGCATAACGACTTTTTTCTTGCCGTCTTTGTTTACCAGTTCTTCTTCCATAGGCACAAGCACACGGAAGATCTTGTCCGTCATTTCCATAGACTCAACGCGCTTCTCTAAGTTGGCTTTCACTTTGTTCTCATACCCTGAATAGGTATGTACGACGTACCATCTTTTTTCCATGAATAAATTCACCTATAGTCCTGTTTATTTAAAAACAAGGCGCAGCAACTCAGAAATTCCTAGATCCAGCACAAAAAAATAAATAGCAACAAAAGTTACTGTACCTATAACGACAAGCGTATAAGTAGTCATCTCTTTGCGACTTGGCCACTTGACCTTTTTGAGTTCTGACCAACTGTCGGTGAAGAAGGAAAAAGTGGATCCGAAGCTTTGTCTCATTCTAGCCAAGAACGCCACAAACTACACCTCCAAAGAACTACCTAGTCTCGCGATGAGCAGTATGTTCATTGCAAAATTTGCAATATTTCTTCAACTCAATACGGTCGGGATTGTTGCGCTTATTTTTAGTGGATGCATAGTTTCTTTGTTTGCAATTTGTGCACGCTAATGTGATGATGACCCGCATGATGTACACCTCCTACAGACACTTTCTAATTAAAGCCCTTCTAAGCGCATCAAAAAGAAAGCGACTTTTAGGGCTACCTGAAACACTTTATCACAACTGTCCCCCGAGTGTCAAGGTAGAAGTCTCACAAATGCAAGAGTATCACCAGTATAGGCTCTCCCGAGGGTTACTAAACATACTAAGAAAGAAAAACACCCGTACAGCTCATGCGGCACGGGCGTTTCTACAAATCTCTGACTTCCAAATACCGCTCAAGCTTGCGCTTAACACGTTGGAGAGCATTGTCAATTGACTTCACATGGCGATCGAGATCCACAGCAATTTCTTGATAGGATCTGCCATCGAGATAGAGCATAAGCACTCTACGCTCTAAGTCACTTAGAATCTCTCCCATTTTATCTTCAAGTCCCGTAAACTCTTCTTGATTAATAACCAATTCCTCGGGATCTGTTACCCGGGAGCCGCTAATAACATCGAGCAGTGTACGATCAGAATCTTCATCATAGATGGGCTTATCCAGTGATACGTAGGAATTAAGAGGTATATGCTTTTGACGAGTTGCTGTCTTAATTGCCGTGATGATCTGCCGCGTGATACACAGTTCAGCAAAGGCTTTGAATGAAGCAAGCTTGTCTCCTCGGAAGTCGCGGATAGATTTATATA
This sequence comes from Paenibacillus sp. 2RAB27, assembly GCF_052115445.1. NCBI lineage: Bacteria > Bacillati > Bacillota > Bacilli > Caryophanales > Paenibacillaceae > Paenibacillus > Paenibacillus sp. 2RAB27. The sequence continues at coordinate 41,756 of NZ_JBFRGR010000034.1, forward strand.
AACCTATCATGCCTTCCTGCACAATATCTTCTCGGTCTGCACCTATCAAAAAATAAGAGCGTGCTTTGGCACGAACAAAATTCTTATACTTGTTGATAAGATATTCCAAAGCTTCGCTACTGCCTTCACGGACTGCTTCGACAATGTCTTCATCTGGCTTGAGGTCATAATCATACATTCTCAGTTCTTTGAGGTCGACACTCACCAACAATCCCTCCGGCCTGCAAGACTACCCAGATTTCACTATAAAAGTTAGGTTAAGTATACATGATGAAATCTCACACCGTCAACGGGGAACCCCACCATTTCTAGCATTTGGAGGATTTACTCCCCTCTTCGCCATCGTTCTAACTTCGCTTTCATCTCGTCACTCAGCTTGGCTCCGAACGGATTTCGTTTGGTTGTCGTCTCCGGTACAATGCGTTCACGAACCTCTTTACGATTCTGTTTAATTTTCACTAGCAATTCTTTCGCGGGCATGCGGAGCGCTCCMTTGCMAAATATGACATGCTGCTCAATCATATCCGACGTTGCTACGAATATTTCCTTACGCCTTCCCATCAGATTCGTAACCAATCGCTCGATTCGCTCATCTGCGGTTTCCTTCTCCTTGGTATAAAGCACAGCCAGTTTATTCTGCACATATTTCTTGCCCAGTCCAGGTACCATGTAGGCATCAAAAACGAGATAGACCTTCATACCTGAAAAGGATTGAAATTCTGCAAGCATATGGATCAGACCGTCACGTGCACCTTCCAGATCAGTATCCTTTAATTTACTTAACTCAGGCCAGGCGCCGATAATGTTGTAACCATCTACAATTAGGATCTGTTCCATCCCATTTAGCTCTTATTGCGCTGTCTTACCACTTCATACATCAATACACCCGCGGCAACGGAGGCATTCAATGAATTAACATGTCCGGCCATTGGCAGCTTGACTAAGAAGTCGCATCTTTCTTTAATAAGTCGACCCACACCTTTACCCTCATTTCCAATAACTAGGGCAATCGGAATCGTAAAGTTGGCTTTATAGACATCTTGAGCAGCAGTAACATCCGTACCTGCAACCCAAACACCTTGTTCCTTTAATTGCTCAATCGTTTGCGAAATATTCGTCACACGTGCGACCGGAACATACTCAACTGCGCCCGCAGATGTTTTGGAAACTGTTGCCGTTAACCCTACGGAACGTCGTTTCGGTATAATCACACCGTGAACCCCCGTACAATCTGCTGTACGTAGAATGGATCCTAGGTTATGCGGATCTTCAATTTCATCGAGTATTAAAATGAACGGTTCTTGCCCGAGCGCTTTCGCCTTGGCTAAGATATCCTCAACTTCCACGTAGGCATACGCTGCAACTTGTGCAACGACACCTTGATGTTGGAGTCCCTCTGCCATTTGATCCAACTTACGCTTGTCCGTAAATTGGACAATAATGCCTAGATTTTTCGCTTCTGCCACAATCGGTCCAGCGAATTGCTTCTGAGCACCTTCGGCAATCCATATTTTATTAATTGTCCGTCCAGCACGAAGCGCCTCCAATACGGAGTGCTTCCCGCCGATAATGTCTTCATCCATCCTAATTCCTCCTAAAATACGTGCGAATGCTTGTCTATTTCTGTTGATGATTAAACGTAATTGTGAAATCTAATATCTCTTTCAATCGCTCGAAGGATTGTTTGTAATATAAATATCCGATTAAGCACTCAAACGCGGTGCTGTGCCGGTATTCCAGCACATCCGCGTTTTTGGCTGTCGTTCCTGATTTGGCATTACGCCCTCGCTTCACGATGTCTACTTCTTCTTCCGATAGTGTGGGCATCAAGGCTGTCAATAATTTGGACTGGGCTTTGGCAGACACAAAACCTGTTGAAGCTTTATGCAAATGATTAGGGCGATGATTCGCCCCTGAGATGACATATTGTCGGATATAGACTTCATACACCGCATCCCCAATATACGCCAGCACTAGCGGATTTAATAAATGCGGACTTTTCGATGGCGGGAATGAAAACAAGTTAGCAGCATCCAGATTTATTTCATTCATTTGCGGCGCCAGCGTATGCCTTGTGGTGTGTCCTCAAGGAATATCCCTTTCTCCGTCAGCAAATCACGAATTTCATCGGCGCGTGCCCAATTCTTCGATTTCCGTGACTCCGTGCGTTCAACGATCAACTGCTCGATCTCCTCATCCAGCAATTCATCCCCTTGTTGTGAAAGGATGCCCAGCGTTGCATCGAATGCTTCTAGCTGTTCCATGAATAGTTTCACTGCGCCAGCATGTACCCGCTCCTGTTGCAAGTATAAGTTCGCTTCTGCAACGAGATCGAATACCGCGGTAATGGCATCTGGCGTATTAAAATCATCATTCATTTTATCTACAAATTGTTTCGAAATGGCCTGCAGTGTATCTGTAATTCCCGCTTCAACTTCGCCAGTAGCAGATGCTGTAGCAAGACGATGCTTCATATTATCGTAAGCATTCTGAATCCGTTCCAACGCATTCGCCGCTTGTTTCAAACTCTCATCACTGAAATTAAGTGGGTTCCGATAATGAGCGGATAACATGAAGAAACGGAACACTTCAGGTTTAATTTGCTTAACTAGATCTCGAATTAAAATACCATTTCCGAGTGATTTCGACATTTTTTCATTATCGATATTTAGAAAAGCATTGTGCAACCAATAATTGGCCATTGGATGACCAGTTACCGCCTCGGTTTGAGCAATCTCACATTCATGGTGAGGGAACGTTAAATCTTGCCCGCCTCCATGAATATCAATCGTTTCACCCAAATATTTGCGCACCATCGCGGAGCACTCAATATGCCATCCTGGGCGACCTTGGCCCCAAGGGCTTTCCCAATAAATCTCACCTGGCTTCGCAGCTTTCCATAGGACAAAGTCCTGAGGATTCTCTTTACGCTCATCCACCTCAACACGAATTCCGTGCTGAAGTTCTTCCAGATTTTGCTTAGAGAGCTTGCCGTAATCTGTGAATTTCGACGTTCTATAATACACGTCGCCGCGCGCTTCGTATGCGAAACCCTTCTCCACAAGCGCAGCAATGAAGTCGATAATTTCTTGAATGTTCTCCGTTACCCGTGGATTCAATGTCGCCTCATGAACACCCAGCGTGGAGATATCCTCCAAAAAAGCTGCGATAAAGGTTTCAGCAAGTTCAGGGACGGAGACCGCCATCTCCTCGGCTTTGCGAATCATTTTATCATCCACATCGGTAAAGTTCGTAATGTAATTTACTTCATATTGCTGCGATTCCAAATAACGGCGAACCACGTCGAAAAATATGACAGGACGTCCGTTGCCAATATGAATATAGTTATATACGGTTGGACCACATACGTACATCTTTACTTTGCCTGGCTCAATCGGAACAAACTCTTCCTTCTTGCGCGTTAAGGTATTATATACTTTGAGTGTCATGTTCTCCTCAATTCTCCATTCTGCTTCCGTTCTTCTTCCAGTTGGAATTTCAACTCATTAATTTGATTCTGTAATTCTTGGAAAATATCGACGATCGGATCGGGCAAATTGCCATGATCTAATCTATTCACACGGACACCGTCTCGCTTCACAAGTTTGGCAGGTATCGTGACAACCGTGCTATTGGATGGAACCTCCTGAATCACTACTGCATTAGAGCCAATACGCGAGTTCTCACCTACAAGGAAGGACCCGAGAATTTTGGCACCAGAACCAATAACTACATTATTGCCAATTGTTGGATGTCTCTTACCTTTCTCTTTCCCCGTTCCGCCTAAAGTTACACCTTGGTACAAGATCACATCATCTCCGATCTCGCAGGTTTCCCCGATGACAACACCCATCCCGTGGTCAATAAACAACCTTCTGCCAATTGTTGCTCCTGGATGGATTTCGATGCCTGTCATGAACCGGCTTATTTGAGAAACGATACGAGCCAGGGTAAACATCCTTCTTGTATAAAACCAATGTCCAATCCGATGCGACCATATCGCATGAAGTCCCGAATACGTAAAAACAACCTCAAACCAACTGCGCGCTGCGGGGTCATTATCGAATACGGCGGATATATCAGATTTGATCGTTGACCACATATGCTCACCTTCTTGCCTAGAATGATGTTGGTATAAAATAAAAAAAGCCCCTGCAGCCCTAAGGCTGCAGAGGCGTGGTTATCGCGGTTCCACTCTGCTTGGTGACTCGGAAGTCTCCCAACTCAAACCCGTAACGTGGGTGTTTCGGCTACGCCTACCCTACTCGGTGAGTATTCGGCGCGGCTGCTCCCAGGTGCATTTCTGATTACAAGGATTGGATAACTCACAGCCAAAGCCTCACGGCCTTGATTATCCTCTCTGACAAATCCTCACTTAACCATACTCTCCTGATCATGGCATTTCGTATTTCATTGAGTTAAGTATAGCGAAAAGAACCTCGCTTTACAATAAGCTCTGAAGACGTGAAACGACTTTTTCTTTCCCAAGTAGGAAAAGGGACACATTCAGATCCGGTCCATGGACTTGACCTGTCAACGCGGAGCGAACAGACATGAACAGCTGCTTCCCTTTGAAGCCTGTTTCCTTCTGTACTGCTTTAAGCAGCGCCGGCATTGCTTCAACCGTGAAAGCTTCCGCTTGCTCGACTTGAGCTAAGAAACTAGTCAGCACAACAGGGACATGCTCTTCTTTCAATACAGCAGCCGCTTCATCATCGATGACCAGCTCCTCTTTGAAGAAGATCGCAGACAATTCCACGATTTCAGCCGCGTAGCGCATTCTTTCTTGATTGAGGCTAACGAGCGCCTCCACCCATGCCCCAGTAGCAGCATCCAAATCACCTTGTTCAAGGTAACCGGCTTTGCGCAAATGCGGTAAGCACAGATCAACGATGCGGGATAGCGGAGCTTTTTTCAGATACGCATTGTTCATCCAATTCAATTTATCCATATCAAACACAGCCGGGCTCTTGGATACACGATCCAAATCAAACTGCGCGATCAATTCTTCCTTCGTGAACATCTCTTCTTCACCACCAGGTGACCAACCTAGCAAGGCAATAAAGTTCAGCACGGCTTCTGGCAAGTAACCAAGCTCTTTGTATTGCTCGATAAACTGGATGATCGACTCATCCCGTTTGCTCATCTTCTTACGATCCGTATTCAAAATCAAAGATAAATGCGCGAACTCGGGAATCGGCATATCCAGCGCTTCGTACATCAGAACTTGTCTTGGCGTATTGGATAGATGTTCTTCCCCACGAATAACCAAGTTGATTTTCATCAAATGATCATCCACTATGACGGCAAAGTTGTAGGTCGGGATCCCATCTGGACGCGCAATAATGAAATCGCCAATCCCATTGGAATCGAATTCCACATGCTCGCGAACCTTGTCTTCGATCGCAATGATACGATCCGCTGGCACACGGAAACGCGTTGAAGGCACACGGCCTTCCGCTTGATACGCAGCGATTTGCTCAGGCGTCAAGTTACGGCATTTGCCGGAGTAGCCACCCATTTCCCCGCTTGCCTCTTGCTCAGCACGCTCTTGTTCTAGATCGGCTTCTGAGCAATAGCAGCCATAGGCATGACCGCTCTGTAGCAGTTTATCTAGGTAGGTCTTGTAGATATCAAGTCTCTCCATTTGACGGTAAGGACCGTAAGGACCTCCGATATCCACACTTTCATCCCATTCTAAGCCAAGCCATCTCAGACCATTCAACTGGTCTTCGATACCAGACTCCTTATGACGCGTTTGATCCGTATCTTCAAAGCGCACAACAAATGCGCCCCCGTCCTTACGAGCTAATAGATAATCAAACAGTGCCGTACGGGCACCGCCAATATGTAAATGTCCAGTCGGACTTGGTGCATAACGCACGCGTAAAGGCTGACTCATCGTTGTATCCCCTTTTCATCTTCCATGCATGAATACCTGCTATTTTATCACATCACGAATTAAACAAACAACCGATTGTGCCGCGATTCCCTCGCCACGGCCAGTAAATCCTAGCTGTTCTGTCGTTGTCGCTTTCACGTTCACTTGATCTGTCTCTGCTTCTAGTGCGGCAGCAATGATTTCAACCATTTGTGGGATATACGGCAGCATCTTTGGTTTCTGAGCAATAATCGTGGAATCTGCATTCCCTAATTTGTAGCCCTTCTCCTTCGCCAATTGCCATACCCGCTTCAACAAGACTAAGCTATCCGCATCTTTGTACTCGGCAGCTGTATCCGGGAAATGCTTCCCGATATCGCCAAGACCAAGTGCGCCTAGGATCGCGTCACTAATCGCGTGCAATAGTACGTCCGCGTCGGAGTGTCCCAGCAACCCTTTTTCATAAGGAATCGTTACCCCTCCAATAATGCACTTACGTCCTTCTACCAATTGATGAACATCGAATCCATTTCCTATTCTAATCATACCTAAGCCTCTCCCCTCACGTTATGTAAAATCCATTCTGCCCAAGGTAAATCTTCGGGGGTCGTTATTTTGATATTATAATAGTCCCCTTCTACTACGTATACGGCTGCGCCTAAACGCTCCACTAAACTCGCGTCATCCGTCCCCATGAACCGATCCTGCTCTGCCTTCTCATGCGCCTCCTGTAGGAGAGAAAGACGAAAAGCCTGCGGCGTTTGGATGGCCCACAAGCTTCGTCTATCCGGTGTCGATTGAATGCGCTTATCTGCTGCATCCACAATTTTAATTGTATCTTTGACGGGAACGGCTAAGACCGCTGCTCCTATTTCTTGCGCCTTTGCCAGACACTCGAACATATGTTCTTTCCTTACGAAAGGGCGAACACCGTCATGCACAAGCACCCATTGCGTGCCCTGTTGCAAGGCCTGGAGACCCTGTCTAACGGAATCTTGCCGCTCTGCGCCACCCGCCAGCACACATGTTACCTTCGTAAGTGCATAGTTCGTGACATAGCCGTTACAGCGATTCACATCATCAGCACCCACAACGAGAATAATTTCATCCACTTCATGTATGTTTTGAAATAATTGCAAGGTATGTACCAGAATTGGCTTCTGTCCCAGTTGCAGGTATTGTTTGCTTTCTGCTGTACCCATGCGCGAACCTTTGCCCGCTGCTACGATGATAACTCCTAGCTTCCCCATAAGTCCTCCAACTTGGCGCTTCCAAACGAAAGCTTTCTTCGTAATCATAGGCCCAAGTCAACTTGAAAGAGCTATGTTACATCTCCTTATCATACTGGTTTTACTGTGCTTTTTCCAATAGTTTTGGTTTCGCAAAAATCATTCGACCCGCCGACGTCTGAAGCACACTCGTTACCATCACTTCCAGCGTCATTCCGATGAAATCACGACCGCCTTCGACAACGATCATCGTACCATCATCGAGATAAGCTACACCTTGTCCATGTTCCTTGCCGTCTTTAATGACTTGAACAATAATTTCTTCTCCCGGTAGGACAACTGGCTTCACCGCATTCGCAAGATCGTTGATATTGAGCACCGATACACCTTGAAGTTCACATACTTTATTAAGGTTAAAATCGTTCGTAATTACTTTCCCTTGAAGCACTTTGGCTAAGCGCACCAGTTTACTGTCCACTTCGGCGATTTCTTCGAAATCCCCTTCATAAATGAGGACCTTCACTTCAAGTTCTTTTTGGATTTTGTTCAAAATGTCCAGTCCGCGACGCCCACGGTTTCGCTTCAGTAAATCTGATGAGTCTGCAATATGCTGCAACTCTTCCAATACGAACTCCGGAATTACCAGGGTTCCCTCGATAAATCCGGTCTTGCAAATATCTGCGATCCGGCCATCTATGATGACGCTCGTATCCAAAATCTTATGTTCCTCGTACGGGCGATGCGTCTGCTTCTCAGGACCGCCAGATCTGCTCTTCGCAATGACCTGTACAAGTTCTTCCCGCTTGCTGTAACCGATACGGAAGCCCATAACGCCTAATACAGCCGATACAAGGAAAGGTAAGAATGGCCCTGCCCATTTGGCCTGTTCCAGCACGGGAAATAACATGACTGAAACCAATAGCCCAATCACKAGTCCTAACGTACCAGATAGTAAATCCGACACGGGAATATCCGTGACATTGCGTTCACCTCTCATCAGCAAGTTCATGCCGACGTTAGCTACCCACGCTGAAATCAAAAACATTCCTACTGCACATAAACTATTAATCCAAAATACTTGTCCTGCTTGACTTGTCACATCCGTCGTTTGTAGGAACGAATCGCTCCACCTATAACCTAAACTGCCACCCATGATGGCTAAAATGATTTGTACCCATTTCTTCATCACAGATTCACCTCCTGCATCAACTTTTTTTGAAATTGTAGACCGTATATGTGTCACATATACTTCGGCTAAATTTTTGGATAAACGCACTCGTCCTTAGAGGACGGTGTAACCGTTTATTGTAAGCCTTATTACAATTATGTTCCAATTTATGCAACGTTAATCACTTCTTTCGTCGGAAAATTGAAATATTAGAGGGCATCCATTATAATGAAATGGAAGTTACCAACCTACCAGAGGTGGATGGAATGAGCTCCTTGACATTAAAGCAGTTTCAAGATCAAGTGTCTGAATTGTTACTCCGTCACCGCAGTCTGCTTGATGTCTTATCCAAATTTCAACAGTCAGGCGCAGCTGCCAACCGTTCCGTGGTGAAATCCATTACTGAATGTGGATGTATCCAGGTTCATGCAGCTAAGCAAGAGTATCATCCAGAGATGACCTTGGATGAGGCTAAGGATGTTCTAGGCACCCATGTATCTGGTCACTTATGTGAGCAATGCATTGAGGTTGTTAGTAGCGAATTAGGCAGAAATCTCTTCTACATGTCTGCGCTAAGTAACATTCTTGATATTAATTTGGAGCAAGTCGTTGAGAATGAATCAAAGAAATGTACAACACTGGGCCTATTCAACATGTCATGATGATGAAAACAAAAAAAAGCATTTATTTTCTTCCTGAAGATCAGGAGAAAATAAATGCTTTTTATTTTCGAACAATGTGCTTACACGTCAGATTTCACTGAATTCGTGTCATCTACGCCACGTCTTTTGTTCTTTCTGCGAAGATTACGGAGACGAATGAAGTATCCATCAACGTTTTTTTTTAGGCCGTAAAGCGCGTACATCAAAAGCGGTACGAAAATCATTTTGGAAATGGACTCAGGCCATTTGATTGCAATCAAAATAGCTGCTGCAACGATAATTGGCGTAATCCAAATCGCTGCTTTAGGAATACCCGCCTTTTTGAAGTTCGGATATTTCACTGTGCTGACCATTAAGTATGACAATAGAACTGTACTTACGAGAAGTACATATACGTTAATATCGTTCACGAAAAGAGCTAACGTACAAAGAACACCGCCTGCTGCTGGAATCGGTAAACCGATGAAATAGCCAGGCGTACCGGCAACAACATTGAATCTAGCTAACCGCAACGCTCCACAGATCGGGAAGATCGCTGTGACAATCCAAGCAAAAGCTGGGCTAATGACGGTAGGATCGTTAAATGCAACTACATACATGATGAAAGCAGGAGCGACACCGAAAGAGATCACATCGGATAAGGAGTCTAATTCTTTACCGAACTCACTTTGAGCGTTCAACGCTCTCGCAACACGTCCATCGAGTCCATCCAATAGCATAGCGACAATGACAAGAACGGCAGCGATGCCATGTTCTCCACTGAAGGCTAGGATAATCGATAGTACGCCTAGGAATAAGTTCCCTACTGTAAAGAGACTGGGAATTGATTTTGTTAACATATGTTTTTGTCCACCTCTGGATTTACTATACCCTAAACTTGACTACATAAAACCTTAACAATGATACTTTATGATTGTATCCACTTTAAATATGTCTGTCAATGAACACTTGTTCCTGAATTCTTTTGAGACCTTCCTTAATGGCGCGGGCTCTCACTTCTCCGATTCCGTCAACTTCATCCAATTCCTCTATCGTCGCCATCATCATGTGTGGCAAGTAGCCAAATTTCTCCACTAGATTACCAATAATGATGGATGGTAACCGCGGAATTTTGCCTAAAATGCGGAAGCCACGTGGGGAGACTGGCTCTTCAGCAATCGAATTGGTATGAGAATACCCTAGCAAGCGAATAATTTGCTGGGGCTCTAGCAGCTCATCAGATGACAGACGCTTCAAACCAGCCTGCATCTCCTTGACTCTTTCTTCTGATAATTCTCTTACATAATCTTTTACGAGCAAACGCGCTTCAAGTTCCGCATTCCCAACAAGTTCTTCTAATTGCATGCTAATTAATCGTCCTTCATTGCCAAGTTCGTTAATATAACGATTAATTTCCGCTTTGATGCGTAACACCATCTCAAATCTGGCAATGACATTGGTAATATCATGCAAGGTAACTAGTTCCTCAAACTCCGATGCACTCAGATTCGTAAGGGATTGATCCAATACAACCTTATATCGCTCCAATGTTTGAATCGCTTGATTCGCTTTGGTCAAGATGACTCCGATATCCTTCAGTGCATATCTTAAATTACCTTGATATAGCGTAATGACATTCCTCCGCTGTGAAATGGAAACAACTAATTTATTCGTTTGCTTCGCCACACGCTCCGCTGTTCGGTGTCTAATCCCCGTCTCAGATGAGGAAATAGAAGAATCTGGAATCAATTGGGTGTTCGCATAAAGGATGCGCTTGATGTCCTCGCTGAGGATAATCGCACCATCCATTTTGGCAAGCTCATACAAATAGTTAGGCGAGAAGTCGCAATTGATGGAGAATCCACCATCCACGATTTCTGTTACCTCGGAACTGAAGCCTACAACGATCAGTCCACCTGTTTTGGCGCGTAAGACATTCTCCAAACCATCACGAAATGGTGTACCAGGTGCTACCAGTTGGAGCAATTGGCTCATCACATCGCGTTTCATCTCTTCTTTACTCATCATTTTCCTCCTGAAGGCTTATAGCTTGCAGAACTCACGCTAACCCAGCGCCGCTTTCAATGCCTCAGCCACCGTGTTTACCCCAATAATCTCCATGCCTTTCGGATGTGTCCACCCCTTCAAACTTTTCTCTGGCATAATCACTCTACGGAAACCAAGCTTCTCTGCTTCCTTCACACGTTGATCAATCCGAGATACGCCGCGGACTTCTCCTGTTAAACCGATTTCACCGAACACAACATCAAATGGCTGTGTCGGTTGATCTCGGAAACTGGATGCGATACTAATGGCGATCGCCAGATCCACCGCTGGTTCATCCAGCTTGATCCCACCTGCCACGTTGAGATAAGCATCTTGATTTTGCAAGAACATGCCCATGCGTTTCTCTAATACTGCGATGATTAAGGAAAGACGATTGTGATCTACACCTGTCGCCATCCTTCTCGGAGAAGGGAAATTCGTTGAGGAGACGAGTGCTTGAATCTCCACCAAGACGGGACGTGTCCCCTCCATACTAGCAACAACAGCAGAACCAGCCACACCAAGTGGCCTTTCCGATAGAAACAACTCCGATGGGTTGTTAACTTCTACGAGACCAACCTCTTGCATTTCAAAGATACCAATTTCATTTGTTGAGCCAAAACGGTTCTTTACCGCTCTTAACACACGATAGGAATGGTGCCGCTCCCCTTCAAAGTAGAGAACACAATCGACCATATGCTCTAGCATTCTAGGCCCCGCTATTGCCCCTTCCTTCGTCACATGCCCGACAAGGACCGTTGCAATTCCCTTACCCTTAGCTATTCTCATAAAATGGCCTGTGCATTCTCGAACCTGCGATACGGTTCCAGGCGCCGAAGTAATCGCCGGGTGAAATACCGTTTGGATCGAGTCAATGACGAGAAAATCAGGATTCGTTTCTTGTATAGCTTCCTCGATCAGTTCAAGGTTCGTCTCACATAATACGTATAGCAGCGGAGATGACGCATTTAAGCGATCGGCACGAAGCTTGGTCTGCTTAATGGATTCTTCTCCTGATATATAAAGGACTTTTTGCTGGGCTTGTGTGAGTTCGAAGGACGTTTGCAGAAGCAAGGTTGATTTCCCGATACCGGGATCTCCACCAACGAGGATAAGTGACCCAGGGACTATACCTCCACCCAGGACCCTGTTTAATTCTTTGTTGCTTGTGACAACTCTCGGTTCAGAGCTGCTTTCTATATGTATGATGGGGATCGCTTTTTCTTTCGTTTTGGGGATCGAAGATGTCATACCCTGCGTACGAACGACTGTTTCAACTTCTTCCACCATCGTATTCCATGACTGACAACCTGGACATTTCCCCATCCATTTCGGTGAATCATAGCCGCATTCTTGACAGCTAAATTTGGTTTTTTGTTTACTCATAGAAGAAGTTGCTCCTTAACATGGGGATATCCTTTTTGGCTATCCTTACCAATAAAGTTTACCATTTTTATGTATCTCATGAAAGTGCTGAAACAAAATAAACGACTACACCGTCCAGTTAGAACGAGAGCGTTTATCTAGAAATACTGCAGACTTAAATAAAAAGCATCTCACTCCACCCTCATCGGATGAAGTGAAATGCTTCTTCACTTTCTCTTATTTCGTTAATGAGACGCCTTCGCCCTTAAGAACAACTAGTTCGCCTTCATTCTCATCAATCGTGAGTGAATCACCTTTGGAAATATTACCTCTCAGCAATTCTTCCGATAAGCGATCTTCTATATGCTTCTGAATCGCTCTGCGTAATGGACGCGCACCGTAGGTTGGATCAAATCCTTCCTTGGCCAAGAACATCTTCGCTTTATCCGTTAACAAGAAATCAACCTCTTGCTCTTTCAGACGCTTGCGCAGATCATCAGCCATTAAGCTAACGATTTGTGCAATGTGTGCTTCATCCAAAGAGTGGAATACGATGATCTCATCGATTCGGTTAAGGAACTCGGGACGGAAGCTTTTCTTCAACTCGCCCATAACTTTGTCTTTCATATTCGTATAGTCTCTTCCAGCATCAAGTGCAGCTGTGAAACCAAGCGAGGAGTTTTTCTTAATCATGTCCGCGCCTACGTTGGAAGTCATAATGATTAGCGTATTACGGAAATCAACGGTACGACCTTTGGAATCCGTTAAACGACCATCCTCTAGCACTTGCAACAGGATGTTGAACACTTCCGGATGTGCTTTCTCGATTTCATCGAGCAGGACAACGGAGTATGGTTTGCGGCGAACTTTCTCAGTCAGCTGACCGCCTTCTTCATAACCCACATACCCTGGAGGCGCTCCTACCAAACGGGAAGTTGAATGCTTCTCCATGTACTCGGACATATCGATACGAACAACGGCGTTGTCATCTCCGAAGAGGGATTCTGCTAGTGCACGTGCAAGCTCGGTTTTACCAACACCCGTTGGTCCTAAGAAAATGAAGGAACCCATCGGACGCTTCGGATCTTTCAGACCTGCTCTTGCGCGGCGGATCGCACGACTCACAGCTTTAACTGCTTCTTCTTGTCCAATGACACGCTCATGAAGGATATCTTCCATTTTGAGCAAACGGTCAGTCTCTTCCTCAGCAAGCTTGCTTACCGGAATTCCCGTCCAGCTCGCTACAATTTGTGCAATATCATCTGGAGTTACTTCTGTATCCAGACGACCTTGTTTCTCTTTCCACTCGTTCTTCGTCGAGTCTAGCTCTTCGCGAAGCTTTTGCTCCGTATCACGAAGACCTGCTGCTTTCTCGAACTCTTGGCTTTGAACGGCAGCATCCTTCTCTTTACGGATGTTTTCCAACTTACTTTCAAGCTGCTTCAAGGAAGGTGGTGTCGTGTAAGAACGCAATCTTACTTTGGAACTCGCTTCATCGATCAAGTCGATCGCTTTATCCGGTAAGAAACGATCCGTGATGTAACGATCCGACAGCTTTACAGCCTCTTGAATCGCAGCATCTGTAATTTTCACACGGTGATGCGCTTCATAGCGATCACGCAAGCCATACAGAATTTGAACAGCTTCTTCAGGTGATGGTTGATCTACCGTAATCGGTTGGAAACGACGCTCAAGTGCAGCATCTTTCTCAATGTATTTGCGGTACTCATCTAGTGTTGTAGCACCAATACATTGAAGCTCTCCCCTAGCAAGTGCCGGCTTCAAGATGTTAGAAGCATCAATTGCGCCTTCCGCTCCGCCCGCGCCAATCAAGGTGTGAAGCTCATCAATGAACAAGACGATATTGCCGGCTTGACGAATTTCATCCATGATTTTTTTGAGACGATCTTCGAATTCACCGCGATACTTCGTTCCTGCAACAACAGAACCCATATCCAGCGTCATAACGCGTTTATCTTTCAACGTTTCCGGAATTTCATTGTTGATGATTTTTTGTGCAAGGCCTTCAGCAATCGCTGTTTTACCAACCCCTGGTTCACCGATGAGTACAGGATTGTTTTTGGTTCTGCGACTCAATACTTGAATCACACGCTCAATCTCTTTGCTACGGCCGATAACGGGGTCCAAATGACCTTCTTTGGCGTACGCAGTCAAATCTCTTGCCAGACCATCCAATGTAGGCGTGTTCACATTCGGATTGGTACCATGACTAGGCGACACGGTTTCGCTGCTGCCTAGCAGCTGAAGAACTTGCTGACGTGCCTTATTCAAGGAAACCCCCAGATTATTAAGAACTCTTGCAGCTACGCCCTCACCCTCACGGATAAGTCCGAGCAGAATATGTTCAGTCCCCACATACGTGTGACCTAATTTTCTCGCTTCATCCATCGAAAGTTCGATTACTTTCTTAGCTCTAGGTGTATACGCGATGTTGGTCGGCTGTTCTTGCCCTCTGCCAATTAGAGATTCGACTTCATCTTGAATTTTCTCAAGACCTAGGCCGAGCGCAACGAGTGCTTTAGCAGCAATGCCTTCACCTTCACGAATAAGTCCTAGTAAAATGTGCTCTGTTCCAATATTGTTATGTCCTAATCGAACAGCCTCCTCTTGAGCAAGAGAAAGCACCTTCTGCGCACGTTCCGTAAATCTGCCAAACATCATAGCGAACACCTCCAAAAGTAGTATATCTATGGAATTCCTAAAGGATGAATCTTAACGTACTTCTTACTACTTTATTTATACCCTGCCAAATTTCTCGCGAATCAGTTCCGCCCGCCTCATATCTCGTTCTTCCGGATTCAGCTTCTCCCCCGCATATTGCTGAAGAAAACCAGGTTGCGTCATGACCAAGAGTTCATTAAGCACATGGGACGATACATTGTTGATGATACCTAGATCGATACCCAGACGTACATCTGACAGTCGCTGTGCCGCTTCCTTAGAGTCCATAATCCCCGCATAGGATAGAATGCCAAGGGATCGATTCACACGATCAATGATGCGCATTCTAGACTCTTGTAATAGCTTATGTCTCGCGGCCCGTTCATGCTCTATAATTTGCCTGGCCACACTATATAAATTATCAATGATCTCTTCTTCCGATTGACCTAACGTAATTTGATTAGATATTTGGAATAGATTACCTAAAGCTTCGCTACCTTCCCCATATAATCCTCTAACCGTCAACCCAACTTGTGTAACTGCGGATAAAATACGATTAATTTGCTGACTAAGCACCAGCGCAGGAAGGTGCATCATAACCGAAGCGCGAATTCCTGTGCCGACATTGGTCGGGCAGCTCGTTAGGTAGCCTCTTTTTTCATCGTATCCGTAATCCATCTGTGTTTCAAAAATATCATCAATCTGGTTCGCCAAATCCCAAACCTCTTTAATCTGGAAACCAGGACATAAACATTGTATGCGAAGATGATCCTCTTCATTGATCATGATACTGATCGATTCATTATCGCTTAAAATAACGGCCCCATTCCTGGATTCGTTAGCTAAATTAGGACTAATTAAATGTTTCTCCACTAGCACCATTCGCTCGAGCTCATTCAGCTCCGCGAGTGGAATGAGCGAGAAGTTGCTTATCGTCTCCAACTCTTCATTCTCAAGAACACCAGATAACTGTTCCAGCACTTCCTGTGATTGTTGATTGGTCGCGAGCATGGGATATGGATAATCTCTCAGGTTACGAGCAATGCGGATTCGACTGCTTATGACAATATCCGACTCTGGCCCTTCACCCTTCATCCATTCACTCAAAGCATCTCCTGTAAACCGCTGTAATGTCACTGGATTCACACTCCCTTACAAACTTACATACCCGCAATCTTCTTCTCAATCTCACGAATCTGGTCACGTATCTGGGCAGCCTGCTCGAACTCTTCGCTCTCGATACAGGTCATCATATCTTTCTTCAAAAGATCGATTTCACGTTTGCTTTGAATGATACCACCACTGCGCTTGGGAACTTTCCCTACATGCACGATATTCCCATGAACTCGCTTGAAAAGAGGATCAAGTTTGACCGAAAAGCTTTGATAACAGGACCCACAACCAAACCGACCTAATTTACTGAATTGCGAGTACGTAAGACCGCAGTTATCACAGCGGATGGCCTGAGACTTCGCCGCGGACAATGGTTCAAAATCAAGTAAACCTGAAAGTAAATTGTGAATCGAAAAACCGTTCGATGTTCCAGGAATCATCTCGCCCTTCTCGCGGGCACAATTCTCACAAATGTGGAACTCGTTCTTGTCTCCATTCACAATCTTCGTGAAGTGAAGAGTCGCCGGTCGTTTCCCGCATTCCTGACAAACCATTCCATCTGCCTCCTTATCTGCTAAGCAAGGATATCAGCATTGCTTTAAGAATCTTAGCCCGAATTTCATCGCGCAGCGGGAGTTTAAAGGTCAATACATCTCTGGAAATCGCTGCCCGAATCAGGTTAGCTTCTCTGGTGGAAATATAATGCCCCTCTTGCAATTGATAAATGAGCCCCTCTGAGGTGACTTGATCAATGTGGGTATGAATCGTACGGAAAATGTGATCTAGAATAGATCCATGACTCTTGAGCTCGATTTTCTGAATCCGAATATAACCGCCACCTCCGCGTTTGCTCTCCACCACATAGCCTTTTTCCAAGGTGAACCTTGTACTAATGACATAATTGATTTGAGATGGCACGCATTGAAACTGGTCCGCCAAATCGTTCCGTTGAATCTCGATAGCCCCTTCCGTACTTTGTTGCAGAACATGCTTTAGATACTGTTCAATAATTTCTGATACATTGCGCATCAATTCGGCCTCCCAGATTTCTAGAAGTAAATTGACTTTGACTTTCTTTGACCTTAACTAAATTATAATCATTTCCTTTCTTTTTGACAAGTCCTGCTCTAAAATGTCTCTCCCTACAAATCCGATAGCCTTATGTGAACCTTACTATTGTTGACCTTACCTAGGGATTTATTCGAGAGTATTTTAATAAAAGCTGTTGATACGGCGCGATTTACATAAAAAGGAGGGCAATGCGATTGAGCATCTCCGCCACGATCTTACTACGCTCCACTCCTCTATTTAACTCAATACACAATCTGCTTTCTCAACTTCACGAATCGAGTCAAACTAAAGCATCATAACTCGAGTTACAAATCATGAGATTGGACAATTTAATGGATTATGTACAGTTAATTTCGCTGTTTTGGTCACTTTCATCAAAATTAATGGATTTTATGTCGTTAATGTTGGTTGAACTAGCTGAAAATGGGGAATTCCCATGTCAATAGATGGATGTTTTCCATTTAATTCAATTTTCCAAGGCAAATTCAAGCAATTAGCTGTAGAAAATACAGCTAATGATTTAGTAACGAGGCGTAGTATAGGCTAAATGCAAAAAAGAGCCTTACCTGGAGTTATCCAAGGTAAGGCTCTTTCAGTTGTTTGGCAACGTTCTACTCTCCCAGAACCCTGCGGTTCAAGTACCATCGACGCTGGAAGGCTTAACGGTCGTGTTCGAGATGGGAACGCGTGGATCCCTTCCGCCATCATCACCAAACAGTCAAAGCGTTTGTTTGCGCCTTGAAAACTAG
>NZ_JBFRGR010000035.1:0-59814 GCF_052115445.1 Paenibacillus sp. 2RAB27
ATCAACATGCATCAACATGCTTGTGCTGTGCGATGATTGCCTCTCATCTCGTGCAAAAGTTTCGCCTCGTAATGCTGTTAACCAACTCTGTCGTAAATTAAGTAATCAACAATTAATTATTAGGAATATTGCTATTTGCAATCATTGTCAAAAGCAAAAAAATGTAAATAGAATCAATACAAGTAGTCACGATTCATTTCCTACTGAGGTAACCATCGCCCCTTCAATTTCTTCAACAATTCCTATCACACCCGATGTTTCCACTTGGTTTTGGGAAGGTAATATTCAGTCGAGAGTAGTAGGATATTTAGCTTCAAAAGGATATCTTATTCGAAGTGTAGCAAATACTGCAGCACGTACTCCAGGCAAAGACATAGTCGCTCTAGACCCTAATGGCAAAGAATTATGGGTAAGTGTCAAAGGATACCCTGAGAAGAGTCCAAATACTCAAGCAAGACATTGGTTCTCTTCTGCAATTTTTGATTTAATACTTTATCATGGAGAGAATCCTGAAGTCACACTTGCTATTGCTTTTCCTCAAGGATTTCAAACATATTCTAATTTAGTTCCTCGTATTCTATGGCTTAAAGATTCTTTACCATTCACTATATATTGGGTCGATGAAACAGGTAATGTAACTGTTGAATAACTCTGGAAATGTTTATCTAAGAACCTCTAAAGGTAATTTGGAACCAATCATTGAAGGTAGAATCGAAAAGGAGAAAAACATGGACAATAAAATTAATCAAGAAGAACGAGCATTTAGAGCATGGGATGTTCTCACTATTTATTCGAGGGATAAGAAAACAATTACATATAAAGAATTAGGTGAAAAATTAACTGTACATCATAGAACCTGTCGTTATTTCTTAGATTTTATACAAAACTATTGTATGGATAATAAACTACCTCCATTAACTATCATAGTTGTAAATCAAGAAGGTAATGTTGGTAATGGTTTTACTGCATGGGATACAGATAACTTAGATGAAGGTTTGAATAAAGTATTTGAGTACAATTGGGATAATCACCCTAACCCATTTTCTTTTGCTAAAGATGGAATTACCTCGGAAGAAATAGTAGAACAGTTAATTAATAATTCAGCTGATAAAAAAGAAATTTATGCAAAGGTTAAAGTTCGAGGCATTGTCCAATCATTATTCCGAAGTGCTTTATTGCGGGCATATAACAATAAATGCGCATTTTGCGGATTCCCTCATGTAGTAGCATTAGAAGCTTCGCATATTGTGCCTTGGTCTCATAGTACTGACGAGGAAAGAATCAGTGTGAACAACGGAATTTTATTGTGTAGCAACCATCATAAGTTATTTGATAGTGGGATGCTAAAGATAACTAAAGATTACAAAATCGAGGCCACAGTCTCACTTAATTCGAAAATTGTTGGCAAAAAATTAAGATTACCTAAATTAAAAGAACATTACCCTGATGTAGAAAAATTTAAAAAAAGAAATTTAATTATGACGAATTAACCGGAGGAATTATGGATTACCCACCTATAAATAATAGAGAAGATTATTTAAAAGAATTTAGGTACAAAGTCGGTGAAAAAGAGAACAAAGATGATAAGCAATTAGAAGCATTAAAATTTGCATTAGATATTAGAAAATTCGAAATTGAACTATATTGGAAAAGGGCAACGTACTTCTGGGCATTTATTGCTGCAAGTTTTGCAGGTTATTTTGCTTTAATTAACGCAAACTCACAGCATTGGAAACATATTTTAGTTGTAAGTGTCCTTGGATTTCTTTTTTCTTATTGTTGGTATTTCGTGAATCGGGGAAGTAAATTCTGGCAAAATAACTGGGAACGACATGTAGATTATTTAGAAGATGAATTGATTGGTCCTTTGTATAAAACTGTTTATAAATCGAAATCCATTAATTTCTTCAATCCAACTTCATCCTTTCCTATATCTGTATCTAGAATCAATCAATCTCTAAGTTTTTTAGTTAGTATTATCTGGACTATATTAGTATTCGGAGCCCTGCATAGATCATTTCCAGGTATTTGTGTCTTATTTATTATATTAATTGAATTGATTTCAATAGCATTTTTGACACTAATGGTTTATTATTTTGGACGTAGTGATTTACCAATTAGAAGCGAAGATTCTGCAATTTTTGTTAATAGAGGACTAAAATAAGAAATCATTTATATCTCTAAAAAGAAAACGGCACCTTAGCGGTTGCCGTTTTCTTTTCGTTACTTATCAATACTTATCACTTAAAATTGATTATTTTGGGATCCGTCATGCCATAAAACRATTTTATCTCAACTCATCCTTCAAAGGTACAATGACTTCATCTAACAACTTTCTCCACTGACGTTTCATTTCCGGACCATATTTTAGCGGTTTTGCATCTGGATGTACGGCTTTATACTTATCAAATTGCTTGCTGTCAATAATTCCCCCAATATTTGGTATTGGCTCTGAACCTATTACATATTGAACAGCAGAAGAATGCAGTTCTCCTTCATCCACAAACCAAGCGTTCACAAAATCCACAATCGCTTTATTATAGGATTCGGTGAAGAAGCGGCGTTTCACTACAAATGTATCTTCATCTGAATTTATCTCTTTGGCATCAATGGCGTTTAAAATCGCACGATATACTTCTTTAACAATTTCTGATTTTTTCAGTTTTTGAAGTGCTTTTTCGATCTCTTCACGGATATCCTGATTATTGGCTGAGTAAGTTTCTAATAATCGGTCAATATATGTTGAGTCAATATCATAGATCTTAATTGCATTTTCTCCATAGAATTCAATTTCCGAGAAATTCGGACCAGGTCCGTCTCCCTCTTCAACGACTAGTGATCCCTTGACCGTGTTGTACACGCCAATATATTCTTCTAAGGTTTTCACCTGTTCTTGGAGTGCTTTTGATTTCTCCATTTCATCGTTATAATCATCATACGTAACTAAAGCTTCGTAGGCATTGTTAAGCTCTTGAAAAGCTTTCACAAATTCAATCCGAGTTTCAAGAGGTGAGTTCTCGTTAATATCGATCGGATTTGGGACTAACGTTGTTAGCACTTTGTGAGCCTTTTTGAAGCGTTTCTTCGATTCATCATAAGTTGGATAAACAAGATTAGATTCCTCTTGTGCTTGAGAATATAACTTCGTCGCATCTTCTACATTCTGTTCCATTGTCGAAGGTTTTCGGAATGTTACAATTAATCCTTTTGTCTTTCCAGGATAGGTCCGATTGGTCCGAGAAAAGGCTTGGATCAAATTGGCATAACTTAAATTTCGATCCACAAATAACGTTTGAATCGTGGGTGCATCGAATCCAGTCAATAAGCGATCTACAACAATAACAAGGTCAATTTGTTTCCCAAATTCTTTGAACTCTGCTTTCTTACGAGCTAAACGATTGTTGATATCACCATTATATCGGTCAATATCTTCTATCGACCAAGCTGTATTATAATAATCGTTATAGTTCTTAATAATTTCTTTCATTTCATCTTGAATTTGTTTGGAATTATCTTCGTTTTCTTGTACCGAATAGGTGATGGCAATCCGCGGGAAGTTCGGATCTTCAATCGTACGCCCTGTTCGGATCGGATGTCCAGCAAATTCTTTCGTCAACCATTCTGGATCTTTGGTTATTTCCTTGATTGCCTGATAGTAGCGTTTCGCCATATCAATAGAACTTGTTGTTAAGATGGCAGACTTTTGCGGGCGACCGTTTTGGAAATCAAATTTAATATAAGCATTATCTGGTCGAAAAATCTTATGAATGACTTTTTGAATATGATCATCACTTTCGAATGAAGATGGTTCAATATATGCTTCCTTCTCTATTCCATCCATCTTATCGATCAAATCATTAATTTCATCATTACTAGAATTGGCGTATTTTTCATTTATACGAAGTTGATTAAAAATATAATTATTTAATGATGTGGGTTCAATCGTATCTTCATGCTCTACTTGGAACCCTAAAACAGCTCCATCATCCAATGCGTTCTTAATGGTATAAGTGTGCAAAACTTCTCCATACTGATCACGAGTGGTGCGAGCTAATTGGCCTTTAGCTTGTTTTTTATTTTCATTAAATATTGGCGTACCCGTAAAACCAAACCAAGTAGAATTCGGAAAAAACTCCTTAATTTCCTCCATTGCTTCAGCACTTAACGCTCTGTGGCATTCATCTACGATAAAGACAATATGTTGTCCCAGTAGTTTCTTAAAACGCTGTGTGCCTTTTTGTTCTTCCTGTCTTTGAGCGTAACGCAAGGCAGCTTCTAATTTTTGGCGGGTGGTAATGATCACTGTATTGGAATTGGTATCAGATAGTAGGGTATTACTTAGCTCTTTCGCACTTCCGGTTCCGATAATCAAGCTATTAGATTTGGCATTACCAGAAGAAATACCGGTATTAAACTCGGAAGCAAATTTGGTGAATTCTGTCGTGGTTTGATTATCCAAGTCTTTTCGATCAATCAACATAATGGTACGATCTACACCTGGTTTACGAGCTAATAACTTCGTAGAAACAAAACTTGTCAACGTTTTTCCTGAACCAGTCGCATGCCAAACATATCCAGATTCATGTTTCATTGCAGCTGTAAACAAGGCTTCTATAGCATGAATTTGATATGGGTGTAATACCATTAAGGTTTTGTTGTCTTGATCCTCACTAACTATCGAATAATTAGCAATCAAGCGGTGTGCATCGGGAATATTTAAGACCTGTTTCACAAATTCATAAAGATTTTCTACTTTTCGATTGTCCTTCGTTCGCCAACTAAAGACAAGTTTCTTATGCATGTCTTTTGGCATTGCATTGGCAAAATAACGAGTCGTTTGTTCGTTGGAAATGACAAATAACTGAAGAGTTGAAAAGATATTATTTCTGAACGTTCCTTCTTCCGCGTATTTCTTAATTTGATTATATGCTTGAAATACACCATCTTTAGCACTTACTTGTTTCAATTCAATTTGAACAATGGGCAACCCATTGATTAAAAGTGTCACGTCAAATCGGCGATCACGCTCATCAACATTTGCCTTTTTTTTCGCAATCTGATGAACGACCTCATATGTAGAGATTCCGCCGCCAATGTCTTGATTGGAATATAGCACTAAAGACATCGAACCTAAAGATACATCTTCACGTTCAACCATAATTCGAGCAATTCCATTCTCCCCTTTAAGCCATCTAGCAGCATCAAAGGGTGTCTGTGTTTTCAAAAGTAATTCTATTTTAATAGTGTCAAATTCTTTATCAGAAATTGGATGTTCTCCAATTTCTGATAAGTTATTTTGCATTATTTTTTGACGTAAATTCTTCCATAAATCCTCTTCAGACTTTAAATCCGGACGATTATTCCATTGATTACGTCCTTCTCCTAATACCTCAATCAGGCGACGTTCCACTTCAGCTTCATCATTATGCGGTATCTTTGTCATCTTTCTTCCTCTCTTCTGCTTCCCGAAACAAACATTTTTTGTAGAAATGCTTGTTTCGTTACTTTTAAAGTACCTAATTCGTGTTGATGAAGATCGATAGTGTCGTCTAAGTATTTGAAAAAGTTGCCTATTTTTACTTGTTCTTTTAGTGATGGTACAAATAGATCCATTTCGCCCAGCATTTTTCCGGATATTTCCAAAAAAGTTGATCCTGATGCATTTTTTAATCCATACTCTTTTATTTTATAGCCTATAGAATAAACAAAATAAACATTGTAATTATTATTAATTACAAGAGATTGAAAACCTTGGTTTGTAGCTCCATCTTTCTTTAATATAGCCATATCTCCTATCCCAGCACGAGATGTAAACAAAATAGTTTTGTTCGCTGGCAGTACTTTGGCAGAACTCTTTTTTAATCCAAGTGCAGTTATTTTTCTTTGGCTACCAACAGCATATATTGTTTTTCCAATCTCTACAGGTGAATACCAATCAATATCACCGTCCCAATATTCTTTGACTTCCGTACTTGGCGTTCCTCCACCAATAATTTCAGCTACTTCTTTCAACTTACGCTGCTCCCATTCTCCAGTAAATCCTGGGAAACGAACTTCCGGMATAGACTCCCCTTTTTCGGGAAACATTTTCTGTAAAAATCCCTGTTTTGTTTGCAAGAGGGCGTCTAGTTCTTGCATATGAAGAGCGATCATGTCGTCTAATTTTTCTAAAAAGTTACCTACTAGGTTTTGTTCTTCAACTGTTGGAAGCAATAACTTATAAGTTTGTAGAACGTTATAATATAAACGGACTCTGGTACCACCTTTTTTTTGCATATGAGAAAAGCTAGAAAAGTCATCTGAATAGTTTAGATGACTTAATATAAACTCATCATTTGCTTCTTCATTAGTTGTAAATACAGGGTACTCTTTACTTACAAGAATAGGTGTCCCCATAACATTTTTATTGAAATGGAAAGTTGAATCATCTGACATATGTCGGTAAGTAATATAGTTTACTGGTACGAGATGAAAAGTTAACGTTTCATCTATTCCACTTCGTGCTCCATCAAAATATTCCGTTTGTAAAAACAATCCTTTTCTAGATGACGTAGCTATTGGGAATTTATCACCTTTGGTTAATTCGTTATGTTCTTTTAAAACATCCCCTAACTTACGTTCTTCCCAATCTCCAATAAATCCTGAAAATCGAATTTCGGGTGTATATTTATTTCCCACGATTAAACACCTCTAATGCACCCTTGATCCATTCTGCGTTTTCTTCATCAAATTGTAGCGAAGAAATCATGTCAAATAAACTGGACTCTAGTTCAGCTTTTTCTCTTCGAATGTCTTGAATTGTTGAGCCAATTGTAGCCATATCAATAGTTGCTTCTTCCTCAAAGGTATCTACGTATCGAGTGATGTTCAAATTGAAATCATTTTCTTTGATTACGGCAAATGTAGCGACATGTGCATATTTTTCAACATCTTCTCGCTTCTTGTATGTTTCGACAATTTTATCAATATTTTCTTTGGAAAGTTTATTTTGGTTCTTTCCTTTCGTAAACTCATTACTAGCATCAATAAATAAAACATCACGAGTGGTACGATTTTTCTTCAATATTATGACCGTTGTTGGAATCGATGTCCCAAAGAATAAGTTTGCTGGCATTCCTATTACGGCATCAATACTGCCATCTTCTAACAATTTCTTACGAATCACACCTTCTGCAGCTCCACGGAACAATACCCCATGCGGCAAAACAATTGCCATTGTTCCTGAATCTTTCAAATGATAGAACCCATGTAAAAGAAAAGCAAAGTCTGCTTTTGATTTTGGTGCTAACTTTCCGTAACGATTGAAACGAGAATCATCTAAAAATGTATCATCAGAAGACCATGTTGCAGAGTAGGGTGGATTCATAAGGACAGAATCAAAGGTATAAGGCTCATCTGTCGGCCAATCTTTGTTCAATGTATCCCCATTGCGTAAACGCATATCTTCTTTTTCAACACCATGTAATATCAAGTTCATCTTCGCTAGATTAAAGGTCGTTGTATTTAGTTCTTGTCCATGATACTTTACACTATCTGGATGGTTAATATAGTTGCGTATGTTCAACATCAAGGAACCTGATCCCATGGTTGCATCAAATACGCTAAATAATTTTTTGTCTTCTTGACCAATTGCGGCAATGCGAGCCATCATGTCAGATACTTCATGAGGTGTATAGAATTCTCCAGCTTTTTTACCAGCTTCTGAGGCAAATTGACCAATCAAGAACTCATAGGCATCCCCAATTACATCGCCATTATGTCCTAACACATCGATATCATTTAGTTTCTTCAGTACTTCTGTAATTGTAATGTTTCGTTGTTGATCATCTGATCCCAGTTTTTTTGATTTTAAATCCACATCATCAAATAATCCATTGAATTGGTCATATTTCGTAGCCAACTCAATAAAAGATTTATTCAAGTCATTCAACTGAAACGTATTTTGTTTTGCTTGATTGGTTAATTCATTAAATAAATATTCTGGTTGAATATCATAGCCCAATGTATCTACTAATGTTTCAATTAAGTCATCTTTTACATCTTTATCCGCCAATAAATCCCTATATAATTGAATTTGTTTCTCTTGTGTGTTGTATTCTTCTAGCGATTCATCTGCTATTTCAACAACTTTTTCTAATAACTTATCCGATAAAAACTTGTAAAAGATCAATCCTAGTAAGTAGTTTTTATATTCTGATGCATCCATTTTGCTTCGCAGGTTGTCTGCAGCACTAAATAATCTTGAGTTTAATTCAGCCATGTTGTATTCCTCACTTTATCTATTATTGGTTCAAATGCTTCATTTCAAATAACTCCATGATGACATAATGAGAATTATGTACTTAAGTCAATAAAGCGATAAACAATTTTATAGCTAATCAATTTTATCATAGTAATTTAGACCTGGATATACAATATATGTATCCTATTATGTCCATTTGATAAAATACGATATTTTACTCCCCGACATATCCCTCTATAATCTGATATTTCCCACATTCACACGAACGTATATTCCTATTTTGATTAATTTATGCTACTATTTACCTATAGGAGGTAGTATATGAACCTATCACTTTACAGACCTACTGAACTCGAAAAATGGCTTGAAAAAGAATACCGCAGCATAGGAATTGAGTACGCCTCAGACATGGACTTAGACCTAATCTCATCCATCTTTGATGTCGAAATACGTACTTACAACGGCCCCTCTTTCGCTGAATGGAAAGAAGACGAATACTCTTTCATTTTCCTTAATGCCTATCTTAATGAAAAACAAAGACGTGAAGTCTTCTTTCATGAGCTTTGCCATCCTCTGCAGCATGTTGGCCAACAAGAAATCATGCCCAAATCGTTTATTGAATTGCAGGAAATTCAAGCAAAAAACTTTCAACATTACGCAGCCATGCCTTCATACCTACTTGAGGAATTTAAATCAGTCTCTCCTTCCTTACTTGTGAAGGTTATTGCTGAAGAATTCTGCTTAACAGAGCGATTTGTACAGCATCGACTAGAACAAATTCAAAATCGTGTCCAAAGCGCTCAATACGAAGAAGAACTGATTCGTCGTCGAAATACGAAGATTGTCATTGATGATGACCACGTAAGACGTGTAATGGCAGAGCTTGGGAGAAAACAACTAGAAGGAGCATAAGCATGGCGAAGTTATCCGTTTTCTACTCGGAGCACCCCGAGGATTTCCATCCGGTACCGGACAAATTAAACATCTCATTTGGCCCAGGAAACATTGCCTGGCATAAAAATTTTCTGTACATACCTTTAGAAGCTCCATTTCGGCCCAAGGCTGCCGAGGACTACGCAGATGATTCTATAGGCGTTTCTATTCATTTCGAAGACCTGACAAAGCATCCAGAGCGTCCTAATCAGTTTGGAATCGATATACATAGTGTTGTCCGTCGATTGGAAAAGTTGAAATACCAAGAGGGGCTACATTTTGAATATAGCGACATAGAGCAATTCATTATTCAAATGGCTGATATTGAGGAAATCATGCAGATGGATGTAAAACCTTTTTATGAATGGAGGTAGGACATGCCGAGTATAGAGAAGCGAGGAAAAAATGCATTTCGTTTGGTTATCGAAGCAGGCTACGATTCATTAGGGAATCGTATTAAAAGGTCTAGAACTGTTAAAGTCTCTACGCTGAAAGAAGCTAAAGCAGAACTAGCTAAGTTTCAAATTGAATTTGAAGTTGGCGAGTATATTTCTCCTGAGAAACAAACTTTCGCTGCATTCGTCGAAGAATGGAAAACCAAGTTCGTCGAAAAGAATCTAGAAGCAAAAACAATTGTAAATTATCTTTATCACGTAAATAAACGCATTCTCCCCTATTTCGGAAAACTGCATATGAATAAGATCAAGACAATGCATATCATTGATTATTTAGAAAAGCTGCATACTGAGAATCGCATTATCGGTGAAGGTACTCTCTCCTCTTCAACGATCGTTTATAATTACCGTGTAATACGCAGCATTTTTTCAAAAGCAGTGGATTGGAAGGTCATTAAAGACAATCCAGTTAAAGGGGTAACCAAACCTAAAGAGAAATCCAAAGAGATGGATGTCTATAACGACGAGGAAGTTCGATGGTTAATCAAGGCACTTGCAAATGAAAAGCCTCTATTCCGAGTTTTAATTCTTTTAGCTCTTACAACAGGCCTTCGTTGCGGAGAACTCCTGGGGCTTGAATGGAAGCATGTTGATTTAGAAACCGGCATAATCGATGTCAAACAATCCATACCTATGTTTAAAGATGGACAACCCATCATCAAGGAGCCGAAAACCAAAAACTCAATACGCAAAGTATCGGTTCCGAGCTTTGTGATTCAAGAACTGAAAAGTTTTTATAATCAAAGTAAAACGGATCGAGATGCCCTCGAAGAAAAATGGGCAGCTGGTTTACATTTCTTTGTTTTCAGTAGTTGGAATGGCAAGCCCTTTTACACGAAAACTCCTGGAGATATGTGGCGCCGCTTTATTAGAAAATATCCCCAGATGAAATATATTCGATTCCATGACCTCCGTCATACTTCTGCAACCCTTCTCATCAACCAAGGCGTCCATGCTAAGATCATTTCTAATCGTCTAGGTCACTCTAATATTTCCACAACCATGAACGTGTATGGACATGCCATTCAATCTGCAGATCAAGCCGCGGCGAGTAAGTTTGATTCATTCTTTACTGATCCTAGTGATCCCCTCAACTGATAAAGGAGATAAATGTGAGATGTAGAATATACACAACAGAAAAGTTTAGTGTTGGTTATCGTTGAGGGGGAAATAAATGAAGATCTTTAAAGGAATTAGTATATTTTCTTTATTCTTAGGCTTTCTCGTAGAACAGATCAGTTCGATGATCTGTCGGTTCATTTTTGTTTTTATTCTTATTAAAGCAGTTCCTAGTAATGTTCACGATGCACCTGGGTTGATATATTCAAATACCCTTTACCTTTTAATTGTGCTTCTAGTTACTTTGCTATTAAGTTCGCTCGGCGGTTACGTTACGGCCAGAATTGCGAAAACATCAAAAATTAAAAATGCCGTTATTCTCGCCGTTTTCTTCGAGCTATTTATTTTCAATCCACTTGTTGGACCAACTTCTTATCCTTACTGGTATATTATCATCTTACTCATTTTGAATATTCCAGCTGCTGTTTTAGGTGCTAAGATCGCATTAAAGAAAGTAATATTCAGTTCATAAAACCACACGGCAGCGCTCAACTGACAGGTAGATATCCGGAGTTATAAAACTCTATCATGGGTTTTTAGCGGTTTCATAAGAAGTATTTCTTGTGATTTGATAAATAAAAACTAATGCAATAAATTAATGGGGATTAAGGGGGTAAATATGGAATCTAATCATGTTCATGAAGAGGATGTTTGGAAGGAAATGTTTACAAGGACAGCTGATGAACCAATAGTTTGGTTAGTCAAAGCGAAAGAATTAAATTTTGCAGCAAAAATATTACTACCCAAGTTAGAAGAAGGAACTAAAAAAATAATGAATATGGAGGAAGAACTCCTTGAAGAAGATTTTTATAACTCCTGGTTAACATCTACACTAATGATGTTATTAGGTTATTCATTAGAAGTACTAATTAAAGGAATTTATTTAATCAACAATAAAACAATTGTAACAAATGGAACATTGAATAGGTGGCCAGGCAACGGACATTCACTATTACAGTTAGTTGAATTTGTGAACAAGAGTGATGGAGGTGCTACTATTACATTATCTAAAGATGAACAGTATTTACTGATTAGACTTAGTGAGTTTACAATATGGGCAGGGAAATATCCTATCCCCAAAAATTATAAAACAAAAATGCCACAGGAAATGAGCGATGGAAGTAGAGTTATTTTAACAAGTTTTATAAGCGGAGATATTGAAACCTTTGACCGATTATTTATAAAGTTATCGACATATTACGAGGCGAACTCGAGTTAAGCAACTAAAATGTAAGTTCAAACAAATCAAGGATCAGATCACCGCGGAGACTGCTCCTATTTCATTGCAATGGGCAGTACAATGAAAAGTCAGGCTAGGACTCGAAGCCTGTCATGCATACAACTAGTACAGTTTTTGAAACAAAAAAGTTGGGGACGGATTGGGGACGAAATTCTTCAAACCGTCCCCAACTGCATCAAACTGAATACGATCGAGAAGTTGAAAAGCCTTATATATCAAGGCTTTTCCGGACTATAACAGAGCCCAACAAAAGCTCTTGCTCTCTTCTCCCATGAGGCGGCTGCGCAAGCAGTCGCCGTTATTATTTTATATAGGGTACCAAATGAAATATAATCGTTCTAAATCTACATTATCTACATTAAATTAACGAAAAAAGCCCAAAAGTGGATTTCTCTTTCGGGCTTTTTTCGCTTCTATTTGTGAAACAGAAAAGTCTGAGGATTTTCTTCCCACCAGGAAATCCACTTACTAGCAAGCTTATCTGTAGACTTACATTGCGCAATCTTTTCTTTTCTTTTCTTTCATTAATAAAGCCGCGGCAACTTTTCTCATCTAGACATTCCAAATGATTCAATGCTTTTTGTCGAAAAATGCAACCCAATATATTCCATATAGTCCATAATACCTAAGGTGAGGGTTTGAATCCCATTCGCTACAGGGAGATGTAATATTGAGATACAATTTGAAGCTGAGTGACGACGCTTTACTTTCGGCGTACAAAGATGCTCTTATAATGAATCTAAGTGAAGAGTTTATTGAATTACTTGAAAAAGAGTTGATTAACAGAGGCATTGCTTTTACACGACCATCAAAGGAAGAGCAAGAATACTAATTGCTAGTTAAAAAATGATGGGCGAATGGGATCTACCCTTCACCAGAAAAAGCCCTGCTAGTTCTTTACTAGCAGGGTATGGTTAATTATAGGCTAAAAAAGTCTAAGGGATCATTAACAATAGAATTTATGGATCTGCCATCTCATCTTCAGTCCACTCTTTGCTCAACTCTGCTTTCAAAACATCCTTATAACAAATCCCTTGCCAATCCTCTACTCCATTAAAAGGATTGATCGTATCTAAGCGGAATTCTGCCTGCTTATACGCTTAAGCTCTTTCTGCTGCAGACGAATAGCATCTTTAAACTCGGGACCGATGAAGCGTGAAGATTCCCATATCCCATTATTATTAATTTTGCTCATCAATATATAAAAAGAACTTTTCTTCTTATTGTATACTGACGACGTATTAGCAATTCAAGCGTTTTTTGAACAGAGGTTTAATAACAAAAAAAACATAAGGCTAACTTTCCCTAAGGCCAATAAAGGTTATTAAACGGGTAGGATTCTTGAGTAAATGCTATACTATCTACATAAAGAATTGGAAGAAAAAAGTAAATGTAATCGGGGTGTCTAAGTGGTATTGGCATTAATTGGAAGTATTACATTTTTGGCGGTTGCCATTTTGTACATATTGTTAGCTATGGGTTTACCTTACGGAGAGTTTGCAATGGGCGGTAAGTATAAAGTAATGCCAAAACAAATGAGAGTTGCATGTGCAATTTCGGTATTAATTCAGTTGATTGCAATCATCTTTATACTTCAAGCAGGGAATGTAATCTCCATAGATGCTTTAACAACCATTGCAAAAGGAGTATGTTATTTTTTTTCATTTTATTTAATAGTAAATACCATAATGAATGCTTTGTCCAAAAGTAAAAAGGAAAAGTTTATTATGACACCATTATCTTTTCTCACTGCAATTTGTTTCCTAATTACAGCAATAAATGGATAGTTAACTCGTTGTATATTCAGCTAAACGAGGTACGATAGCTTAATCATTTAATTTATGAATATTAAAAACAATAGACAAGTCATTGAAAATGATTTGTACCAGAAGCATCGGACAAAGAAAAAGCCCCTGAGGGACTCCCCCAAGAGCTTTTTTTACTTTAGTATTTACTTACCCTTTTTTCTACTTTTACCATGATTCGGTTTATTATCTTCTTGATCTTTAGCGTGATTTTCTCGTTGTTTATCGTGTGTTGTCATGACATTAGCCCACCCATCTGAGTAATTGAAAACATAGATATTGTACTCATCTAATGGGCGTTGTACGCAGCCACTTTGTACCAAAATACTAGACCAACTCTTCAAATAACTATTTTGAATTTTTTAGTATAACTTAAGCCTCTTTTATCGCATTATATTGAAGGGTACACCACCCAATCAAAGGAGGAAAATAAATTGTATAACCAAAACAGTAATCAAGCCAAAACTAAACAGGTCATTGACGCAGCAGCTCAAGCAGCAGCTAATGCTGTAACACAAGCTACAAACCAATCACCTTCTGCTCAAGCAGCACAAGCATTAACTTCTACTGTAACAACTCAAACTCAATCTCAAAATCCAATTAATCCTCATCAAACAGCTCAACAGGTTGAGCAACAAGCTCAACAAACAATTCAGGAATCGCAACAATTAAATCAGCAAGTGACACAACAGGCTACGCAAGCGCTTGAAACTGCGGTTCAAGCGGACCAATTAGCACAACAAGCTCATCAGCTCGCTGCTTCAAGTTCCCAACAACTACAACAAGCAGAACAAGAGCTTCAACAAGCACAAAAAACTTTACATCAAAACCAGTCTGTTTCTACAACAATTCAAGATCTTTCATAAAATAGTAGAAGTCYCCTTTTTTATACGAGGGGGACTTCTTTTCATTTAACATCTAAAAACTCCTCGAACACTCCTCTTTGCGACTCAACTGAACAGCATTGTCCCAATTACGCCACCACAATCTTCTCATATACCACCCTACACGATCCACCCTTATTGCTTATAAACATTGATCCTTCTCAGCAGGTGGTATGACCCGTCATACATCACTACATTACCGTGTTGATTAATTGCAAAAACGTTAAACGATAGCATCGATCCAAATGAAAAGCCCATATTCGTGAAAGCACTGGCATCGTACGTATTGGTTTTGGGGAGGTAGAGACCTGTGTTATAAGCAGCAATATCTTTCAAACCAACATAAGGCTGAGTTTCACCAGTTGTCTTTACTTCCCAAATCTGTCGTTGCCCTTCGACGTAGAAAGTTCCGTTATCCTCGTATACCCTCAGAATCTCTTCCTTTATGTCTATGGGGGCTACGAACCTCAGATTTCCGGATTCCTCCAGTTCAAAAATCGATTGCTTAGATACATCTAGAACAAACACTTTACCACCATTCACAACGGCTGCCAGTTTCACATTATCCTTCTCAGGAGTAAAGGACATGAATACGTTTGCTTGCTGACCAGATTCGCCTGCATATATGTGATCGTGAAGAATATCGCTGAAGTAAAAATGCTGACCATCGGGCGTCACCATAAAGTTACCTGGATGATAAGTCGTTTTCCCGATTGTATATGTCATCATTCGAACATTGGGTGCAATCTCATATATGACGGTAGATACACTGGTATCAGAAGAAAAGCTACTGGTAGCCATTAAATAAAGCTTTTCCAATTTAGAATCATATACAAGTTTGCGCGGCGAGAGAATGCTGGCGTTAATATGCTGCTCTCCAAACTTCGGATCCCTATAGTCAAAATTAAAGCTCTGATCAAAACCGCTGTACATCACTTTCATTTCACCTGTTACTTCATTATAGACACGAAGGATAAAACTCATCTCGGTAGCTGCATTTCGCTCTAAAATATAAATCAGATTGTGCTGATCGGAGGCCATACTGATCACATTCACATTGGGTCGTTCGACAAAGAAATTATAGGTAAAACCCATATTCGAAGCCGTCATTAAGTTGTCTATACGAATCTCCGCAGCTTTCGGATGAGGCGTTGTGATCATAATGGTTTTCGTTTCATCATTGAAAGCAACCGTCTGATTCAAGTTTTCTGCAATAAATCGCAATGGCATTAGCGTAGTATTATTCATTATGACTGCTGGCTGCTCTAGCGTCTTACTCTGATTATCAATACGAACAATTCTGTTATCAATGGAAAGTTGTATCGAATGACCCGCATACTTGAGAGTGATGGACTGGTCCTCTGTATTCCATGTCAAATCTGCCTTCAAGGCATCTGCAATAAAACGAAGAGGAACCATTGTCGTATTATTTAACAACACAGGCGGTGTTGAAAGCGTCGTTTTCTGCCCATTTACGACTGCCGTTACATCGTTTATGGTCAATTGAATCTTTACACCGACCGAGCTTTTCCAATCATTAGCATAACTCGTTAGGGTATAACTATTTAGCAGCATAGCTGTAAAAGCCACGAATATCACACATACCCGATGCAACACATCTCATCCCCCTATAGTCTAGGTGCTTGTATTAGAAGATTTGACTTGCAAGAGTTCGTTATTCTTACGTTGCAGTTCATGAAGGATTGCATTCGTGTTGTTCAAGTTTTTTTGTGCCGTACGCGTAGCGTTAAGCAGGCTGATGCCAAATTGTTTCTCGAATTCGGGCATACTATTTCCTGTAAGTTTAAACAATAGCAAATTCTTTGTTTGTAAAACATTGTTAAATGCAACACTCTCATTCTTAATAATGGATTTAAGATCATCTGAATTACTTACTGTTTGTATGAGATTTAGCGCTATTTGGCTGGATTCATTGTATTGTTTCATTAATTCTTCAAAATCCATATTTAATTGATTCGTAAATTCATTTCCATTCGCTAAATTGGCATACTGCTGAAGTTGTTGCGAGAAAGTTAGCAAGGCTGTATCCGTATCCTTTAGCCATTGATAGACATTCATCAAGTTTTCTAATTCTTGTTTGGCAGGATTTAAGGGGTTGGCTGAGACGGATTGAGGCATTGTCACATTTACACTATATGTAGCGGGATTCCATGTCACGAGAACCCCAAGTTGTCGTAACATAGACAAGGGCACAACAGTGTGATCTTTATAAATCATTGCGGGTAATTCATCGACTTTTAAATGTTGTCCTTCGGATGTTACTTGTACAATAGGATTTCCTTCGAAATCTCCATTTAAAGTAGCAGCTCCGGCTACGCCAACTGGGACAGAGAGTACTAGTAATAATAGAATAAACCTTTTCATTGTTCACCTCCTTAGGAATTTGTTTGACTGCTACTTACATTCCACATTTACAACACGCTCTCCTTCTGGTAGGCTTGATCCTCTATTCCATTTTATGCTATAATCAAAAAACAAGAACATACATTCTCTTTTCGCATTCATCCTACAGTCAGAAAAGAAGGTCAGCCATGAAAGATCAGCCTGTATTTGAGAATCTACGTGACAAGTATGCCGATGAAGACCGCGCTAAGCTTGTGATGTTGCAGTTACGAACATTAATGGGACAGAAGCAGAAGAAGAAATGGTATCAGAAATGGAAAACGCCGACAAAGACGAAGCCTACGACTTGGAACGACTAGAACGTCCGTGCAGGCGTATAGATTGAGATAATCAAATAGAGGCTCCCCTCCGTAGCACGCTACGTGGAGAGCCTCTTCACTTTTATCGGTTTCTTTTGCGTGAATAATATAAGACCCCTAAGTAGTGCGCCCCTGTGAACAGGGTGAGTATACCGAAGAACAATAAGAATCCGCCGTTACGATCACGGAAAAACAATTGCACAACGAACAATGCAAGGGAAATTTCGCTCCAGAGAAGGGTTCTTTTCTTAAGCTGTGTCAAATCGGCTGTGGATTTGCTTATTTTGCGAAGATTCATGTAAGTCAGGCCAGCGAGTACGATAACACCAATGACGATCACGAGAATATAACTTGAATTGCCCGACATGTGACTCCCCCTATTTCTAGTAGATATATATCCAAGATACATGGATTAGGACGGAATGTCTATTTGAAAATGTCATTTCGAAGCAGGGGAGTAGCTTCCCCCGTTGAACTTATATTGTAAATTGACTTCTTAACTGAGTGAGGTGCCCACATCATGTCTACCCCAACATTCAAGCCATTGGAAACGTCCGATATTCCTTTACTGATGGATATTTACAATCATTTCGTTATTCATTCAACCTATTCGTTCCATACAGAACCTGTTGCATTACCCGAGTTCACAGAAAGTGTCGTCCACGCTAATCCTCGTTATCAAACGTATGTCATTCTGCTAGATGAGAAGTTGCAAGGTTATGTTCAAATTATGCCCCATAAGAAAAAACAAGCCTATGATACAACAGGTGAAGTGACCATCTATCTTCATCCAGCATGCGTTGGCAAAGGGATCGGATCTGCCTCTATTCAATATGTAGAAGCGTTCGCGAAGGCGCGCGGCTTCCATTCCATAATTGCAACTGTTTGTGCGGATAATTCTGCTAGCATCCATATGTTCACCCGAAATGGCTACCAACAATGTGCACACTATCGAGAGGTTGGCTTCAAATGGGGTCAATTTTTAGATATTGTTACGTTTCAAAAAATTATTTCATAGTCTGTCCCCCTTGTGAAGCGCCCCATCTCTAGAACAATTTGTTTCCGTTATTTGCACGGGATAATTTCGCCTCCCCTTACAAAACCTAGAGCATAGTCATAAAATGCTCGGAGGGGATTGTCATGACCAAGCGGCTTTGGTCCTTTAGCATCGTTTGTCTGCTTGTAACCAGCTGCGGTACGCCTTTAACGAAGTCTTTTCCAAATCAGAGCTCAACCCAACATTCGACTCCAGATGTCACTCAGACATCCATGGAGGCTATTAGKGACTTTACGGAGTCCCCGTTGATTACAGATGCTTCCGGTTCCAAGCGATTGAGCATGTTGCCACCCGCGAGCACGCCCTCTGCTTCTGCGTTGCCCACAGCACCTACACGAGCTCCAAACCATACACTTGCTCCACGTCCTACGTTGACTCCCAGCTTGAAGCCTAAGATCAATCCGAAAAGGCCTGTAGCACAACCCGAAGTCTCTAAGCGTCCTTCTTTGCCCGTTCAAAAAAATCAAGGCCAAGTCAGAAATTCTCAGAAAAAGCTTACACTCTCTCAGCTGGTTGTTAAATATCCCGACACGTTCAAGCTCCGCGGCTCCAGTCAGGAGAAGAAAGTCGCGTTAACCTTTGACGATGGACCCGATACTCGGTTTACGCCGAAAGTACTTGATGCCTTAAAAGCAAATCAAGTGAAAGCAACCTTTTTCGTACTTGGTGCTATGGCTAACTCGCATCCCGATGTCATCAAGCGAATCGTCAATGAGGGGCATGTCATCGGCAACCACTCCTACAGCCATGAGAATTTACCGAAGCTCTCTGTGGATAAATTTCAAAACCAAATTGAGAGTACAGAAAACATTTTACACAACCTTATCGGCTACGCACCTAGGTTAATCCGTCCCCCCTATGGCGCAATTAATGAAGAACAGGTCAAATGGATTGCAGATCATCACTACTTAATTGTGAACTGGAATGTCGATTCCCTCGACTGGAAATCACTGAATTCCGATCAGGTCCTTCACAATATCATGCAGCAAACGAAACCCGGGTCTATTATTCTCCAGCATTCTGGAGGTGCAGACAGCCAAGATCTGTCAGGCAMCGTGCAAGCCATTGGACCGTTAATTGCTAAGCTCAAGGCAGCTGGCTACACGTTCGTCACAGTTCCTGAGCTGCTACACGTAACCAAAAGCAAATAATGCAAAGCAAAAAGCAGTCTTACCGGCTTCATCCCCAGCAGACTGCTTTTTGCTCTTTATGCGCATAGTACCGTCAAATTTACTCGCTCATCTGAGCGGCAGGCATGGCTGATTTACAATCGGCACAATAGCCAAATATTTCAAACCGATGGCTTTGAATTTCAAAGCTCTCCGGCAAATCCTTTACAAGCTTCATCGGACAGAACTCAAACGTCACAGTCTTCTCGCAGCTGACGCAAATCATGTGATGATGATGATGGGACAAACAACTCGCTTTGAACTTCAAGCCATCCGCCAAATGAAATTGCTCCAGAACACCCATCTCGCTCAACAATCGGAGATTACGATACACCGTATCGAAGCTTACGCCTGGATATTTTATTTTCATATGATCATAAACATCCTTCGGCGCTAAGTAACTGCCCGATTCTGCGAATAAGGTCGCTAAGCTTCTGCGCTGCTCTGTAATGCGCCAGCCCTTCTGCGACATCGCTCTTAGCATCTCATCAATCGTATCCGTATGCGTACTCACTTGCATTACCCCTCTGTGTTGAAATGTTCTCCTATTATAGTGCAGCAAATAGGCTACTTGCGTCAAGTGTAGAACGATKACGGAAATTGTATGCACCGGATTTTAGCCAAGGACTTGCCATTAGGCTGTTTATCTTCTATGTATCCGACTCCGCTTCTAATTTCAGCAACTCGGTGCGAATGACATCCTTGGCAAAGTTCTCCCCAATGAAGACTGCTACGTCAGGCACGTCGCCCTTAGGCGTTATTTTCACAAAATCCATTTCTCTATAGGCGTATTGGAATAAGAACCGACTCGATGTATCCGAGAAGCTGAGAATCCCTTTGGCACGATACACTTCCTGAGGAAGTTGGCTCACGAATTGTTCAAATGCGTTACTATCTACGGCCCGTTTAAAAAAATGGGTATACGCCATTACATGGTTATGCGAATGATGATGATCATGCTCATGATGATGCTCGTGGCTATGCGAAACTGCCTCTTCGTTMGATTCTACCTGCACAGGCGACCTGTCAGAACCCTCTGTATGAATATCTTCAATTAGCTTGATATCGATCTGACTGAACACGGTATAATGCAAATCCGCATAAGGATTCCATTCCTTTACGAGATCATGCACTTCTTGAAGCGCCGATTCCTGCAGCAAGTCCGTCTTATTGAGCAGGAGCAAGTTCGCACATCGAATTTGATCCCGCATGAGCCGGTAGGTTTTTCCGCGACTTGTTCGATTTAATTCAAGCAGCTGTGGAGCATCCACAACCGTAATGATGGCTGAAAGCTCTATCGGAAGTATGAGCGAAGCGTCCGTAATCTCATCAATAATTTCCATAGGATTCGCAATCCCCGTCGATTCAACGAAAATTAAATCTGGCTGTTCCCCTGTCACTAATTCGTTCAAGGCTGTGCCAAGATCACCACGACTCGAACAGCAAATGCATCCGCCAAGCAGTTCCGACATAGGGACTTCATTAGCAATTAATTGTCCATCCAAATTCACCTCGCCTATTTCATTCATAATCACAGCCGGCTTGCGGCCCGCTTCGGTGAAATAATCAATGGCTTTGGTGAGCAAAGTCGTTTTACCACTCCCCAGAAATCCAGATAACACATAGACATGAACTCGTTTGTTTGCCATTTATGTTGCTTACCTCCATCCTCGGGCTAATTACGCCCACGATTACTCGGTCTTCACTTCAAATTTGGTGGCCAAGATCGGCCATTTCCCAACAATGCCCGCTAAAAAAGGAAATAATTTTGCCCACAATAGACTTGTACTTGGATCTGCCGGCTTTAAAGGAAGCTCTATGCGTTCGTACAGAATTTTCGCTGCTTCTTGAACAAGTTCAAGTGCCAAGTCCTCAGGTGCCATTTCGGCAACTGCTTCTAATCTAGGCAGATAATTGTGTCCAATCGACTCCGATAGGCGATGCTCCGCTAAGTTGTCTGAAGCCATCACCTCGCCCATAGCTCGGCTGACTAGGCGTGCTGTTTCTTCATCGAATGCGTGCGGAATACAGTAAATCTCCAACGCCAAAGCCGCTATGTAAATCTCTCTTAACAGTTCATCTTCTTTGGCCATCGTCAAGACAGGTTGTGGTAGATAGGCCATGATGGCAGGCTTCAACGTGTCCCAACTATTTTCTATGCTTTTCATCGTAAACTGCATCATCGCTGCCGCCAGCTCCACAGGTGTAATTTGTTTCTTCTCTAACTCTTGCATAGGTGTTACCCCTCTTCTCTATCATGACTTGTAAAATGGATAGTCAACTCAATAATTTCCGCTTGGCTTCCCAATCGTATCGGTGGTCCCCATGTACCGAAGCCCGAGGACACCAGCGCATGTAAATTCCCTTTGCGTAAATAGCCCMAATCTAGTTCAAAGATCCGTCTAGTGAACAGATGGTTCGGCGCTATTTGACCACGGTGCGTATGACCTGACAAATTCACATCAACGCCTGCGGCAGCCGCTACGTCTAACTGGTACGGTTGATGGTCCATAACGATAATCGGCTGGGCAAGGTCTACTCCCTCCATCAAGGAGACTAACGGTTTACGTCCTCCAGCGGAATGTTCCGCAGACTTATCTTTACGCCCTACGAGATAGAAGCGTTCTTGGACATGAACAACTTCATCCATCAGCACACGAATGCCGATTTGTTCCATTTGTTCCACGAAAGCTGGAATATGTCCGCCATAGTATTCATGGTTGCCAAGCACAGCATACACGCCTAACGGTGCCTGCAACTCTCGCATGGTCTGTCCCATTTGATAACGAATAAAAGGTTTAATATCATCATCAATGACATCTCCCGGCAGCAGAATCAGATCAGGTTTCATCGCATTCACATGCTTGACAAGCTTGCGCAAGTGGCGATTGCCGACGACAGCACCTAAATGAATATCCGAAGCGACAGCGACCCGAAGCTGTTTCCAGTCCCCCGCTTGCTTKGGAATCGTAATCTCATATTTGCGGATAACCGGGGTTCGCGCCATATATGAGCCTACTAAGAGGAGAATAAGTACAATGGCTATAACGATCGACCCCAGTATAGGCACATAATTAGCTGACGAAACAGACGCACCATAAAG
Organism: Paenibacillus sp. 2RAB27; assembly: GCF_052115445.1. Classification (NCBI taxonomy): domain Bacteria; kingdom Bacillati; phylum Bacillota; class Bacilli; order Caryophanales; family Paenibacillaceae; genus Paenibacillus; species Paenibacillus sp. 2RAB27. The sequence goes on from NZ_JBFRGR010000035.1 coordinate 22,731, forward strand.
CACACCAATCGCCACATCCGTGACCGGCAAAAGAAGGATACCGAATTGAATGAGAGCCAACCAGTAGGAACCCATGATGTTAAGCAGTCGTGTTAGCGTTGGAGGCAGCACCTTCGTTCCAAACCGCCCTATGACATAGGAGAACCCAACGATCCAAAACACAGGCCAATACAACCAGGGATAAAATGAAGCACCCAATAAATGCGATAAATAAACCTTCAAATGCCAGCCTATATAACCGTTGATCGCCGCTACAATAGCAAGTATCAGTGTGATCCTAAGCAACATACCATTTCTCATATTTCTTGACGCTCCTATTCTCTGCTACCCTCTACCTTTTTAAAGCAAAAGACTGATCGGCTCTATACATTGCTCATCATCATTCCGTACACTCCCCACGCGGCTAGATACCGGATACGCCATCATGAGCTCCGAGGGGTATGGCTGCAGAAGCGGACGAAGTTCATCCACATTCTTCCTACTCCGATCTAACCAAACAGCTTCCTTCTCTCGTGGCAAAATGACCGGCATACGCTCATGAATATCCTTCATCATCTCGTTCGATTCCGTGGTAATGACCGTACAAGTTGAGATCCGCACACCTTCGGGAGATGTCCATGTATCGTAAAGCCCTGCCATACTGAACAGTTCCTTGCTGCGCAACATGATGCGCATGGGCTGTTTATGCTTGCCGCTTCCTTTCCAGTCATAGAAAGAATCTGCTGGGATCAGGCAGCGTTTACGTTCAAATGGCTTGCGGAAGGCAGGCTTGTCCGCCAAGGTTTCGGAGCGTGCATTGAGCATTTGATAGCCAACTTTCTCATCTTTGGCCCATTCTGGAATCAGTCCCCAGCGCAGTTCGCCTAGCTTATTTCGCTGCCCGTCATGGACGATCGCCATCACCTGCTGTCCGGGCGCAACATTATATTTAGGGCTATATCTCGGCATAAAAGTATCGTACATATCGTAACGCAGCATCAATTCCTCTAACGTTACAGTGATCGTGTAGCGTCCGCACATAGGTTAACATCCTTCTCCTTCACACCGTTATCTCATTCCCCTATCTCCATTATGGAAAAAAGATAGGCTTACGTCAATTCGCACAGCCCGAAGAACTTTTCTTCTTCAGGCTGTGCGAAGGGGCGCTAGCGATATCTTCAGGCAGATTCACGATTTCTTCTTCGTTTCCTTCTCTAACACACTCACACGCGGATCTGTCCCATAAATGGTTGTGACCAGACTGTCGGCATATCGGCCGATTCGCGCACCAATTTCAGCACGCATATAGTCCCTCGTCATCGTAAAACGATCTTCATGCTCACGGCACCGATACCGGTAACGAATCATCTGATCATCCTTCTCTTCTTCCGCGACATGCATGTCATTTTCGAGCATATGACGCTTTACTTTGGCTAAGTCCGCGTGCATATTCTTGGCCAGCACCTGAGCCACCTTCGAATAAAGTGTTCTTAGCATCTCGGAGGAACGCTCCACTTCACGCGCCCTTCGTACAATAATCGTATGCATGAGCGGCAGCAGCACAGATTCTCGTATAATATTAATGTCATCCACTGTCGGGCGTTTCGTAGGAACCGGTTTGTCATGACGTTGGCTTTGAGCTGCTTCCCGGTGCTGGGGCAGCATCATGCGGCTTGACTCCCATAAACCGTTATTCTGCAATTTTTTGCTCATTTATAATGACCTCCGATTTTGAGCGAGCGAACCTTCGCTTGGCCAGCTGTCGTCAAGGAGGACGCGCGAACAATCGCCGCATTGCCGAACCGATCCTTAATGCTATCCGTTACCTTCTCCAATTCACGTGCCTTCACTTGATCTTCAAAAAGGGTGAGCTGGTACGTTTCATCGTTCACGAACTGACTCAGCATCACGCCAGCACGACGAACTGGCATCGTATCCCAGAATTTATAGAAAAGCTGCTTCACAGCTTGAAAAACAGTGCCGGTATGATTCGTCGGGTCTGGCATCTTCATCTGGCGCGAGAAACCTGTCGGCGCATCAAAGGGACTGCACATACAGCTGACCGTCACGATAGAGGCCATATAGCCTTTGCGCCGGCAATCCCGGCACACCTCCTCCGTCAGCTCCATAAGTATCGTATTCACTTCCGACGATTCTGCATAGTCCCTCGGCAGCGTCATCATATGACCGATCGACTTCGGAGGTGTATCGAACGTGCCCGGCGTGACTGGACTGTCATCCAACCCGTTTGCCGTTCGCCACATGACCTCCGCGTGAATGTCCGACTGCTTGCCAAAACGCGCACGAAATTTCTGCTTCAGCTGCGGCAGCGGCGTCCGCGCCACATCGCCGATGGTATACATGCCCAATTTAGCAAAATGCGCCGTCATGCGCGAACCCACACCGAACATTTTGCTGACAGGTTCCTTCCATAGATGTTCCTCGACAGCGGATGGCAGCAGTGTGAATATGCCGGTTGCATTCTTTTTGGCCCATATATCTGTCGCGATTTTCGCTAAGATTTTATTCGAGCTAATTCCGACCCGCAGCTTAACGCCCGTTTGTTTGAGCACCTTATACTGCAAGGTCTCAGCAATTGTCATCGCATCTCCGAAATGCGGAATACTTCCAGTTACATCTAAAAACTGTTCATCAATACTGAAGATTTCAACTAGATCCGTAACTTCCTGGTAAATTTCAGTTATTTGCAACGAAACATTAATGTAATGCTGCATCCGTGGCCGCATGACGATCAGCTCGGGACACTTCTTCAATGCTTCACCCAACCGTTCGGCAGTCGATACACCATATCCTTTGGCAACAGGGCAGGCAGCTAAAATAATACCTGATCTTAACGCAGGGTCTCCTGCTACGGCAACCGGCTTATTATCTAGACCTGGATGATCAGCCTTCTCTACACTTGCGTAGAAGCTCTGACAATCAGCTTATCAAGACCTAATTTAAATTAATATTGAATTTTGTTGAACTTTATCTTTATTTATATGTATTTGACAATACACCTTGCACTCGGATCAGCTTTTGGTACCAATACACTATCCACTTGGATATTAGTTCTGGTTTCTTTTGTATTATTTTTAATATTCAAAGCGCTTTTATTGGAAAACATAAAATTATTGCCCTGAAAAATTTTTACTTTTAATTCTTTTTCCAGATTACTTCATTTTAGTATTGTTATAAAAGTTAAATTTTATTAGAAAAAACAAGTAAAAAGTAATAGCAATTAATGAAGCGCATTATTTAGGAATACATAACTTAAAAACCCAAATAAAAAATGAAAAACAGCCCCTTTCTTTAGAAGAGGCTGCTCCAATAAAACTGTACTTTTATTGACTCTATTTGGATCAGTTAGAAAGTTAGGTTAAGCTAATTGTTCGCAAATTCTCCCTATTTTTAAGTATTCCATTTCATCCCCTAACTCAGTTAGTGGGAAGAGTTGAAGAGAAAATCCATACCCTAGTGATGAATCGAACGGTGTAAAACTAGGTATCCCTAAAGTGACTATTATTCCTTTAATTCTTTTGCTTCTTTCTTCAAAGTATTTAGCAGGGAATAGCTCCTTGACTAATCCTAAAAGCAACTCATTTGTTATATTTACTAAATCATCAGGATTGTTAGTTAAAACATACGGATTATCGCTTTCTAACAATCTGTCTAATGATAAGGCAATAAAACCATCGTGCTCGAATTGCATAATTTGCTTCTCAGCTTCTTTAATTCGTTCATAAATCTTTTTTCTACTCTTAATTCTTTTAGCAGCAACCGAATATGTTACGCCTTCAAACTCAAATGAAAAATCTGGTTCAACACAATTAACATTCATTCCTGAATCACTAAATCTAGATGCTAGAAAAAGTTGATATTGATTGTCCCTTGCAGTTGAATTAGAGTCTTCTGAGGGTAATCTACATCCGCTTAACATTAGTTTTAATTCCTCAACCGAGGTTCCCAAGATTTCTGGAGAAGACACAATTGATTTTAATTCAAAAAAATCTCTCATCCCTTCGAGCAGCTCTGAGAAATTATTAGAGATATTATTTGATTCAATTAATTTTTTGTAACTTTTATAGAATTGACTGAATCTATTTGTTTCATGAAATGAAACATTATACTGTTTTAATACTTTAAATATAAATTCAATTTCGTTAATAATATCGTTCGATGGTAAATCCATTCCTGCGGTCAAAAATATCACCTTCTTAATATTTTACAATATACTAATTCAATGAAATCCATGTTTTATTGAATAATGTGTTGAAATCCTAATCCCCATTTTGGTTCATTTAATATAAATTTAGCCTCCATAATCCCTTCATGCCAATCTAATTTCTGCAAAATAATTACATAGTCTTCCAATAGGTTTGTTGGATTAAAGTAATTACCGATTATTCGATAGCCATGGGGAACTAAATCATCGTTCTCGATTTCAAGATCATCATATCGAATATTAAGCGAATCTCTAATGACATCATTTAAATTTGTGGCTTTAAACCATTCTGTCAATGAACATATAATAGCGTCAAATTCGTCATCAGTTATTGAAAACGCTTGTTCATGGGTTTTAATATTTAATTTATTTAGATTATTAATGAAACGCATTCTATCGGATTTTTGAATTTCTTTCCGGCAAGTATTAAGATTATTAATAAAATCGTATTGATTAGTGATTTTTTGAGGGAAGTAGTCGATAACATTATTTTCCAATTGCTGATCTATTTCTTGACCTTCGCTTAGCAAAAATTTTAATAAAGCTTCTTGAAACTTCTCTCTTGTTTCTTTCACAAAAATAATTTTCAACAATTTATTATGACTGTTCGAATCTTTTTTTAGTTTATTCGAAATAGTCTGTAAACTCCCTTGCCTTGTCGATGATTTCCCAATATTTTTTATAAATTCAGTATACTCGTCACGAATTCCCCCAAATAGCGCATTGCCTTCTAAATTATCATCTATTAAGATGTCTCTAGTTTCTTCTAGCCTAAACATGTTTTTTAATAATTGAAACGAATCATCTAATGAATCAATAATTTCACCTATATGACTTGTAATTTGTCCCGAACTCATTCGTTTTAAATCTTGTAATTTTTCAGTTGAAACAAAAGTCGTATCTTCAATAAACTTATCATTTTCTTTCTTTGCAGGTCTCCAAGTATTGTTGGTATATATTGCGACTGTGTCTTTGTATTTTTTATGGTAAAGCTTTAAATTGTAGCAGGAAATGGAAGGATAAGTTTCATAGAAAAGTTTATCAAGCCCTTTATTTATTAACATCTCTTTATCTATAATTTTCATTTTTTCTTCTAACTTTTCAGATTGATTTGTTAATAAGTATCGAAATGCACTAACCATCACCCCAATAAGGTTTCCTAATGGAGCAAGGGCTCTGAAAACATAATCAACTGGTCTGTGAGTCAATTGCCAGTAATGCCTATAACTATACATTTGATTTAACATTTGAAGATCGATAGGTACATCCACGTAAATAGGTGTTTTTTCATTTCCTTTTAAAAAAGAATATCTAGCTTTGTCTAATCTTTTTATAAGATTTCTCTCTTCACTCTCTTTTGATAGCGGATGTTTATTAATAATAGTAATATAAATCTTTTTCAGTTTGGGATCAGGTCGATCTGCTCGGACTAATGCACATTTATTTGTAGTTAGCCCTCCAAAATCTAATCCAAATACCGTTACTTTTTCGTCCATGACTACCTACTCCAATTAACATAGTGTTTTATAAATCCCAATCCTGAAGTAAATATATCGCGTTCCATTTTTCCTTTTTTATATGCTACCTTTTTTCTTGATATAAAATCGTGCTTTCATTTCCAAGGAACTCTTTCAAATTTAGTTTTAAATAATTAAGTTGGTTAGAGGTAATTCTTTTGTCTGATGTGCAGTTTCGGTCTTTATTCAGTAATTGTATATCTATTATGTAGTATTGGATTTAAATATTTAGCTAATTCAGGATAAATTATAGTAGCATCGGTAGTAGACAAAAAGAGATAGTGAGAAAAAATCTTTATGTGTTCGAATTCGTCAATTTCAGATTGTGAGAGGTTTAAATAATACATTAATTGATTTGCTAATGATTTCGAAATTTCTTTAACATTATTATGTCTACCAGTAGTAATCTTATTTTTCCTCATATTGAATAAATCATCAAAAATCTCTTTTACATCGGTTTCAGTTAGAGGTTTCCCTTCAATATCTCTAAATTCTTTTACGATATATTTACTGACTTTCTCTAAAAAATCAGCCTTTTTTAGATCGAATTTTGTTTTTGAGCTTTTAATTTTCATTTCTTCTAGTTCTTTAACGATAAAATTAGTTAATTCAAACTTTGTACTCCCATTAACTACAGGCACAAAAATATTTTTTAATTTCCTGTTCCATTTATTAGGAAATGGAAAATACTTATGATTTCCATCTTTAGGGTTAAAGGGATCAATATATATTAAAAGACCGTCTTGTAAACTAAGAATCATATTGTGTCTATGTATTCTTTTTACCTTTGAAGATTTATATATATCTGCAATCACATTTGGAAGTTCATTTAACGGAACGTCTGTAATTTTGTTACAAATTAGAAATGTAAAAACATGATCTGTATGAAAATATCTAATATTAAAATCCAATCTATCTCTAAGTTTCTTTAGCCTTTCTATTTCTAACGAATAGTACTTTAATTGTTTTTTTTCTTCATTATTAATAGTCAATTGATTTATTCGCTCAATACGATCCTTGAAAGTAGGCGTAGCCTGGTTCCAAAATTGACATGGGACTTTATCAAAAAAAACCMTTTCATACTTTTTTATTTCATCTTCAAAATGTGCATCTAGCTGAAATCTTGATAGTGTTGTTACATCAGTTAAAGTTTCTTTTTTTTTCTTTACTGCAGCTAATTTGTTCAGGGCAGTTGCTAATTCAGTTTTATTAAGATCTGACTTGACCTCACCTATAGCTACAACTGTTTCCATTGGGAAAAATTTTGCTGATCCATCCTCAAAAAATGGTGTTGAAATTTTATCATAAATGACAATATCACATTGTGTGCTTATCCCTTCGTTACCTTCATGAGGATTTAAAATAAAACCATGATTAACTTCAAATTTTTTAGATACAACATTTCTCAGAAAAGTTCTTGCTACCTCTTCCCTGTACATGCCAAATTCGCCAGTATGAATTAAAGGTTTTTTTTCATGAGCGAATAATTTGGGGGCCCAGTGACAAAAATCCAAGGAAAACTTATAAATCTGTTGATTAATAATTTCGTTCAAGTAATAATTTGACATAATAATAGTTCCTTCCCGTTATAAATAAGTCTGAGCGTTACTCCACTTCTTACCATAAAATCATTCTTTCATTGCAATACCGCGGTATTATCATTAAGTTGTTATCTTCTTACAAAATGTTCAACTTTTTTCACTTTATTTATGGTAATCTTACCTGTTACTCCTTGCCTATAGTCTCCTGCCCCTAACCACCTCGGGTCTCTATCACGTGTAAAATCAAAAATTCTTAGCCAACTTTCTTCCTTTGTAATACTTAACTTTCCTTCCTTAAAATCATTAGATTCTTTTTGATCATCTGCACAGAATGAATCATTAAGAACCGAATGCCAGTTATCAAAACAAGATACTAATACATCTTCCTCGTGTAATTCGATTGTAAGCCTAACATAGCGCATCTTACTTTCAAAATAATAAGTATAAAGGGAACGCAGATCTGGTTTCTTGATCCACAGCCACACTGGATATTCCCCAGTGTAATTAGGTAGTCGCTGCTTCATTTGCTCCATCATCCAAAGATACTCTTTGGGATACATTGCATTTTGCTCTTCTCCTATAAGGTAGCCTAGATTTTGCATGTAATTCCAACGATCTTCATCAATAAGACTCCAATAGAGTGTCATTCCCAATCACACCTTCAATACATTCTTTATTGATCATATGAACAGAACCCTAGAAGGGTTATAGGTAAAAAAGTGTTTTATATTACACYCCTGAATGCCCCTTCCATGGCACGAACTTTCCATTAGGACATTTAAATAGCAATTCAACATCTCCAATCACAATACGAACCCCACCGTTCTGGAGAGCTTTACCTAATTCTTCTGATAAATACAAAGCATATGCATTTAACCAAGTCTTAAAGCCTTTCTGTCTCTTATCTTCTTGGAATTCCAGCCTTGACATCGCGTTGATTTGCTTCGCCAAATTATCCATTTCATCTGGTGTACGTATATGACAGAAACCGCTGGACTTCTCGCTTTGTTTATAAAAGTATCTAGGTGACATGCACTCATGATCCACTACATCTCTGTAAAAACCAAGAATTCCATCTTCAATATCGGGGAATGAAATGTACCTTACTTCAATAGTTTTAATATCATCCATCCATATCCCTCCGTTAAAAGAAATGTTTTAGTGTAAATTAGGTAATAATCCTAATTTTTCAATTGTAGCCATGTGAATTTCAGGAGATTCAATATATGCAGATTTGTCCTCTTTGACCCACATCTTAATGAAACCTAAAATTTCTATGGTACGTGAAATATCATCTATACAATTTCTAATTCTTGGAATGTCAGGGTTTGCTAAAATTAATAAAGTTTTATTTGTTGAAGATTGAAATTGCTTAATTAAATAATACAATTGAACACCAACATGTTTCTTAATCTGACCGTTGCCAAACACATATTCATTCTGCTTGTTAGCCATTKAGCCTTTAGATTCAACAATTAATGTATAACCATCTTTTGTACCTAACACATCTATGCCTGTCTGTGTATTAATTGCAAGCTTTTGAACTTTTACGCCACTCTGTTTAAAGAAAATTGCAACTGCATTGTTAACATCGTTTTCATTCATCATAAAAGGATCTGGACACTTGTGAATTGGAATTCCACTTTTGTTTTCTCTCACAATCTAGCCCCCATAAAAAGTATTATTTTAAGTACTTTTCAAATTCTGTAAGGCTGGTATTTGATAGAATTACTCTAGATCTATTTTTCATATTAATTAATAAATTTTCATCCTTATCTAGATTTTCAAACATATCAGCAATCCCCATTCTAAAATACTTCAAAAGCTTCTCAATATGAATAACCTTATGAGAATCTCCTAGTAAATCAACGTAAAATTGAAGTTCTTCTTCTTTTTTATCGCCATGAACATAATATATCTGTGAAGCTTGACCTTCTTTAGACAACTTAGATTCAGCTTTCATTGTATGAAGTACTGCACATCTAGCAGCATATATGTCTTTTGCGGTTAAAGGTTTATCAAAATGAGGTACCATGTATTTATTGACCCATTCCTCAAAATCTTTTCTCTGTACATCTCTTTTAATTGGAACTGTTAACGATGCAACGATATCAATTCCGCTATATATCAAAATTAATGTTGGTTGAATTAATTTATTCTCAAGAATCAGTTCAATTGATTTAATAATCTCCATAATAGAGTCATAAATAGGTTTAATAAAATTCACCCCCTATTAAATATTTGTTTTAAAGATAGTAACCTAATCTTTCAATATTTTCATATTTCCATCGTATCGATAATCAACAATATGATATCCTGCACATTTAGGACATCTTATTTGAGTTTTAGAATCTGCTAACTTCGTTTCTTTGCCAAATATCCAAAAGATCATCTCATAATTACAATTCGGACAATTATAAAAATAGTGAGAGTTAAAGGCTGCCTTACCGAATAATATCTTAAACAATATCAGGTTAAAAATTGCAGTAATTATCGCCCCTAGCAATACAGCCCACAAAAATCCTGAAAATACATAAATTATATAAGCAATTGGAAAATAGGTAATATAAGAGTACCAACGTGAATCATATGATTGTTTTAACATGTGGCTCGTGACTTTAATCAATGGGAGTTCTTCATTAATTTCCAAGAGATTCACTTCCTATTCTCTTTTTTAATATCCTATTCCCAATTTCAACTTAATATTGCTTTTTTGTCACTTCAACCACACATATAACTCCTTCTATATTCACGTTGTATGCTGTATCGGCAATGGCAAATGAAACAGCTCATAAATCAACCTTATCTGCGAATTTGAGTGCCTGTAATTGCTCCAATGACATGTCGCGGCTGTCTAAGTTGTCTCCATTGGGATTCATAAATAACACTTTCAACATTGGAGTATCACACTCTTTTCTAATCAAATCGTTGTTTTTTAACTTTAAGACTTTCCTTGTTGCCATAAATGTCTTCGTACTCACGCACTTTATTTAGTGCTTTTAATAATTCTGCTATTTGAGACTCAAGCTCTATTTCACGGTCTTCCAATGTATTTTCCACCTTATGAAATTATTTATTTATTTGAATATCATATTTAATACGTTCGTTATCAATAATTTCATATCCAAGTTTTTTATAAATTTCTATCAATTCGCTTTTGCTAATCCCATGTTCTCTTATCTTTCCATCAATATAGGTTAATTTTCTCTTAAAGCCCTGTTTTAAAGCTTCATTTTCAACAGTGGGTGCTATCTCTAATAGTAACTCATGCATCATACGACCGTGACCATTCCCCCTATAAATTTCATCAGAATGGAAGCCTATAATGAGTAGAGTACCATCTCCACAATATTCAAAGTCAAGATATCCAAGCTTTTCGTCATTAGAAGAATCGACGACAAATATTTGCTGTAATCCATTTGCGTTTTTCTTTAGTTTAGTAAGGTTGAATATTGCTTGAATTTTCATTCCTGCTTTATTTAACTTCTCTTTAATGATTAATTCATTCATTGGAACTTTCCCTCCTGAAAACACTTATGAAATCAACCTTTTAAGTTACTTGATAATCTCCAATACCTCTGCCTTTCCCTCAAATAAATACTCATATCCTTGCTGATCTACATCTACTCCAGTCCAATACTTCCATGCTTGCAAGTGATTGTATGCTTGGCTAAGGGTGTTAAGCCTAACATATTTGTCATGTGCCTTATGGATGCGGCCTGTTAGCGACAGCTTATAAATTGTTGGACTCTCATTGTTTTCTAATATTGGTTTCCAATAAGTTAATCCGTCCCAGTCTGTAACAAATAAGCAATTGAATCTTGAGGGTAACTCCGGGTCAATTTGCATTCGCTCAATTTCAAATAGATACTCTCTTGTTTTTAAAATATATTCTTTCCAAACCAAACTCATATCGTCAAGATAGTCTAAATCATGTTGATCTAACTGTTTACTTCTCAACCTCATGAATTCCGCTTTAAAATCTAGTTCTGGATTCATATTATAGTTAATGCTAAATCGACTTTCCATTAACTTATTTTGAATAGTTCCAATTTCAATTTTATTACCAATTTCCCAGTTATCCTTCTCCGCCCAACGCTTATTTCGTTGTATGTGAAAAAATTCCGCATTTTTTACTATTTCCAAGTTATAACCCCCGATGAACCTATCCTTTTATTAATACTACTCCTCTAGAAATGAAGGGGTAGTTATATACAATAAAAACTGTCTCCCCATATCTGATGTACGTGGAGCTACCATTCCCGTCCATGACATAGTTGCATTAAGAATATCTGAATTTGAGCTTATTAGACCTCTGCTGTATAAATCATTCACAATCTGATTTGTAAATTCTTTCTGGCCGACTAATTCTGGAAATCGCATGTTGATAATATGTCTGACTCCCCCCGTGCCCAACTCAACAAATTGACCACCCTCTTTAAGTTGCTGAAAAGGATCATTCAAAAAGTGTAACAACTTGAGATGCCATTCATTAAAAGAATCAATAAAATTCAGAAACATTTGCTGCAGATTCTCTTCAATGCTAATCGAAACAGCAGCATTTGTTGCTGCGTTAATTAGCGCAACACGCTTTACAGTTTGATGTGTCCTCATCGAAATTTGAATCACCTGAAGAACAGTACTTAGAAACCGATCATTGGTTGCTAGATCATCTAAATTAATACTATCCACCTTAGCTTCAATCTCTCTTAAGCGTTCATCAAGTAATATAATAATATTTTCTTTTCTCTTATCTGCAGGAGCAGCAACAACAAGCCCAAAAACTTCAGACAGTAACCCTCCAACAACAGGAACACTGCTCGCGGCGGCCTTGACAGTCGCATGAACGTAATCGCCTTTGGTATTTTTCAACTCATCTTGAATTGACATTTTGAGTCCTCCAATAAAATATTTTGAATAAATGAAATCACTAATTTATTTAAACTTATGACATGACTCTCCATTTCGGCAATATATTTTTGTCAATGTCAATGAAGATAAAACCATTCTATCATTAGATTAAAAACCCTGAATTTCCCATTGCATTCTAGTAATTATACAACAAAAAAGCCAGCTCTTGGCTGACTTAAATTAATCTTTAGTCTATTACTTCTTCATTTTTAAATCTTCTCAAAATTCTACCTAGAGCTGCATGTAAAACCTCTGCGTCATCAATACTAAGCCCCATTGAAACCTCTACCTCAGCTTCCACCATTTGTCGTTGTAGTGTATTGTGTATACGACTATTTAATCATGCATATGTAACCTAACATTCTGAACAAATCCTTTTAAAGTATTCAATCATCTCCACAAACTTGGTGTACACCAAATCTATCCGCTTCAACGCAGTCACTTGAAGGCAAGAGCGTTAGCAAATATATTAATACTACGAGAACCAATATGCCGCCAACTAAGTAAATAAAGTTACTTGCTGCACTCTTTGCCAAATCCTTAATATCAACAGGTGTATTTAAATTAACTTCTCTCCAAAATTCATATCTGCGTTCAATTTCTTCTCTCCAGATTTGTTCCTGTGAATAATTTTTCAATCTTTCAAGGTCAAGACTCATGGAAACTAAATACTTTTGGGGTTCTATGCAACTCCTGTAATCGCCAAGTATTTATTTTTATAATATCTTATCAGCGTTTATTTCAACTAAGATTTCATCATTAACTATGGTGATTATGTAATCATCAGCACGACCAGACTTACCAGACATGTAACCATCTTCTGTAAAAACATAGAATCTGTCCCGTTCTAATTGACTCATGAATTTTGGAATTCGTTTGTTGTACTTAGTATAAAATATACTTCGCTAAAAAATGAACTTAAGTAGTGCTAAAGACATACATGTTTCCAGGTATTGGTAGATGCTTTATAATAAAATTGGCATTTAATCGCGGAAAGCAGCGAATTATGGAAGCTTGGGTTAAAGCAACGCTTTTTTTCACTCTCTCCCCCTTTTTGTCATTCTTGAGGAGTGAACCGATAATGACTACAATGGCGGAACTTGTCCAATTGAAAGCTAGAATTGAAAATGCTACAAATAGAAGTGCCCATTTGTACATGATCAATAAACCAAGGACACGCAACCCTCAGTTTCCGTTTATCGTCCAACATGCAAGAAACTCAAACGCGATTGCAAATGCTTTTATTTTTAGATATTCGTTGAGAACAAATCAGCACGATATACCAAATTACTTAGCTTCACAGGAGGATTTTTATGCTTGAAATTACAGGTAATGATATAAAAGAATTGAACGATTCAGATCTCAGATCACTTGTTGGCCTTCTTTGTGAAGCAGAGTTACGTTCTGCTGGTTTACCTATCGCAGGGGTTACATGGGGCGGGCACCAAAACGCAAGTGATGGTGGGCTTGATGTTCGTGTTGAGATAACCGCTACTTTACATAGTGACAGCTTTATACCAAGATCAGGCACAGGATTTCAAGTGAAAAAACCTGACATGCCTCGTTCTGAAATTATCTCAGAAATGCGTCCAGACGGAGAACTTAGACAAGTAATTAAAGATTTAGCGGATATCGATGGTGCCTATATTATTGTTAGTAGTCAAGGATCCACATCAGACTCATCATTAAGAAACAGAAAAGCAGCGATGCAGCATGCAGTATCTGATTACGCAAACTCTTCAAAGATCAAGATTGACTTCTATGATCGTGAACGACTAGCTGGATGGGTTCGTACACATCCTGCACTTGTTCTATGGGTACGAGAAAAAATCGGAAGGCCAATTCATGGATGGAAAGCATACGATAATTGGGCTAACTGTCCCGAAGGTATTAAAGAAGAATATATTACTGATGCTCATGTTCGATTATATAATGCTAACAATACAAGTCCAGAAGGTATTTCTATAGTAGATGGTATAAATGAACTTAGGAATACACTTAGTCATCCAAGGTCCTCGGTTCGTTTAGTGGGATTGTCTGGAGTGGGTAAGACTCGATTAATACAGGCTTTATTTGATGAACGAATCGGTGTTATGCCATTAAATCGATCTCAAGTAATTTACTCTGATGTTAGTGATAGTCCTTTCCCAGATCCAAGAAATTTCACAGAAAGGTTGATCGCACTCCAGAAGCCAATTGTGCTTGTTATTGATAATTGCCCACCGGATTTACATAGACGATTGACTTCGATATGTTCGGCAGCCGGAAGTCTTATTAGTTTAATCACAATAGAGTATGATGTCAGAGAAGATCAACCTGAAGAGACGGACGTATATCGCTTGGAACCAGCTTCAGTTKAATTAATTGAAAAGGTTATGCTTGCACGATTTAGTCAAATTAGCCAAGTAAGCGCACGAACAATAGCTCAATTCTCCGGTGGAAACGCACGTATTGCTATCGCCCTAGCAAGAACAATTGAAAGAGGAGAGGATATTTCCAGACTAAGAGACCAAGAATTATTTGAAAGGTTATTTTTTCAACGAAATATACCAGACAGTAAATTACAAAAAGTAGCAGAAGTGTGTTCCCTTGTGTATTCATTCAATTGCAAAACCGGAGAAGACGAAAATACTGAACTTACTCTTTTAGGTTCTTTATTAGAAATGAGCGTTCGAGAACTTTACGAAAATATTAGTGAATTAAAACGTCGTGATCTTGTACAACAAAGAAGTAATTGGAGAGCTGTTTTACCTCACGCAGTTGCAAACCGTCTGGCCACCAGAGCATTGGAAAATATCCCGAATAACGACATCACTAAAATTTTTCTAAGTGGTGGTTCTGTGAGGTTATTAACCTCCTTCTCAAGACGACTAGGTTATCTTCATAATTCTACTGCTGCAAAAGAGATTGTACGTGAATGGTTATCTGATACAGGCATTTTAGGAGATATTAGAGATTTAAATGAACTTGGTATTACTCTGTATAGAAATATCGCTCCGGTGGATCCTGCGTTAATCCTCTCAACGATTGAGAATGTTGCTAATCAAAAAGACGCTGGAGAATTTTTCACTCGAAAAAATAACCATTTTAGGTATTTCACACGACTTCTTAGATCAATAGCATATGAACAGGAATTATTCGAAAGATCTACGCATCTTCTGTGCCAATTTGCATTGTCGGAAAACTCAAATGAAAACAGCGATTCAATAAGAAGTTTATTAACATCAATGTTTCAAATCTATCTATCTGGTACCCATGCCTCTCCTTTACAAAGATTAAATGTTATTACCAAGTTGTTAGAATCCGAATCCGAAGATCGAGTAACCTTGGCCGTTTCTTTATTAAGTGCGTCGTTGGAGTCTTGGCACTTTAGTTCTTCTTACGATTTTGAATTTGGTGCTCGTGCTAGAGATTTTGGCTATTCACCAGAAAATAAAGAGGATGTAAAACAATGGTATAAATTATTTCTTGATTATACAGTGGCAGTTACCGTTTCTGAAAATCCGGTATCACTTAAGCTTAAAGCTCTTTTGGCTGAGAAGTTCCGTGGTCTATGGACAACAGCTGCAATGTATGATGAATTAGAGACTGCTGTAAAAGCTATTTCAGAAAAAGCTAGTTGGAATGAAGGTTGGGTAGCCGTTAAGAGCACAAAAAGATTTGATGAAAAAGATATGTTACCGGATGTACTTTCTAGATTGGATGCCTTAGTCAAACTTTTGGAGCCAACTGATTTGATAGATCAAATTAAGTTATATACACTGTCCGGGTTTGGAACTACTATTAATTTGATCGATGCAGTTGAAGATGAAGATGAAAGAGGCAGTGCAAGCGATGGTTTTGCAAGGATAGAAGAAAAAACTCGTACATTTGGTCGTGAAGTTGGATCACAAATGGATGTTTTACACGAGCTTTTACCCGTGCTTTTAGGGAATGAGGGTATGAGGATTTTTCATTTTGGACAAGGATTAGCAAAAGGGCATGGTGATCCACGAACTATCTGGAATACTATTTTGGAACAATTATTCTTGATAGATGAGCCGAAACGTAATTATCAGTTACTTAGAGGTTTTTTAAACGCCCTTTCTAAATCAAATAATAATCTATCTGAAGACTTGTTATACGAGGCGGTTACTTGTAGGATTCTATCGATGGCGTTTCCATTTATTCAAACCAGTGTGGACATTACTCAAAAAGGTGTGTCGAGACTTATGAAATCGCTTGAACTTGGGAATGCACCAATATGGCAATATGGTAATTTGGCCTATGGGAAAACTCATGAAACAATCAATGATTCTGATATCTGTGAGTTGTTGAGAAAAGTATCTTCCAAAAACGATGGTATAGATGTTGCTATTGATATTCTTCATATGAGAATTCACGGAACGACAAAAAATGATGTTAGCGAATTAATCTCTAAATTAGGACAAGAATTACTCGTTCAATATACTTTTTCCCGCAAGAACTCTTCTCATATGGACTATGCATTAGCAAACATTGTGGAATATTGTTTTGCTAACGAAGCCGCGACCGAAAGTACTCTATTAGTTCTCACAAAGATTTCTAAAGCCATGGAAAATTATGATATTTCCGCCGGAGACTATGATCGAAGTTTGTTCTCACTGGCCTCTTTACAYCCAATAGTCTTTATTAATGTTTTTCTCGAAAAAAGCGATCACCATAATTACCGGTTAGCCCGATTGTTCTCCGAAGATACTGCTACACACCGTAATCCTATTTTAGCTATCAATGATGATGTGATACTGAAATGGTGTAATGCCAATCCCACTGTAAGGTGTCCCGTAGCAGCATCAGTTGTTATCCCCTACACAAACACTGAAAACGGACTGCAATGGACTCCACTTGCGATGACTTTAATTAATAAATTTACCGATCCGATCATCGTTCTAAACGAGTTAAAATCAAGGTTGAAGCCAACTTCATGGAGTGGATCACGGGCAGCAATACTTCAATCTCGATTACCCCTTTTGTTAGAACTTCAAAACCATGAAAATCCTATTATTCAGGATTGGGCTATACATCAGGGAAGAGCATTTGTTGAAGAAATCCGTTTAGAACGTGAATCAGAGTTGAAATACGAGCGGCAGTATAACGAAAGATTTGAATAAGTCGTTGTATACATAGCACTAACTAAGAGCCTACTTATTTCTTTTAATAAATCAAGCCCGATGAAGACATTCTCCATCGGGCTTCTTCATGGCTTATATTTGTTTCTCATTGAATCTTGCCGCGCCGTACATATTAGTTACAAGACCATCGGCATAACGTCCGATCCTCACACCTATTTCTGCACGCATATAATCTCTAGTGATTGTAAAACTATCTTCATACCCTCCGTAGTTATATCTATAGCGGATCATCCGATCATCTTTTTCCTCTTCAAAAATGCGGATATTTCTTTCCATTAAGCTTCTTTTTACTTTTAATAAATCGGCATGAATGTTTTTGGCAAGCACCTTTGCAACTTTAGAATAGAGCACTCGTAACGTTTCGGAAGACCCCTCTACCTCTCGGGCCTTTTTCAAAATAATCGAATGTATGATGGGCAATAAAGCATAATCTCTCATCATATTGATTTCTTCCGTTGTTGGACGGCCATGTTGAACTACTTTATCGCTAAGTCTGTTCTGAAATGCCTCCTTATGTTGTGGAAGCATCATTCGGCTAGATTCCCACAGTCCGTTCTTTTCCAGCTTTTTACTCATCTGTAATGCCCTCCGATTTTCATCGACCTATCTGCTGCTTGCCCTGCAGTAGTAAGCGATGATGCCCTTACAATAGCAGCACTGCCGTAACGATCCTTTATTTTGTCAGTGACCTTATCTAAAGCTCTTGACTTCACCTGATCTTCAAAGAGGGTCAATTGATATCCCTCATCATCTACAAGGTTACTAAGAGTCACTCCTACGCGGCGTACCGGCATTTTGTCCCAGTAACGATAGAATAGTATCTTGACGGCTTCGTATACTGCATTCGTGTTATTAGTTGGATCAGGCATCTTCATTTGCCGTGAGAAGCCAGTAGGTGTTTCGTAAGGACTGCACATGCAGCTAACTGAGACAACCCTGCCCATATACCCTTTACGACGGCAATCTCGGCAAACCTCCTCTGTGAGTTCGAGAAGAATCGTGTCAACTTCAATACTTTCAGTGTAGTCTCTCGGCAAAGTCATCATGTGGCCGACTGATTTGGGAGCAGCATTAAAAGTGCCAGGTGTGACGGGAGAGTCATCTAAGCCATTCGCGGTTCTCCACATGACTTCAGCATGAATATCTGATTGCTTCCCAAAGCGAGCACGAAATTTATCCTTAAGACGCGGTAGCGGTGTTCTGGCAATATCACCAATCGTAGTCATTCCAAGGCGAGCAAAATGTGCTGTCATTCGCGAGCCGACACCGAACATCTTATTTACTGGTTGCGGCCACAAAAAGGCTTCAACTTCTGTTTTGGGCAAAGTAAAAATGCCACTTTCATTCTTCTTTGCCCATATATCAGTTGCAATTTTAGCAAGTATCTTATTAGAACTTATACCTACTCTTACCCACACCCCTGTTTGACTTAGAACTTTTTGCTGAATCGACTTGGCAATCGTTACAGGATCTCCAAAAAAAGGTACACTTCCAGTAACATCTAAAAATTGCTCATCAATGCTGAAGACTTCAACGAGATCAGTGAACTCTTCATAAATCTTCGTGATCATCAGCGAAACATCAATGTAATGCTGCATGCGTGGACGCATGACAACGAGATCTGGGCATTTATTTAAAGCTTCTCCGAGACGCTCTGCCGTAGTTACTCCATAACTTTTTGCAATCGGGCAAGCGGCTAAAATTATTCCTGATCTGCGTTCAACAGACCCAGCCACAGCAACAGGTTTATTTTTACATCCTGGGTGATCCGCTTTTTCAACGCTGGCGTAGAAGCTCATGCAATCCGCTAATAGAACAATTTTCTCACGTTCTTCCTTCACCCTAACCGCCTCCGCATATTCATTAGCATGGTCATTAGCTCTGCTTTAACCAAACTCCTCAACATTGTGAAATGGTGGATATAACCGCGCACTTTATATTCAACATTAATGCCCAATGAATTCATTTCTGTGTTCAAAACCATAATATCCTGTGTTCTCATCTTTCTTTTAATGCTTTGTAATTCAGGATAAATCGAATGCTCCACTTCTTTAAGATAAAAAAGAACATGATTGTATACAATTTTTTCCCTGTAAATCTTTAGTTCATCCATATCTCTTACTAACATATCCAGCAAAATAGGTAACAAAGTGCACTCTTTAATGATTTGAATATCCTCTTCAGTTTCAATTCTTTGACTAATCACTTTTTTATCACACCACCAAAATACGAACATGTATTCGTATTACATATTATATACCGAACACGTATTCGTTATGCAAGGGAATTTTTAAATATTTTTAGCAATGGATAAAAACACCAAAAACCCAGATGAACTATCTGGGTAAAAGCAAATCTCTTCAAGTTATTCAAACTAGTTTATTGAAATATCATACAGCGTTAGCTTAGTCTGCCTTGCATTATGTAGCAATTACTCCTTCGGAAGCAACCTTACCGATGTTATAAATATCGCCATCGTCAAAGCCCGTCGCTATGAATAATTTGGGTCTATAAAAATTAATGAATTGGTCTTTATTATTCTTAAAAAATTCAATCAGGTACAATGCTGCAATACTTAGTGCAAGAAAAATATAAGCATCATAGTTCTCCTCTGATAACTCATCCATCTTATTGTGTATTAACAAATCAATGTACCTTTGCTCTGGAAAATAGTCGTTGTTACAAGCCCAATCTGAACCTTCCTTATTCCATTCAGATGAACCGGATATGTAATATCTTGTTCCTTCATTACTTTCAAAAATACCCAGATTAAGAGCTATTATTGTACTTGGGAGAGGATCTTTCTTGAAGATAGAGCTAAGAAAACTCTGAAATTCGCTGAATGATCCAGCAATTATCCGTTTCAACTCATCTTTCTCAAGTTCAAAGTTCGTAAGCTCGCTCAATATTAACTCAATTCCGCTGTGTAGCACTGGCTTCTGATCAATAATTTTATATAAGGATTGCTCTATTTTTTCAAAGTCCATACCCCTCACCATCCCTGAAGTTCATACTTTAAAGTTATTCAAAGTTTATATCCAACTTCCTTTTTTAGTGAAAATAACTGACAGTTCACGCGGCGAGGAACTGACCTGATCTACCAGCAGCCTTCTATCTTTACGCTTAGCGTAAGCTATCTTGATTTTTTATATCCCATGAAATATGATTTCTCCAATCATTCCACTTTTCCTTGATTTTTGACCGAAGCCACTCACCACCAAAAGTAGTTGTACCCTCATGGGAGACGTAAATAATCCAATCCATGTTATTATCAAACCAATAACATTCACTAACCTCAAAATACGGTTCTTTATCCCACATTTCGTACTCAAAAAAATCAGAAATCAAAAAGAATGAACCATCTTCCTTTAATTCATACGCTGTCTCTATACGATGTTCTTTAAATATTTCCTTTAATAACTTTAATCTCGCTGATATGTGAATGTATTCTGAATCAAAGGCTATTACATCGTTTCTCTTACAATTAAATAAGGGATACCAATAAGCTTTATTAATATCCCATACATTTCTTACTCTTCTTTCTATTTGCTCCGCCATTTCTTCGGACAACAAAGTTTTTCCCATAGTATCCCCTTTGATTGGATCATCGCCCGATGGTCATCTTATTCCACAATTGATGAATTACACTTGGACCATATTCTTGAGGATAGATCAAAATGGTAATCACCAAAGTAAATAGTAAAATCAAAATCCAGGTAGCAATTATTAGAGATTGATTCAATCGATGAATAAAAGTTATTCCTATAGTTATCAAGACCGTGTTTATGACTAAAATAAACGGAAGCGCGATGATTCTACCTAATCCTGTGTTTGGGAAAAAGTTAAGTAATAAGAAAATTAAGATTAAGCTTGGTATAAGAGCGACTAATAGTTTCAGTAAGTTTATACTTTTTTGCATCTTTATTGTCCTTTATCTACAATAAAATAAGCTGGTAGCGTTAGCTTAAGGCTTTGGTGGCCGATTGTACGGGATGTACATTGTTTTGATTTTTTCAATATTCTTTAATTGTTCATCTGCGCTCCAGTTACCACTACGTCTAGTAGCATGTAACAACCATTTCGCACCATTTGATAACCATTCCGTACGATATGTTTCAAAGGTATAAAGCATGCAATCCACGCCAAACTCAAAAGCGCAGCATACACATATTTCGAAAGATTCATTACCCTTCTCATCATATGTTTGTTTTTCTAATTCATCATAACCACAAACTGGACAAATGTAGCCCATTTCACCCTCCAAAGATGTTCAATTCGTTTTATTGAAACCGTATTGTTTCACATAACATGTATATATTGTTGGAATTTTGCCCGTTACTTAAAGAAAAAGAGCAGCCGCTGTGCTTTGAAATCTTTATTTGTTTGTTATTTTTCGAGATATATAAACGATCGGGAACCAAAACATTACTCCGTGTCCAGCTCCGACTACAGCCATTATTATTGGCATAAAAAATATCGATAGTAATCCTCCCTGATATCCGTGAACTTCTTTATCGCCTACATTGAAAACAAAATCATTAGAACTTATTGAATAAATAAACATACATAATCCTATTACTAATCCCAAAATCCCATAAACAATCACTGATTTCTTCACTACTGCTCTCATAATAATTTCCTTTACCTAGTTTATTAAATGACTTTGCTAACAGGTTACTCACGTCTCTCTTCCCGCACTGGCTTCACGTGCTGTGGAATGTCGCGGTTATTTGTCGTGACATATTCAACATCAAAGGATCCACGATAGCCAAATAGCGGTCCAAAAAATCTGTTTTTCACTTGCACATTTATTTGGAACTTTCCTTTTTCATCATCGTACCACTCGCAGACATCAGCATATCCGGAGAATATCATTGGAAACCGAAAGCCCAGAATCCCCTCATAAAAAAATTGTTTCCCAGAAAGTAGCCCCATTCCGCCATTCTCCGCAACAAACATATCGATTTCCACTGCCAAATGCTGGTGAGTACCTAAATAATCGATAATTTTGCGTCGTTTTTCACTGTAAATCATCGTAGCATCAAAACGTCTGACTCGGTTTGGAAATTGATATGTCCGAATCCAAGTAACAGTCTCTCGCCCAAAGCTATCCCTGTATGCGTAATTCTCGATCGTGAAAGGAATATGCTTACCACCCTGCGGAAAAAGGATGTTTCGCCAAGTACCTAGTGCTAGGAACGGAAGTGTAAACCATTTACCATACCAAACATGTTCCATAACTCCTTTTCCAATAGACGCTATTTGATWTTCGCTTTCGAAGCTAAATCGTTTTTGGATCTGAGGATGGAGCTTGGCAAAATCTTCACCGAKGGCCTTTTCGTAGATTGAGGTCATGTTTGGTTACCCCTTTCAGGTGAATTTCGGAGACATCTTTTAGCACTTGAAAGCTCTGTTACGTTTAGCAGACTGGTTATCGATAAGGCCATCATCGCCATATTCAGAGTAATTGGGTTGAAAGGCGCTACGTAGGTCGCTGGATGTGATGCCGCACTTAATCCAAGAAGAATTAAAACCATGATATTGAATTTATGCAGTCTTCTTCGGTTTTTGCCGCTCAAAATAAGAAACAAGAATCCGATTACGATTTCTCCTAATCCCATCAAAATCAGGAGTAGCCTTCCGTAGTCAGCAATACCTGGGATACTCGTTAAAATGTCCATTTCCCCCGAATCTGGAACTAACAGCTTTGGTACAAGTCTTTGGTACAAGTCTTTGGTACAAGTCCTTGGTACACCCAAATGCTAAATAAGCTTATTGTTATCACAATCTCCGAAATTGAACGCCTGATCAATACAGATGGAGAAATCCCCTGCTCTAGCCAAAGACGCAAACAGTCAAAACTCCATGCTGTCGCCCACCCCATTATCGGTCGGAATATGAATCCATCGATCCATGTGCCAAATGCGCCAAAACGAGTTCTATAATCATATCTTGTTAAGAAACGGATTCCATCAACTGTAGGCACATAACGCCAAAAGCCGGCTCCATCAGATATTAACGAGATGGGATTAGATGAACTGAACTTCAGGGTAGAGGTCATAATGCCGTCTTTCTCTTTGTTACCTACCGATTCGCCTTCTCCCGCAATACAAAGCCCAAAACCGATTTTGGTTTTATATAAAAAGCGCTGGGGATGTTCTTCATTGGATTTAGGAATATATGTAATCTCTGAGAACCTTAAGTCCCATTGTTGATGCAAATTAGGTGTTTGCGTATATGTCCACAATGTTTCCATTGGTACCTTCATAAGAATTTCTACATAAATGGGTTTTCTATTGATCATGGCTACCTCCTGTTTCCACATTATTTCGATAAATTCCAACTAATTCCTTCTTAATCTGAAAGTAGAAGGAACTCTACGCTATTCTGCTTATTCGTCAATGAAAAAGGGAACAGCTGCCAGACGTGTGATCTGCTCCCTAGATTTAAATTAGATTTTAATCCTGTAAAATGGTCATCCTGCCTTTAAAAAAGTCGACCTCAAAAAATCTGTCAAAGCAAATGAACAATCGTTCTCCCGTTAAAGAAATGACCTCACCTGTCATCTATGGTACGGTTCACCGTAAAGTATCTAAACACAAAGTTCATTTTGACCACAATATATATCAGCATATAAAGACAAAGCCACTCCTTCCAATGGAGTGGTTTCTTTGGATAGAACTTCTCTTTTTATTTCATCTGTTGCTACCTTTAATTGCTTTATATCTTTCGTCCGTCCAAGGGAAGTCTCTTAACGATACAACATCAAAGTTATACTCGTGTAATAGCTGGATAGACTCAAAAGTGAAATTATAACCTATAGCAAGTTTCTTTGCTTCATCATTTAGATTTAGGTTTACCTTTTTCAAGGCTTTTCTTACAGCAGATGAAAGTACCACTTCTTCTTCATCGAAGATAACTCCACATACAACATCTGTCCCTTTAGGAATAACTTGTTTATATCGTGGAGATACAAGTTTTTGTAATTGCTCATAGGTTTTGTTCACAAATGTCATGTGCTTGATATTACTTCTTCCTTCCAATGTATAAAATCCATGTTTTATTAGAATTGTATGAGTCGATAGCTTTACTTTTCTATTACTTGTAATGAATTAACAGACCATTTCCCACTTGAATCTTTTCTAGATAGTGAAACATCTACATTTACTTCTTGATTAGTGCCTGTCACCTTAATTACAAATTCTGCTTTGTCAGGCGTTCCCTTTGTATTTATATAACCTCGAGGTAAAGAACTGAGTTTTTTTATTTCCCCCACCTTTGATAAAACCATCTGATTTTGCATTATTGCTGTTCTTGAAATATCATAAGCATCTGATGACAAGAAAAAGGTGGTTGGGATTAAAATAACAATAACTCCGAATCCTAAAAACATTGCACTTCCAAGGTATTTATTCTTGAAAGAATAAGTAAATAGAACCTTTTTATTTAAAGGTAAATTCTTTTCCTCTTTACTATTACTTCTTATTTTTTGGTAAATATAAGTAACGCATATCAATAGAGCGATAAATAGGAAGCCTTTCATTCCGAATAAATACTGATAGCAAAATAAACCAAGCAAAAGTAAAAACAAAGCTAAATTGAATACGCCACGCCAAATCATTATGATGCCGACCCTACTTTCAACAAATTTACTCTTTGATTTAGTTATGAGTTATGTTCATACAAATATTCAAGAAAACCAATGAATGTATCAGAGCATCTGTTGATTTCTTCTAAGTCCATACCTATAAAAGGTACTTCTACAATAGGCATATTTTCATACCTCGAATCAAAAGCATAAGCAGTCCCTCCACCATCAGAACCAAACAGTACAAGACCATCCGCAAATTCCTTAACAGCGTAGCCTTCATTATCTTCAACTAATTCCTCACTAGACCAAAGAACTAAATATGAGTTTCCTATGATTCCTTCTCCACCATTGAAACGAATCATGAAATCAATGTAATCCTTTGGAAAATTCACACCTAATTGAATACCTGTTTCAACGATTACCTCCTTGCTTGTAGGAGTATTAAATTTTAACTCTTTAATCAAGTAGTCAATGTCCTTAGCCATCCTGATTACCTCCTACCATAAATCGTGGCATTGATTCATATTAGTTTTGTTTATGAACCAATTTCCATATTTGCTTAGCTTTCTTAAAACATTCTTCATACCCAAATGGCTCACCAAAACTAATTGAAAATATCTCTTGTATTCGGCTTGCTAATTCTTCGACTGTATTAGCATCTGCTAAAGATTCTGTGACCCTCTTGATTTCAGAATCAAATTCATMATCAGGTGCATGTGGTAAAAGACMAAACGGATTCCATTCATGAATGACCTTCCTTACAATATCCCTCATATTTATCACCTATTTAATTAATTAGCATATATTTTCATTCTTTCATTAAGCAATAATACCATATACTGGAACGAACGTCTTTATCCCATCGCTTCAAATACCACTTATAGTCGAGCGGTGGAAGCGCTATACCCCTTTCACCACTAAAACAACTTCATTTTGATGCCCCCCTCCTACACAACAACATCAGAACTCCTAGAAAGCCTTCTAAGGCATGTTTGAATCCCACGCAAAGCTTCTTACACACTCCTTTCAGAGCCGTTCATAAGCCCACACAGCCCTTTTCCTACTATTATTTCCATTGTCAAATAGTATACTATTTAGAGGGAGAACGAATTAACTGTAACTCCATGTGTCATAAATTTCGCCTAGCATTTCTGAAATTTTAAAATTGATTTACCATCATTTGAAATATGTAATCAGACAGCTGATACACGAAACAATCGGATGCATTACGGTGAACCGTACCATAAATAGATTGAGATAAAAAATACATGTTCCACCACGTTCTTCTGCCAGTTACCTCAACAGGCTGCCGATTGCCGGCAGCCTGTTGTTTGTTGTACTCTAGTTATCCGTCCCTCGATTCAATGCCATGACATCTCACCAATGTTTTTCCATCGCTTCTTCGCAGTGAGCAAAGCCATTTCTTGAATAAAACTGGACACTGTTGCTGCTGGGCCAAAGAATAAGAAATTCAACTTTATTGTCTTTGGACCATTTTTCCATAGCGATATGAATCTCTGTTCCAATACCTTGGCTTCTAAATGCGGGACGAGTATAGACATTTGTAACATAACCATAGTAAGGGTCTCGCGATTTACCAGGTCTTGGTACTTTATCTATCAATTGCAGATACATATGTGAAACTATGTTATTTTCAAATTCTGCAACCCAAATGTACCAATCTCGGCTTTCAATCGCCTTGATCAAAAACTCACTACAAATCTGGTGAAACTCCTCAAAACTAACCGTACTAACCCCATAATCCTCTGCAGAGAAGTCCCAACGCATTTGAACAAGTTCATCGACATCATCTAAGGTAGCCAATCGTACATTTGCCATTCAATTGCCTCCTAATTTTATATATTACCAATTTATTTAATTGAACTAACATTCGCCCGTTAGTAGTACAATAACAAAGTATATTGACATCTCAATAAACGTATTTAGAGCCAAGTCCCCAATATTTATATTCGTATTCCGTGGGATTGTTTATTAAATGTTCAGAACGTTCTATCCAGTCAATTAAACGAAGTGATTTTGCTGTTTTCTTCACTCTTTCAAGGAGAACAACAAGATTCATTACAGCTTCTTTTTTCCCTGTTTTAACAATATCTCCAGTGAAAACATACAAGCTGCTCAGAAAAAAAGAGAGATGTTTGCATTTTTCATCCTCAATCAGCTCACAGATCATCGGAATGTTATCATTGCTATTAACCGCTAACTCCCAGTCCTGTTCAGGAATTTTCTCACTACTATAAGCCCACGCCCTGATTTCCTGTTGACTTGGATTCCATGCATGTTGTGCATCTTTAAATATCAAATGTATGTTACCCCCTGAATATTATTTATAGATTTCTTGTCTCTTAAGCTCTCGTTCTTATGTTTAGAGTAATAAGAATCGCTAGTTAAATCTCTTCAATAGACTCATCTTTAAAATGAAAATGTTCGTGATGAATAGCATCCATCCCAATTAACTTTCCGTTCTTTTTATGCTAGTAAGAAAAATCATTGTTAATTGGCATCCGAAGCAGTTGATAGTTATTATCTCTGGGCATGGATTCAATTTGCTTTAAGGCTGATTCGCGTGTTGTGAATATGCCAACTGGAAAGAAATTAGKGAATGATTTTGTATTATCCGCTACGGAATCATGGCTATAAAGAAAATAGTTACTGACTTCTTCATGTGGTGTTCTCCTAAGGTTCCAATAGCTTTAGAAAACATTGGATTAAGATTTATTCCCGAAATCGATTTAACTATCTCCCGTTTCTTCGCTGTCAGATATACCATATATATCTACTAATTCAACTGACCTCTTACAACAAAAACAATAATTACTAACAATATTAATATTAATACCAAACCCATGATTCGTGTAATCATTAGGTCTACTTGATTAGGTTCTCGAATCTTATTAGATGCTGCAATTCCCTTTTTCCAGGCCCAGTACGGGTTAATTATTGCAACAATACCGTAAAAAATTGAGGCAGAAAAAAATATAATTAAAAAAATAACTTTTTCCATAATTTTTATATCTCCTGCCTTAAACGTAGCCCCAAATTATTAATTAATACGAAACCCTTAATAGTGCAGGTTCCATGCTTTTGGACATGTATTTCCTTAACGTAATCTTCCTTTAACGGAGAAAAACAAAAAACTGTTGCCCGAAGCAACCGCTATTTCACTAACGTTATCCATTAATAAAGAATGGATTGATCAGTTTTTTTCTATATATTGTTCTGCTTCGTATCCATCGACAGGGAAATCTTCAACTGTAACCGCATTATAATAGAACTCACCAATTGAACAATTAAGATTAATAAAAATGTCTCTTGGATTAACGGACTTATCTTCCCATAAATCATCATGGAATACATACCCTACTTTTAGTTTTTCTAAATCCAATACAATGAAATCTCCGTTTAAACCCCAGCCTATTATTAGTAGCTTTTCAGCAATACACCGCTGATTTTCCTCATATAAATTTTCACTAGGCATCTCATTGACTTGATAAAAGGACACATGGTTGAATCTAATATGCTGGTCAAATGAAAAACGATAGAAGAAATCAATTATTTCATTAGGAATCTGATACTCAACTAGAAAGGAAATCGTCTGTTCTGACGCTTTTACCTTTTGCAGTTCCCCACCAGCGATAATCAGTTTTAATGCCTCCTCAAACAAATCTAAGTCTTTACCCATCTTTCTTCCTCCAAACACACACTTTTTAATCTACCTGTTAACGAAATGAGGCTACCAGCATTTTTTCGGCAGCCCTGTGGCGATTGCTATTCTACTATCGTACTGCGTTTGCTCAAACTTTTGGAGTCAACAAGATCGTCGAACCGAGTAGCTAACTTAATAAATTTTTCACCCCAACCACTATCGATTGATATTTCTTGGAATGATCCAGTTGGACCCAATAAGATTATTAGTTCATTTATTGCTGTATCTTCTCCAAGTTTGATTCGCTGTTCGAGCATATCTATGGTCGTTAGGACATCCTCAACGTTTTCGAAACGCGACCAAGTGACATCAGTATTTGGAGAGTCTATCAAATTCCTTAGTTCAATTAGCAAGTCCAATAAACCGTCGAGGTTGTGCAACTTGTATCACTCCCAATTCTGGTGTCCTGTTGTCATGGTACCATTACCCGTCGTTTGCTTAGCAGCAAATTATATAATGATATGCTTTCTATATTTATCCGATATTGTTTTCATAATTTAACCTCATGTAGTAATGAATCGATATGTTAATTAATAATCCAAGAATTGTTCCAGAACTAAAGCTAATAATGTTTATACCATGAATCATGATTCCCAGAATTCCACCAGCTGGATTGTCATCAGTTATTGGAAACATTGCACCAAAAACAAACAAAAAAATAATAGAGAACACAACGTAAAAAAAGAGAATAAAAACACTAAAGTACCAAAATCGATTTCTAAATAACATTACTGCTGGTGTGGTATAAGCAACGCTGAGTAATATAACCCACCATTCAAAGTAATTTAACAGTTTATCGTGGTAGTAAAATGTTTGAAAGAGTATTTCACCAATTATTGAGTACAGTGCACTTAGTAAAACTACCCACGCCAACGCTGATCTCGCTGTTCGTTTTTGTATCTTCATTAATCTAACCTCAATTTTCACATCACTTTTAATAGTATTTTACCACAATATGGAATAGAGTGAATAAACCTGTTATATAACCGCTTATAGGCATTGGCCTTCGCGCGGCAGTCCACATTGTGTTTTCTTTCGACCAAATTTAAATTCATAAATGTTAGCCTAGTTTTCCAAAGATGTTGGTGGTTGTTACCACACTCTCCCCCGTCCCTCGGTTTAGCGGGGAAGAGGCAGCTGCTTGATGTCAGCTGCCTACACTGTGCTTTATTGAGCTTCCATGTTCCGATAGATTAATACTCATTTCTCGTGCTTCGGATAATATTCTTGAAATAAATGCTTCCATTCGTTCATAAAGTCACTTTGAAAAGTTCTATTGTAATAGCTAATGTGCTCATTCCAGAAATCAATTGAATTACAGTAATAATTACCCAAAATAAACGATGGGTAGTTATGTACTGAACTTGCCATAATCCTTATCTTTTCTGTCTCTTTCCGATCAATTACATTTATTAAACTTTCTATTATGTACTTGATCGGTCTAATACTTTGATAAATCCTTTCAATATTTTTAGTCCTGTTAAATATTCTGACTTTCTTAAGCTTAGAGATAATTGCTGCTTTATATTGGTGGTCTTCAACTAAATTTAATTCATTTATTAACTTATTTATGGAACGATTATTAATTACCAAGTCTTTATGTAACCAGTATTGATACTTATGTAAAAGATTATAAAGTACAGGATTCATTGGATCAGATCTAATAAATATAAAAAGGTAAAATAATGAATCCATAAAGTTTCTTGCATACATTCTCTCTAAAATAATGCTCACCTACTTCTCTTTTTGATTTCGTATCCTATATCTTATGAATTCGTGCAGTTAATTAAACTATCCTCTGTTACTTGAGAAGGCAGCCGATCAAATTGGATCAGCTGCCTTCTCAGAATGTTATTTTACATTCGTTATCCGTTACTTCAAGAAACTGTGCGCATGTTAAAAGCAAAGTCATATTTGTAGCAATCTTATTACACTCATTAAAGCAATAATAAAAACTCCACCCGTCCTATTTATTAGTATTGCAATTTTATCTGGTTTTTCACTTTTGAATTGCGAGACACCTTGATTATTTTTCCTAAGCATAAATTTGTTTATTTCCCACATTTGGCTAGGGAAAATTATTAAGATCAATCCAAATAAAATCCCAATGATTAAAGTAATTGGACTTGTCATATTTAATACAATCCTTTTCTTTGTTAACTTCTAGTTCACCGTTTAACGGCTTAACCGGGAGGTTTACTTACTTGAATCCGGCCATGCATCGCCTTCTTTTCTGCAAACCCAATCAAAATACATTTCAGAACCAAAGGGTTCCTTTGTCATCTTAATCCCATTCTTTGCGATTTCAAGACCCGCTAGATTAATCTGCTTTGTTAAATAAACGAGTACATCATGAATTCCACCATCGCGAGCAGATTGTGCAATTAATGCAAAAACCTCCTTTTGTTCTAGCGATAACTCAGCTAGTACCTTGTTTATCCTTTCGTTTTCAACAGTCCGTGGCCAACCGTTTCCCATTATCCTACGTGAATACACAGCAGGACGAAGCTCCACTAAATCATCAATAAATGTTTTGTAGAATTCTAATTCCTTATTATCCAATGTTATTTCATTCCCTCTATTCTGAGCTTTTTATTGGAGTCGATCGATCGAACAAGTTCGTTCTGCGTTAGCGGAATCAATGATTATTCTCCTGAATACTTGTTTGCAGTAATTGAATAATGGTATATCTCAATATCCTCATCAATAAATCCTCTACGTTGTGCTGCTAACAATGTTTCATACATATTCTTTCGACCTACAGGATTATCTGTATGTAAGTAAATTTTGCTAGCCCTTAAACCATTCTCACAAAAGTATTTAACGAAATCGTAACCATTACGTAATTCATTTCCATTCTCATCTTCGCCTAAGTCATGATCAAGTGATAATAGTTCTATTGAATGCTCTTGAAAACATTGTATTGCTTCTTCAATTGTTCTTGCGATAATAAAACCCTCTGGGCAATCMCTTAAATCATCTAGATAAAGATTGACCTTCACTGTAATCACCTCTGGACTAGTTCTGTATCTAACCGCGTTTGAGCAACGCAATGCGTTAGCATAGTTCTAAAAAACAAATTCCTTATCGTTATTTTCCTCATCAACATAACTAATCTTATGGATCGTTTTCCAGTTACCCCAATTTTTAATACTATCTACCTCAACACGAAATAATTCTTTGTATGGAACACTCATCGGACTAGAGAAATCGTAGAAGACAAGCTCATAAGGACATGCCCAGTAACACCCATCAACCACTATTAGATTTTTTTGCTGGAAGTATATTATTTCAGCCCAGCAKGGTCTGTCAAATCTTTTGTGTAAACTCATTAAAAAGAAACCCTTCTCCCCGAGGGGAGAAAATTTTCAACGCAGATGCTGACCGATGCGGTCTGGGTAAAAAACAGATAGCTGGAGCAGCATCTGTCCCCAATTTTGGACGCGGCCTGTCCACTTTCGTGTGACGTCCATCGTGGCTAAATAGAGCATTTTTAAGAGAGCTTCGTCCGTGGGGAAGATGCTCTTTCCTTTGGTTACTTTCCGAAGCTGACGATGGTAGCTTTCAATAATATTAGTCGTGTAAATGAGTTTGCGGATTTCGGGCGGGTATTTAAAGAAAGTCGCCAACTCATCCCAGTTATTACGCCAGGAACGAAGGATGAGAGGGTACTTGGTTCCCCAAGCTTCCTCGAATCGGTCGAGTTCAACCAGAGCCATTTCTTCAGATGCAGCTTTGTAAATGGGCTTAAGATCGGCCGTTACCTTCTTCAAATCCTTATAGGAAACATAGCGGGTTGAGTTGCGTATTTGGTGGATGATGCATTTCTGGATCTCTGTCTTTGGATAGCAGGCCGAGATGGCTTGTGTGAAGCCGGTTAAATTGTCTACACAGGTAATTAAGATGTCCTGCACACCACGGTTTTTCAGGTCGTTTAGGACACTTAACCAGAACTTTGCAGACTCATTTTCACCGATCCACATGCCTAGTACATCCTTGTTTCCGTCGAGATCAATCCCGATCACCATGTAGGCTGCTTTGTTCACAATAGCCCCGTCCTGCTTGACTTTGAAGTGAATCGCATCAAGGAAAACAACGGCGTAAACACCTTGTAAAGGGCGGTTCTGCCACTCCTTGATGAGCGGAATGATCTTGTTCGTTACATTGGAAATAAGCGTCGGTGAGACCTCAATCCCATACATGTTTTCGAGATGATCCTGAATGTCTCTGGTGCTGACTCCCTTGGCATATAAGGCTATGATTTGGTCCTCAATGCCCGTTACATTCGACTGGTGTTTCTTGACCACTAAGGGCTCGAACTCACCTTGTCGGTCGCGAGGAACAATAATTTCTTGCTCACCATACTCACTGGTTACGCGCTTCTTGCTCTTTCCGTTACGGCTGTTCGTGGTTGTTTTGTTCTCCACTTCATGCTTTTGATAGCCCAAGTGTGTGTCCATTTCCGCTTCTAGCATTTCTTGAATCGTCTCTGCAAACAAATTCTTCAATGCGTTTTGGGCATCTTGAGCCGTTACCAATTTATTCTCCTTGATAAATTCGCGGAGCTGCTGCTTTGTCCATAATCCCACGTGTTCTCCCCAACCTTTCCTATACTTCCATTTTAATAGGTTTAGGAGTTTACACAATCTATTTTACAGACTCGCCCAGCAGAACCCACGACCTTTATAAGCTTCTTCGGGGATATAATGTTTAGTTTGTCTATTCAATAAATCAACAACTGAATACCCCTGATAATCAAGTCCACACAATAGGTATTCTGTTCCATTTACCTCCACCCAACTATATAAAAATGGGTCAAGGTTTCTATAGATAGTGTCAATAATATTGTTGTCACTGTCCGTGACTATCCCTTTAGTGTAATTGTACCTGGTAATGCCTTCCTCATGATTATAGTGATGGACTACCAGCTTGAATTTCTTCGATGGTGAATTAATAATTTCAGTTTCCTCTGGTTTGTGGAACATTTCTTGAAAATAATGCATCATCTCAGTTCTCTCTTTGAGAAATTGAGAGTCTTTAGCGATATTCCTCATATTTATTCACCTCACACTTCTATTACAAATAGTACCATCTTATTAGACTGGTTATGTCAGAGTTTCAGAATATTTTCTCGCCACATCTTCTAATACCTGACTTAATTTTTAATGATTCAATTACCCCTCTGGCTATCACTCTATTTGTCGTTAATTCAAATTTCATTCCAGGTTTGATTAAATGATTCGGTGACTCTTCTTTCTCATGGAAAGCTAAATACAAGTCTGCAGTTGTATCTCTTTGAGTATTTGGAGATTTGTGAAATTCAATTACTGCACTCCATAAGCCATATATTAACTCCCTATCTTCTTCAAAAATGATGRGTATTGAGAAGTTTCCAACTGGAATTATACTTTGCCCGCCTTCTTCGGCAGTCAGGAAATATATCTTTACCGTTCCTACTGTCTTCATGATTTTATCAACTCTCTCACCGTATTTCAGAAAACTTCATATTTATTGATGTATGTTGAGCTTTAGTTTTGTGTTAGTTTTGTGTTAGTTTAATGTTGTTCCAATCTTTTGAAATTTGTCCATTCGCTACAGCGTTTTAGATATTCGTTCATTTCATTACCAATTTCAATAAACATACCCAATGTCTTCTTAAACTCGATCCCAGTAAATTCATTAGCCCATTTAGATAGAAATTCACTTTGATCATATTTGAATCCTTTAAATTTAAGCCCAAAATTTTCCTCATTAAAATTTACTGAATAATTAACCGGTACTAAACTTCGATGTTTGGTAGTATTTACAAAAGCGTTTAGATATTTAAACTCCATAGATTGCTGAAGATGCTCAATTTTTTCAACAATGACTTTTGCATTATTTTGGTTGCTAATTACCTTGTATACTGATAGTAAAGAAATATGTTTGGGATTTTTAAACTTTGATCTCAAATCCATAACGCAAACTATTAGATGGGCATAAATATCTGCAAGCGAATGCAGGGATTGAGCATAGGCAATGATGTGAGATTCGGAAATAAAAATACTTCCCCAAAATTCCTTCATCGTTTCTAAATCCGTTGAACGTTTAAGTATTTTACCAACGGCATCAACAATGGGAGGTACATTGTTGTTTGCGGTTCTATTCATAATTTTTTGATATTCTTCAATATGAAATTTACACATATTCACTTTCCATGTTATTGAAAGTAAAGTTGAATCTACATCAATAAAATCGTTAGTTGAAAAATGGATTTTTGCAAGTTCTCTAAACTCGTTTATAAACCAATTCTTTTCTTCCAAAAATAACACCTCGCAAAATTGATTAGTATTGTATTCACAAGTTATGTACAGACCTTTTTGAAGCCTGTGCCTCTTTGATACGCCTCAAGATATCCACAATTTTTAGTCCTTCAATATCCTTTATATCAATTCCATAAGCTTCAGCAATTTTTAACTGTTTTTCATTAAGCGAATCGTCAGTCCAGCAGAAATCATACATTGATGATTCGTCAGAAATAAATATTCCGTTATAATCAATTTCAAATATTACTTTAAAAAATTGAACAGCAGCAGTATCAAAGCTTCCTATCTTTTCAGCACTTGCAAATGTCAATTTCATTTTAAGACCTGGTCTAGGTAATTCCCGACCTTCCGACTTATATTTCTCAAATTTTTCTCTAAGTTTTAAAAATGCTTCTTTTTTTGTATATCCATCGCCATTCATTGTATTCCAATTAATTATTCTTGCTTCCCAAGGGTACATAGTAAGATTGGTATCAGTAAGATCTAACATCTCTTGCTGTCTGTATTCAATTGGATAGTCACGAAGGGACCAATTTGATTTAAGTTTTGAAATGATTAGCTTATAAATTGTTTTAATTGATCTTTTAAATCTAGCAAGTTGACTCATGACCATCTTATCTCCTTTAATAAATAGTAATCTAAAAATAACGCTCTTTCCTACTCTATTCCAATATTATACATAGGTTCGAAAGCATTTGTGGCTGCATTTTTGCAATTACCTGCCCGATGCCTCAATAAGTAAAGCAGGTCGCTACGGCGCCTGCTTTACTTATCTGGCCTTAACGATTGGAATTTTAAGTATCGTGTTCCCGTTCTATTCAAGTCTCTTTTTAGCAAAACCTCTGATAATCTCATTGTCACATTGAGCAAGCAACTCTAATTTCCTTCTAGATTCAATAGTATTTATTGCACTTAATGCCCATGTACATTTTCTTGCAAGTGCAAAATTCTCATCAAAATCAAGATAATCTAACTTTAGCAGTGCAGCGGCATACAAGCTTTCAATGCTTTCAGGAGATTTCAAATCTTGTAGACTTCTTGCGATGTCCTCATGTCGAGAGTGCGAGTCACTCACAAGCAACTCGCACAAGATAGGGACTGATTTTTCTGTGAATAGGTCAAATCCTGCAAATAATGTAAATTCAACATCATCTGCGTTTCTTTCCACAAGTGCTCTTTCTAATAATCTTATTATTTTTTGCTCAGGATGCTTACCACTAAAGAACTCATTTCTAAATTCATCCTCCGAAATGTTCCTGCTCATTAGTTTGATTACTAAATCTCGTTCAAGCTCTGTCATTTCTTCCCTCCCACTTTTTCAAACTATTATAAAAAAATAATCACACTTGACCTGCCATCTATGGTACGGATCACCGTAATGTATCTAAGCACAAAGTACAGTTTGACCACCAATATACATCAGTATATAAAAGACAAAGCCACTCCTGACTAAACTGTACCCTATCGAGTAGACACTTTAAAAAAGTCTCTCGATAGGGTACTTTTATTTATATCAGAAAAGATGGGAATGGGAAAATGAAATGAGTAAGAAAATATTCACAGATAACGAAATCAAGTCGCTATCTATCAATCCTTATGATACTGATGCGTTTAAACAATTGTTCATAACAGAAAACGGCAAAGGCAAGTTGCCTAGAGAAATATTTGAAGAATGTGGTTTTGACGTGACAGTCATTGGGATACAAAGAGTCAGATCCTCAGGAAAGAGATGGCGTGCGAGTTACCAGGAGAACGGTGTTCTAGGTTTGCAGGATACGAGAAGCCAAGGGTCTGGTAGACCTCTTACAAGGGAACTGACGATGGAAGAGAAGTATGCCAGGTTGGAGGCTCAGAACAACTTATTAAAAGCGGAGAACGAACTGTTAAAAAAGATCCGTTTTGCAGAAAGGAGGGAGAACAAAGGATAGCATTGTCTCATGATCAAAGATACGTACTCATCCATACCATTATCAAGAAATATGAGCTCCACCGTATGGTTAACTATTTATGTAAAGTTGCCGAGGTTTCCAAGAGTGGATACTACAGGTACTGGACTTTCGAGGCACAGCAAAAGAGAAGCCAGCGGGAGCAACAAGATGAACAGGTAAAAGAGATCATCTTAAAGGCTTATCATTTCAAAC
>NZ_JBFRGR010000036.1:0-56038 GCF_052115445.1 Paenibacillus sp. 2RAB27
TTCAAGGCGCAAACAAACGCTTTGACTGTTTGGTGATGATGGCGGAAGGGATCCACGCGTTCCCATCTCGAACACGACCGTTAAGCCTTCCAGCGTCGATGGTACTTGAACCGCAGGGTTCTGGGAGAGTAGAACGTTGCCAAGCAGTTTCCCTAATGGGAGCTTATATGAATGACGCGGGGTGGAGCAGCCCGGTAGCTCGTCGGGCTCATAACCCGAAGGCCGCAGGTTCAAATCCTGCCCCCGCAACCAATTTTTTGAGTCATTAGCTCAGTTGGTAGAGCACCTGACTTTTAATCAGGGTGTCGTAGGTTCGAATCCTACATGACTCACCATTTCATTATATAGGGATCTTTAGGCGAAGACTAAAGTCTCTCAGATTTACCAGCATGCGCGTATGGCGGAATTGGCAGACGCACTAGACTTAGGATCTAGCGGGCGACCGTGGGGGTTCAAGTCCCTCTACGCGCATCAAACATCCCCAAGTCGTATCTTACGGCTTGGGGATCCCTATGCGGAAGTGGCTCAGCGGTAGAGCATCGCCTTGCCAAGGCGAGGGTCGCGGGTTCGATCCCCGTCTTCCGCTCCATTTTCATAAGCGCCCTTAGCTCAGCTGGATAGAGTATTTGACTACGAATCAAAAGGTCGGGAGTTCGAATCTCTCAGGGCGCGCCATTTTTTATCACAATCGTATCGGGACGTAGCTCAGCTTGGTAGAGCACCTGCTTTGGGAGCAGGGGGTCGCATGTTCAAATCGTGTCGTCCCGATCAAGAAAGAAAGCATAGACTGTCAGCTTCATGCTGATGATGTCTATGCTTTTTTTGTGCATCCGCGTCTACTAATAACTGGGATTCAGGTTGGTGTTGGTGTATAGTAGACAGGGAGGAGGGCTACAAGATGGAACTACGCTGGAGACGGAATCTATTTATTTTATGGATTGGGGCATTCTTTTGCGCGATGGCGTACACACTCTCGATCCCGTTTATCCCTATATTTTTACAAGAAGACTTGGGTATACATAGCGGCTTGGAGGCATGGTCAGGGATCACGTTCTCGGTGAGCTTTCTCGCAAGTGCCGTGATCGCACCTTTTTGGGGCTCACTGGCTGACAAATATGGCAGGAAACCGATGCTGCTCCGTTCAGGGCTAAGCTTAAGCGCCGTCTATTTTCTAAACTATTTCGTGAATGATCCGTATACGTTTATTGTTGTTCGTGTTCTGCAGGGACTTATGGCGGGCTATATCCCCGCATCGATGGCGTTAGTTAGTACGAACACACCAGAGAAGCATGTTGGTTATGCCTTAAGTGTCATGTCAACGGCGACGGCTGCTGGGAGCATCCTAGGCCCATTGTTCGGGGGCATGCTCAGCCACTGGGTTGGGACAAGAGAATGTTTCTTGGCATCTGGGTTTGTCGTACTGATTTCTGCTGTGATCGCCGTAGTTGGTGTGAAGGAAGTGCATCACAAGAAGGAAGGCGCACGTCCAAGTGTGCTTCAGGATATTAAGCAAGCGACTGCCAATAAGCAGTTATTATCCATTTTTGGATTAACCGTATTAGTGGCAACTTCGGTGATGATTTTGGAACCGCTTTTAACGATATATGTGGTACAAATTGGTGGAAGCGCGAAGGGGGCATCACTCAGCTCGGGTATTATTTTCTCGGCTGCCGGCGTAGCGACCGTCATCATGGGATCAAGATGGGGCATTATCGGGCAGCGAATCGGCTATGACAAAACACTGCTCATTGGCTTAATTGGCGGCGGTGTTGGGAACCTGCTGCAGTTGGCAGCGCATAATTTGATCGCTTTTGGTGTGCTTCGTTTCAGTTATGGGTTATTTTTCGCTGCGGTCTATCCGGCACTGAGTGCGCTTATTGTGAAAGCTTCCGATGCTGACTTCCGAGGGAGAGCGATGAGTCTTAATCAAACATCGAATCAATTAGGGATGATGATCGGCCCTTTGATTGGCGGATTCCTAGGCGGTCTAGTAGGGATACATTCTGTATTTTTATTAACAGGATGTGCGCTACTGCTAGCAGCCGGTGTGTTACAGCTCAATCTGAGGAAGCAAATGAAACAAATATCTGCGGACTGAGGTTTTAATGCAATTAGATTTGTAAATAAAGAGATACATACTCGATTACAAAAGGAGCAAATCTAAAGATGTTGAAGAGAACAGTAGGCCGATTAAATAAGGAAACTTCTGTGTTGATGTTTGGTGCAGCTAGTCTTGGCCAGGTTACACAGCAGGAGGCAGATGCCTCAATCGCTTTCGCGTTGGCACATGGCGTTGATCATTTTGATACGGCGGCGAGCTATGGAGACGCAGAAATGCGGATGGGCCCGACGATAAGCCGGGTGCGGAATGATATCTTTTTAGCTACCAAAACAGGGCAAAGAACGAAAAAGGAAGCAAAGGAAGAAATCTATCGCTCCTTGGAGAGAATGAAGGTAGATGCCGTCGACCTATTACAACTGCATGCGGTGGGATCGATGGAGGAATTGGATCGCTGCATGGCCAAGGGCGGGTCGCTGGAAGCGGCATTAGAAGCGCAAAGCGAGGGTATTGTGAAGGACATCGGGATCACCGGTCACGGGCATGAGGCGCCGGCGGTTCATTTGGAAGCGCTGCGTAGGTTCCCTTTTGCCACCATACTGTTCCCACTGAATTACTACATGTATGGCTTACCTGACTATCGTGAGGCTGTAGATGCTCTGATGGAAGAAGCGAACAAGCAGCAGACAGCGATTCGGGTGATTAAAGCGATTGCTAAGGCGCCTTGGATTGAGGGGGCGGAGCGTCCGTATGCGACGTGGTATGAGCCTTTTGATCAGCAAGAGATTATCGATGCTTGTGTGCACTTCGTGTTGTCGTTCCCAAGCGTATCCGGTTTTGCAAGTGCGGGGGATGTGCATTTATTTCCCAAAATCGTGGATGCTGTAGAGCGCTATGGTACGATGAGCAAGGATGACATGGAGCGGATTTTGAGTGGGATTAGCGGATACACGAGTGTTTTTGGAGCACCGACGTCGATTGCTTAATGTGATAAACCTTCACCTATCATTGATGGGTTGAAGGTTTTTTTGTGTCTTCCTGCACGCATACGACACTTAATGGAGCCATCATACGAATAGCTATGAGGTACGTTAGGGGGAATGATATATGTTAAAAATCAAAAAAATACCTCGGCGCTTCTGGCAAGTTAGTGTTGGCGTAGTCCTAGTCATGGGTGTGGGTGTGGCGTTAATGAGCACTTTGTACGTAAAAGGACTTGATGTGTCGCTGTTGAATCAGCCGCTTCCAGAGGCATCTGTTGTGCTTGATAAGAATGGTCAAATCGCTTCTCAGTTGTCGGCGTCAAAGATCGATGCAGTGCCTTTTAAGGACATCCCGCAGGTGTTGGTCGATGCCATTGTCGCKGTGGAGGATCGACGTTTCTTCGAGCATAAGGGGGTAGACATGAAGTCGATCTTCCGCGCAGTTGGCCGGGATGTGCTCAAAGGAAGCTATTCGGAAGGTGCCAGTACCATTACGCAGCAATTAGCTCGGAATCTTTTCTTAACAGCGGATAAAACGGTAGGTCGTAAATTGCGGGAAGCGGCTTATGCGATCAAAATAGAGACGAGCTACAGTAAGAATGACATTCTGGAAATGTATCTGAACAAGATTTATTTTGGTGAGGGCAGTTGGGGGGTACAGGGGGCTGCGA
The DNA here is from genome assembly GCF_052115445.1 of Paenibacillus sp. 2RAB27. Classification (NCBI taxonomy): domain Bacteria; kingdom Bacillati; phylum Bacillota; class Bacilli; order Caryophanales; family Paenibacillaceae; genus Paenibacillus; species Paenibacillus sp. 2RAB27. The sequence goes on from NZ_JBFRGR010000036.1 coordinate 3,714, forward strand.
AAACATATTTTAATAAAAGTGTGACAGACCTCACCTTGCCAGAAGCTGCGGTGTTAGCGGCATTGCCGAAGGCACCTAGTCATTATTCCCCTTTTCAAAATGAAGAGCAAGCGTTGGAAAGAAGGAATACGGTTCTCAAGTTAATGCTGAAGGAAGGTAAAATATCTGGGCAGGATTACGATAAAGCCGCTGCTTCAGCACTTGGAGCTGTGAAAACGGTCAATATGGATGAGGCGAAAGGGAGAAATCGGGCGTATGTGGATGCTGTGATTGATGAGGCTGTAACCCTCTATGGTTTTACGGAGGAACAATTACTAACAGGCGGTTTGCGTATTACGACAGAGCTAGATCCTACGGTACAGAAAGCAGTAATTGATGTGGTTAACAATAACAGTCTGTTCCCTGAAAGCAAGCCAGATCAACTCATTCAGAGTGGTGCTGCTATAGTCGACCAGAAAACAGGTGGTGTTAGAGCGCTAGCTGGTGGACGCGGGGAAGGCGTATTCCGAGGCTTCAGCCGTGCCACCCAGTTGAGAAGACAGCCAGGATCGGCTTTTAAGCCAGTCGTTGTCTATGGCCCTGCTCTGGAGTTAGGCTACAAGCCGTCAACCATGCTGTTTGATGGACCGCTGAATATTGAAGGTTATCAGCCGCAAGATTGGGATCACCAGTCGAGGGGGCAAGTATCGATGCAAGAGGCCATTACTTCATCCTGGAATGTACCTGCAGTGTGGCTTTTACATGAGATAGGCATCGACAATGGCTTGAAGTTTGCGAAGTCTTTGGGGATAAGTCTACCGACACAAGACCGGCAGTTGGGCATCGCGCTTGGCGGGCTCTCCGAGGGGGTATCTCCGCTGCAGATGGCACAGGCGTTTAGTGCTTTTGCAGCGAAGGGAGTCCTGAACCCTGCACACTTGATCGCCAAAATCGAGACAAATGACGGACACCTGCTTGTTCAAGCGAAAGCTAAGGGACAGTCGGTGATGCGAGCTGAAACAGCCAACACGATGACGGCGATGCTGCAGACGGCCGTAGCGCAGGGGACGGGGAAGAATGCGGCTATGAATCGTCCCGTTGCAGGGAAATCAGGTACGACACAACTGCCGGATACGAAGGAATTTGACGGGATCGGCAGCGGAAGTGCCAAAGATGCCTGGTTCGTTGGCTATACGCCGGAGTTGACGGCAGCGGTATGGGTTGGTTATGACCGAACGGATGCGACGCATTATTTAACAACCTCGGGTGGGGCCGTACCTGCCGTATTATTTCGTGAGATGCTCAGTCGTGCCTTAGCTCAAACACCTGTTGTACCTTTTGACATTCCGATGATTGTCGAGCGACCTGAGAAGGAAATCTCCTCCTCGAATGAATCATCAGCGAAGAAGGACAAAGAGCAGCAAAAGCAAGCCGAGCAAGGGCATGGACATGGGAAAGAGAAGCGGAAGTAAATTTTGCAGGCCATGATGATGTATGACTTGCTTGGTTGCTAGTATAGAGGGGGGAGGGGGAGGAGTAGAGTAAGAGTAAGAGTAAGAGTAAGAGTAAGAGTAAGAGTAAGAGTAAGAGTAAGAGTAAGAGTAAGAGTAAGAGTAAAGTAGAAAGAATGTATTACTGAGTCAGAATGGTAGTTGGTTGGGTGGAAGTTTCGTAAAGCTGCTGTGCTCGAGGTGAATAGATGGATTTTCTACATTTAAATTCCGAAATTTTTCGATTAAACGCAGAATAGATGGAGAACCTACAGTTAATTTTAACCATATGACCCGATCTGCGCAAAAGAGGCATTTTTACCTACATGTTTTCCAGTTAAATCGAGATTTCGAGGAAATTTCACGTAAATAGCTGTACCTTTTCCAGTTATTACAAATGTACCGAGTAATTGTCTCAAAACCTACAAACTCCAACAATAACGCTAGCCTGAAGCGTTCCCGTGTCCGCGTCCCGTGCGTCCATAACGAGTACTCACCTTGCACGAACGTTTGAGCGATTCGTTGAGTCAAAACTACTCCTAAGGCGATTGAATGCACCTGCAAAAAAACCAGTTAACATCCGTAAAATCGGCTGTTAACTGGTTTTTTATCATGGTTGACAATCATTGAAGATTAGTCATGCTTATTGTTGCTACCGGACTTTTTATCATTACTTTTTTCTTTTTGAGGTTTCTTGTTGTTCTCTTTGTCGTTCTCTTTATCATCTGAATGTACGTTCAAATGAACATTCAATTTGCCGGCTTCTAGATTGTATTGTTTGGCAAGCTGCTGGCTCACGGTCTCCTGCGCACCTGGCGCGGATAAGTCAACAGAACCAAGTAGTTTGGAGATCCAAGCTTGGGCTTGCGATCCTGTGAGATGAATTCTGCCGGCATGCGGAGACTGGATGCTCAGATCATACTGAGAACCTTGCGCTCCTTTGGTTTGCTTCAAATGAAAGTTGAAATGCTGCCCATCTACACTAATATCTACATCCTTAAGGTCAGAACGGCTACCTGATGAGGAAGCTTCTGGCTTGTTTTCCACCTTCGTAGGAGAGGCGGTTGGTCMCACGGTTGGGCTGGGAGCTGCCAAATCAGGTACAGGGGATTCACTCGGAACGGGAGATACAGGCTGTGCGGATTCAGTAGCGATCGAGCTTTCAGAAGATCCTTTTACATAGGCGGCCTGTTTCTTGTTATTCAGAATGACTTCAATCGCACTCCCAGTCTTCAAATCGCTTAGCTGAGCCTTCTCGTCATTCAGGTACACCCAGACGGATGAAGCCAACGGGACAGTTTGATCACCAGTATCCGTATGTAAAGTAATTGAATCTGCCGTCAGGGCGGATAGCTTACCTTGGATGGCTGTAGATGTCGCCACGCTGGATGAAGTTGCCGCATACGCCGTCCAACCACAGAGCATCAGGGTAGCCATTCCAATAGCAATAATCGTTATTTTCATTCTTTTGTGCATCTTAAACACCTCCGCTAAAGCTTTCGAGCCGAAGGGAGGTTTTAGGACGGTATACGTAAAACTACAAAGTGAAAGACATGGAGCTAATCGGTGTCAGATTGCAGGCGTTGCATGAATTCTTCTGCTGCACTGTAGCCTTGTTGACGCAGATACCAGCTATTGGCGGCAGCTTCGATAAGACCGGCTACATCACGTCCAGGCTGGAGTTGGATCTCAATATGGGGAATCGAAATGTCCATATAATCGGTGAAGGTAGGCTCTAACTCTAAATCATTATTTAGAGCGTGTTCCTGCCACTTGGTCAGCTCGATATCGAGTACGATGCGTGTTTCATCTTGAAAAGCTTTGCGGCCATAAAGCCGTGAGACATTGATGAGTCCAACGCTGCGCAGTGCGAGGAATTCCTTTGTTTTGCCATTGTGCGTGCCCAGCAGCGTTTCCGGGCTAATCTTCTTGAGCACGACGATATCATCGGCGACTAGGCGATGCCCTCTGCGGATCAGCGTGTGGGCTGTTTCGCTCTTGCCAACACCGGATTTGCCGCGCAGCAGGATGCCGATTCCTGAAACATTGACGCAGACCCCGTGGACGGCGATCTCCTGAGCCAATGATTTGCTCAAAAATAAATCAACCAAGTCCTGGAATTTGCTCGTAGGAGCGCTCGTGCGGAGAAGGGGGATTCTTTCTTCTTCGCAGTATTTCTTTAAGTATTTCAAGCCTTCTTGGTTTCTCGTTACGACGAAACAAGGCGGGTGATATTTGACGATATTACCGATGTGCAAATTTCTTTCATTTTCGCTAAGTTTATGCAGGTAGGTGATTTCTTTACGACCTAATAGCTGCACATGCGCTTGTGGGAAATATTCAAAATAGCCGACAAATTCTAGACCAGGGCGGTGTGCCTTGGTTTTGGTTATAGGACGGTGGAGCTCCGAATGGCCAGCGAGAATTTCGAGCGAAAAGCGTTCAACTAAATCTTTCACAGTGACGGACTTCAAACGGGATCCTCCTTCAAGTTGTGCGGTAGTTAAGTAAATCTAGAAGTAAAGATAAGATCTACGGAGTATACCTATCTGTCTTTACTAAATTCTCTTTCACCTAGTAACAATCCTTTATTGAAAGCGCTTGAACATGGGATACATAAGCACTTCTTGCCAATCCGAAGCTTTTCGTTACTTTTGGAAGGTATATTGGTATGATGAAAGAAAAAGCTTAAAGGGGATTAATGAAATGGATGTTGCTTATAAAAACTGCCAGAGCTGTGGAATGCCTCTCGCTCGTGATGAGCAAGGCGGCGGTACGGAGAAATCGGGTAGTAAGAGCAAGATGTACTGCAGTCATTGCTATCAGGATGGGGCGTTTACGATGCCTGATCTAACGGTTGAAGAGATGAGAAATCTGGTTAAAGGGAAATTAGTGGAGTTTGGCTTTCCGAGATTTCTAACGGGGCTATTTACGAGAAATATCCCTAAACTGAAAAGGTGGTCGTCCCGTGAGTAAGAAGAATAATATTCAATCATTTGCGGCTATGAAAGAATGGCTTGCGATTCCGGAAACATTTCGCACGCGTCTATTATCGAATGTTTATTGTGCAAAATGTATGGGAGAAACGACGATCATCGACTATTCAGTGAATCTGGAGAAAATAGGTATCGTACTAGATGGCATATGTAAAACCTGTCAGAAGAAGGTTGAGCGAGTTATAGAGAGAGAATAAAACACAAATAAACGCTCTGTACCGTGATGGTACAGAGCGTTTTCAATTGACTCCTTAACTCATATCCACCTCTCTGTATGTAAAAGCAGCTATCTGTGAAAGCCGCATTTTTTGGCAAGTGTTGGCCATGTCGAGAGAAACATGCTTTCCCACCTGTCTTCGGGTAACACGAGGATCCATCTGGCGATTTGATCCAAGCCCATTTCATAAAGCGTGTGAAGCACTTCTTCTTTTTCTGATCCGGTTTTTAATGCTAACATCTCAAAACCACCTCAATCGAATGTATTCAAACAATTATGTATATGCGAAGTTTTGAAAATATGTGACGGTTATTTTCAAAATGCTCGTTCGCATGCTTAGAAAGTAGATTGTTCTTTGCACCAATTGGAAATAAAAGGGTATAAAATAGGGTGGGCTTGTCTCATTTCAACTGACTCCGAACGCTCGGATCCAGCGTTTGGAGTACCCGAGCTAGCTCCTCGTCTGTGACTGTTTCTCGTCCGTATCGCACACGATTATAAGCTGTGGTAAGCGCATGAACCGAAGCTTCTGCAAGCTGTGTTTGATGCGTGAGCTCCCAGCCTGTTTCGTTGGGGGTTAACGCGCGCTTGAAGGTATAACCGCTCCTGCTCGCCTGCCCAATCAACACGCGGTACAGATAGCGGATACGCTCCTGATTGTTCGGTAGCTGTGACCAAGACGGCTCGCGATTGGATGTTGACCACAGTTTCGAACTTGCTTTACGCCACCATAGGTTAGGAAGCTTTCTCCAATCGAGAAGGGCTTCTTTCTCATCGGTATAACCGTCAGTTGTATCACCTTGCTCACGCCGCAGCGATCGCTTCCAAAAGCGCCGAATGAAGGCGAGAAGCGCTGGTGCAACCTTCATCAAGATCAGATAGAGGCAGACGAGGATAAGTGCAATGACTAACACATAGCCTACAATTTGCGCTAGATATTGCATGAGAATTCCAAACCAACCTGGTTCATGCGGTGCAGCTGGCGGAAGTTCCATCGGAGGCGGCGCTGAAGGGCTGGCTTCGGGAACAGCAGGTAGTTCTTCGGATGACATCAATCCCAGCAGCCAAGCTAGGGTGCCATGTAGAAGGCGCATAAGGGCTTGCTTGACTTGCTGAAAGTAACCGACGGCAGCGATAACCGCAATAAAGCCGATTAACCAAATGCGGCTGGAACGTTTCACGGTTTGAGACAACGACGAGGCGGCAGCGCGATCATTCCCTGCTAAGGTAGCGACAAGAAGCTGCGAGCGATTCGTAATAAAGAAGAAGAGGATCAGCGTAGCGAATCCGAGCCCGTTTAAGGCTATTTTGTATGGATGCATAAGCGCCACTCGAGTCATAATCGGTACACCAATGAAGTACATCACACCAGAGATTACGAAGACACCAGGTGGATAAAGGGAGAGCCCCCCATCTTTGGTATACCGAATCCCCCGATAGACGATGAGTGCACCAATTGCTGCAGATAAAGCAACGTGCAAGGGTTCCATTTGGAAAACATAAGATAATCCGTAACCTGCAGCCACACAGACAAGTAACTCGTAGCCTTTGCGAGAGAGCCAATTCAATTGCCCAACATAAGCACCGATCACGAAGCAAAGCAGGAGCTGGATGCAAGTTAGCGCAAGTACACTATCGAACACATAAACTTGAGATAACGTAACTAGTGGAGCAAAGATTACCAGTTCGACGAAGCCGAATAAAAGTGCAAGACCGCATCCCCGTAGAAAGTAGGATAAACGAGAAGGTGGAGAATTCGTTGGATTAAGCAAGGGCTTGAGCATCGGATGGAGCCGCCTCCTTATCACTGAGGTCAAGAAGATTATGTTGCAAGGGGACAAGGAAGACGGAATGTCCGGATGCTTCAAGTCGTTCGATGCTGCGTGCCATCCCCTCAGAAACGAAGGCGGTCAGCAGGATGATATCCAGCGCTTCACCTTCCACCTCGATGCCATAATCGAGAAAATCTTCACAGGAGCGGGCACAAGAGATCGCAAGCTTCGCCATCGTTTGAAAAAGATGTTCCAACTGCCCCCAGCCGCCTTCAGGCGCACAGTACACGGGAGCACCTGGTTCATTTAACAGCCAACCATTATAGCCAAAACCGACAGGAACACCTCGGCTAATGGCATGTTCGGCTAATGTTGCTGCGTAGGAGAGGGCTTTTTCGACCAGTTCAGGGTCGGTTACCGCATCCCACATCGTTTCGGTGACTTGACTGTTAACGACGATAAGTAATCGGGGATCAGCCGTGAATTCTCGGTTGTACACCTGAAGCCGCTGGCTGCGCGCCGTTGCTTTCCAATGAATGCTATTCATCGTATCGCCATAGCGGTACTCCCTTGCACCGGAAACGAGAAAAGGATCAGGCATAATCCAGCGTTGGACCGTCACATCGCCTTGCCACCGACTAGACAAGAGTGGAATGTCATCGCGATTCACCAGACGCGGATATACCAGAAGCTCTACGTGTATACGGTGCGTGGTAGAAGCAGCCTGCAAGCCGACGAAATCACCCATCGTTGCAGCGATGGTTTCCAGCTTGTACCAGCCGCGTTTCGCTGCATGCACACCATGGCGCCGCACGATGCGGGTATAGGGCATGAGGCTGAATAAGCTGCGATGATTTTGAAAAAGGGAGCCGCTGCTCACTTCCAGATTGTTCATTTGCGTGAAGTGAAGTCCCGCATGAATCGTTGACTCCAAGCGCAGCCAGGGAATCGGCGCAAGCTTACGATTCACGATGGTTTCAATCATGAGAATATCATCGCCGACATGGCAATGTGTCGTATTAAAGGTTCGTTCAATGCGAAGCCCGCGAAACCCCCAGCGGGCGAAGAACTGAAACTGGAGAAAGAAGAGAGCGGCAGCGATAATGACAATCCAGCTTATGCTCATCCGTCCGTTACCCCATCTTCACTTCCGTAGGAACGGGGGTAGCGGCAAGTATGTTCGTCAGCAGCGCATGCACCTGCTGATCCTGTTGGCGCGAGCGCGTGCGCAGCAGTACGCGATGCGCCCAGACGGGCGCGACCAGCGTCTTGACGTCGTCCGGCAGCACGTAATCGCGGCCGCGCAGCGCCGCGTACACCTGCGCCGCCTTCATCAAGGCGCGCACGCCGCGCGGGCTGACGCCGAGCGCGGAGTCCGCATGCGTGCGCGTCGCTTCCGCGAGCTGCACGATGTAGTGCAGCAGCTCGTCGCTGACGCGCACCTGCGTGAACAGCAGCTGCGCTTCGAGCAGCTCCGCGCGGCTCACGACCGGCAGCAGCTGATCCAGCGGATCTTGCTGCTGGTAGCGCTGCAAGATCAAGACCTGCTCGGCTGCCGTCGGATAGCCGAGGGACAGCTTCATCAGGAAGCGGTCGAGCTGCGCTTCCGGCAAGGGAAAGGTCCCCTGATTCTCGACAGGGTTCTGCGTGGCAATGACGAGGAACGGCGCTTCGAGCTTGCGCGTTTCCCCGTCGATGCTGACCTGGCGCTCCTCCATGCTCTCCAGCAAGCTGGACTGTGTGCGCGGCGTCGCGCGGTTAATCTCATCGGCGAGCACGATGTGCGCGAAGAGCGGGCCTGGGCGGAATTCGAATTCGCCCAGCTTCTGGTTGAAGAAATTGATGCCGCTTACATCGGACGGCAGCAAGTCGGGCGTGAACTGGATGCGCTTCATGGAGCCGTCAAGGGAGCGAGCCAGTGCCTTCGCAAGCTGGGTTTTACCTGTGCCGGGGACATCTTCGAGCAGCACGTGACCGGATGCGATCAGTGCGATGACGAGAAGCTCGATGGTATCGTTTTTGCCTATAATAACGTGACCAACGTTTTCTTTGATGCGGGAAGCGATGCRCTCAACAGGTGCGATATTCAAATGATTAACCTCCTAAATAATGAATGATACGAATGAAATGAGAAAGCAGAAGAGTTAAGGTGTTAATAAGATAAGGTAGTGTCGACAAAGTTAGTTAATGAGGAACGACGTTCCGCTATTTCACTAATTGCGCTGTTCTTTAGACCCGAAGGGGAACGTAGATCCGCTATTTCACGGAAAAGCGGTGGAAAACCTCCATTTTCGACAAAATAGCGGAACCTCGTTCCCTTCAGGTGCAAAAATGAGCTATTTTATGAAAATAGCGCACTGAGGTTCCCTTACGGTGTCCGAGTGGTGGGATGTGGCATGCAGGTTCCCTTTCATTGTCGGAGTGGTGGGATGTGGTATGCAGGTTCCCTTACGGTGTCGGAGTGGTGGTGTGGCATGCAGGTTCCCTTTCGTTGTCGGAGTGGTTGGGATTGCATGCCAGTTCCCTTACGGTGTCTGAATACCTGTTTATAGGGTGTCAAGATTTACATATGCTCCACGCTTATTTTAACACCTCGCAGGGGATTTTTACCAATGTTTCCTTAGACAAGCATCGATTCTATTTGTATATTCGATGGGCAGTGAGTACAATGGTGGTGATATTAGAAATACAATGAGCGTTGTTGCCAAATTGGGGAGTCCTGGGAGGTCAGGCATGTACAAGCTGCTGTTAGTGGATGACGAAGAGGATGTACGCGAAGGTGTCGTCCGTGAAATAAATTGGGAAGCCATTGGCTTTGAAGTTGTCGACAAGGCGGAGAACGGGAAAGAAGCGCTGGAAATGGTTGAGCGTCTACAGCCGGATGTGGTTGTGACGGATATTCAGATGCCTTTTATGAATGGCTTGCAGCTTGCTGAAGCAATTAGAGAGCGCTTTCCCACGATTAAGCTCATCATCCTGACAGGGCATGATGAATTTGAGTATGCCCAACGGGCGATTAAGCTGCATATTGATGAATATGTGCTGAAACCATTTTCCGCACAGGAGCTGGTGAATGCCCTTTTGAAGGTAAAAGGACACATCCAAGAAGAGGTTGCGCATCGTGAGGATGTGCAGCTGCTTAAGGAGCATTACCGCAAGAGTATGCCGGTGCTGAAGGAGAATTTCTTAGCGACATTAATGAATCGGAAGCTTCCGCGGGACGAGGTATTTGAGAAGGCAGCGAACTATGGAATTGAGCTTAGTGGCAATAGCTATGTGGTGGCTGTTTTGAGCATCGATGGGGTCTTTATTTCGGAAGAAGATGTGGAGAATCGGGAGGAACTGTCGAAGTCGATATCGTTGAAATACTCGGAGGATCAGGCGTTAAAATATTTCGCCCTCTTAAATATTACCGAAGAAATCGCTAACAAGCGTGGCCTCGGACTCGTTTTCATGCATGATGATCAGGTTGTCTTGTTAGCGGCGAGAGAGAATAAGGACAAGGAAGCGGCGCTGCAGGAAACGATGAGAGTGCTGGAAGAAATTCGGCAGAGTGTGGAAAAATATTTGAAGTTCACCCTTACTGTTGGGGTGGGCAGTGTGATAAGCGATGTTACCAAACTTAGCTATTCTTATGAAGATGCTGTTCTTTCCCTCGACTACAGGCTTATTCTGGGCAGCAATCGCATGATTTATATTGATGACGTAGAGAAGCGAAGCGTAGATAAGGTTCGATTTGACGATGTGAAGGAACATGCATTGACCCGCTGTATTAAGGTAGGCACGATGCAAGAGATCCGGGAGACGATTGATGAGCTGTTTCAGGGCATCGAGGCCGGTGTGTCGGTGAAGGATTATCAGATCTATTTACTTGAAATTCTTACTTGTATTCTCAAAGCAGCCAAGGACTCGAACCTGAATGTTGACGAGGTATTTGGCGAGAGTTTCATTCCTTTTACCGAGATTAATAAGTTCACTTCCTTGGAGGAAGCGAAGCATTGGTTGGCCGAGCTGTGTGCGAGCATGATGAGTCATATTGCAACAGATCGTCAATATACGTATAAAAACCTCGTGGATCTAGCGAAAGATTATACGAAGAGTCATTATCATGAGGGCGATATCACGATCAATAAGGTGTGCGGACATCTGCATATCAGTGCCGGTTATTTCAGCTCCATTTTCAAAAAAGAAACTAAAATGACCTTCGTTAACTATTTGAACCACATTCGGATGGAAGCAGCGAAAGAGCTGTTACGTTCTACGGATATGAAGCTACTTACAATCGCTGAGAAGGTGGGCTATTCGGATGCTAATTATTTCAGCTTTTCCTTTCGTAAAAATGTGGGCGTTTCCCCAAAGGAGTATCGCAATAACAGCGCCAAGGGGCTGTAGGGACTAGAAGGGGGAGAGCTGCTTTGAAACGCAGAGTGAGTACGCAACTGAAGGCTTTATATAACGTAATGCTCGATACGATGCGGGTAAAAAGTATTCAGTTTACCATAACGATGTCATTCATTCTTATTACCGTAACCGTCATGCTCGTTGTCTCGTTGGTGCTCTATAATAAATTTGCTAAAACAGCAGAGGAGAGCGCATTTCTGAGTACGGCCCAGGTGATTGAGCAAGTACAGTTCAACCTAGAGCAGTACATCAAAGGGATGTCAGATACGTTCGAAGTTGTAGATGCCAAAATTGCCAAAAGCCGCGGCATCCCATCGGACAAGCTGCTCGAACAGCTAGACACGATCGCGAGTACGCGTGAGGATATTGTGTCTATTCATCTATTTACCGCGGATGGCGGGTTGGTCACGGGTGTGCCAAAGACCGAGATGCGCAAAAATACACGGCTGCTCGAGCAGTCGTGGTTTAAGTCTGCCCTCGATAACCCAAACCATCTCACGTTCTCTTTACCGCATATCCAGAACCTATTCAAAGATCCCTACAAGTGGGTGGTTTCCATGAGCAAAGGGGTCTCGATCGAGCAGAATGGGAAGATGGTGGATGCGGTTATTTTGGTGGACATTAATTTCAAGACATTGGACGATGTGTTTCGTACGGTTTCTCTCGGTAAGAAGGGCTATGTCTATATCATTGACGATTCGGCAGGCAGCATTGTGTATCATCCACAACAGCAGCTTATTTATATTGGTCTCAAATATGAGAATGTGGAGCAAGCACTCAAATTTTCATATGGCCGATACATGGATGAGAGCGAAGGGGAGTCGCGGTTAAATGTTGTGCGGACGGTCAATAACATCGGATGGAAAATTATCGGGGTCTCCTATCTCGATGAAATTGTGACGACCCGCAAGGAAATTTCGACGTTCATGATTTGGCTGTTAGTGATCGTACTGTTCTTCATTTTGTTGATTTCCTCGTTCATGTCTGCACGTATTTCCCAGCCAATTAAACGACTGAAGAAGTCGATGGAAATGGTGGAGAAGGGGCATTTCGACACGTATATTCATGTGCGTGGAGCTGATGAGGTTGAGCAGCTTTCCCGACGCTTCAATTTGATGGTTTCGAGGGTTCGCGAGCTGATGAATCAGAGTATCGAGGAGCAGGAGATTAAGCGGAAGAACGAGTTAGAGGTTCTCCAATCGCAGATTAATCCGCATTTTTTATACAATACACTCAATTCGGTCGTTCGAATGGTTGGCAATGGGAGGACGGAAGAGGTTGTGACGACGATCACATCGCTGTCGAAGTTTTTCCGGATATCGCTCAGCAAAGGCAAAAATATTATTACGATCGGGGAAGAGATCGAGCATATTCGCAACTATTTGATTATCCAGAAGATGCGTTATAAGGATAAGTTTGAGTATGAGATCCACGTCTCGGAAGAGGTGCTTCCCTACAAAACGCTCAAGTTGATTCTGCAACCTTTTGTGGAAAATGCGCTTTATCACGGGATCGAGTATATGGTGGATGAAKGGTTGATTGAGCTCATTGTCACGATGGATAAAGGGAAGATTCTCTTCGAGATTCGAGATAATGGTGTCGGAATGTCAGAGGAAACACTGAAGAGTATTATGACCGGTCAGGTGAAAAGTGAAAAGGGCTCAGGTGTCGGACTGCGAAATGTGCATGAGCGGATTCAGCTTTATTTTGGCATGGACTATGGGGTCCACGTAAGTAGTGAACTGGAGGAAGGAACGATCGTTCGAATTACGATTCCAGCCATACTAGATGAAGAAGGGGGGAGCGAAGGATGAGATGGAAACCACTGCTGATCGCAGTTCTCGTCGCACTTCTCTCGATTTCCTCCTGCACCGAAAGTGTGGAACCCTTGCCTACTGAGCAGAAGAAGCACCTGGAGGTCATTCTCCGCAGTCAAGAAGGCGACTATTGGAAAACGGTAAAATTGGGCGCAGAGGTCGCGGCGAAGGAGTTTGATGTGACGTTGGACTTTCGAGCACCAGGTGATGAGGCTGATGTAAAGGGGCAGATTGCTTTGATGGAGCAGTCTATTGCAAGCCTTCCGGATGCGATTGTCTTAGCAGCTAATGACTATAAGGAGCTTTCTCCTATCGTGGATGAAGCGGGTAAAGCGCATATTCCTGTCATTACGATTGATTCTGAGGTAGAAACGAAAAATGTACGCAGTTTTATTGGCGCGGATAATTATGCGGCAGGTCAATTAGCAGGGCGACAACTGATTAAGCTGATCGGAACGAGTGGGCAAATTGCTATTATGAGCTTTAGAAAAGGGGAGCGGAACACGGAGCTAAGGGAGAAAGGGCTTTTAGACGAAATATCGAAGTTTCCCGAAGTTCAGGTGATCGACAAGGTGTATAGTTTAACGGATCGGGAGCTTTCCGCCAAACTCACGCATGAAGTCATCGACAAACATCCAGAGCTGGATGGGATTGTTGCGCTGAATGAAATCTCCTCCATTGGTGTTGCCAGTGCGGTGCAAAGTCGGAATTTGAATGAAAAGGTGAAAATCATTACGTTTGATAGTACCTCTGAGGAGCTAGAGCTGCTCCAGGAGGGGGTCATTCAAGCAACGATTATTCAAAATCCGTTTAGCATCGGTTACTTAGGCGTAAAAAGTGCGGTAGATGCCGTTGAAGGAAAAACGGTGCCAAAGCGTGTGGAAACGGGGATTAAGGCAATTGATTTGAGTAATATGTTCTGGTCAGACAATCAAAAATTGCTATTCCCCTTTATTAAGTGATGAGAAAAGTGATGAGAATTTCGATAGAAGACATGAGGATATTGCATTTGTTTATGCTCTTTGAACCAGTATAGTAAGGAATGTAAACAAACAATATACCTTTTAGGGAGGGTCTTATCTTGAAAAAATTACTTACACTTGCCGTAGCAGGCGCTTTGGTTGCAACCGTTGCAGGTTGTGGAAATAAAACAGAAACACCAGCAGCAAGCACAGCCCCAGCAGCTTCCACAGGTGCAGCAGCAACGACAGCTCCAGCAGCTGGTAAAAAACCAACAATCGGTGTAGCGATCTATAAATTTGACGATACGTTCATGTCTGGTGTTCGTGCAGCGATCTCCGACTCGGCGAAAGATAAAGCAACTGTTGATATCGTAGACAGCCAAAACTCCCAACCAACACAAAACGATAAAGTTGACCTTTTCATCACGAAAAAAGTAAATGCACTTGCGATCAACGCAGTTGACCGTACAGCAGCTGGCGTTATCATCGATAAAGCAAAAACAGCGAACATTCCAGTTGTCTTCTTGAACCGTGAGCCACTGGATACGGACATGAAGAAATGGGATAAAGTTTACTACGTAGGCGCTAAAGCTGAGCAATCCGGAACAATGGAAGGCCAACTATTGGTTGACTACTTCAAAGCTCACCCAGAAGCTGACAAGAACAAAGACGGTAAAATCCAATACGTCATGCTTAAAGGMGAACCAGGACACCAAGATGCTGAGCTTCGTACGAAATTCTCTATCCAAGCGATCACGGATTCCGGCATGGGTGTAGAAAAAGTTGCAGAAGATACAGCGATGTGGGATCGCGTTAAAGGTCAAGAGAAAATGGCAGCATTCCTAGCTTCCAGCGAAAGCAAAATCGAAGCTGTTCTTGCGAACAACGATGATATGGCGCTTGGTGCAATCGAAGCTTTGAAAGCAAAAGGCTATTTCAAAGACAACAAATTCCTTCCAGTAGTTGGTGTAGATGCAACAGCTCCAGCTCTACAAGCGCTTAGCGATGGAACGCTTCTAGGTACAGTTCTAAACGATGCGAAAAACCAAGGTGCTGCAACAACAAGCGTAGCAACAGCTCTTGCTAATGGTTTAGTGCCAAGCAAAGAAACAACTGGCTATGATATCACTGACGGTAAATATGTTTGGATTTCCTACAAAAAAATCACAAAAGCGAACATGAACGAAGCGAAGTAATTGTGAGAGTGGGCAAGAGAGGCGATCACTGAGCAATAGTCGCGCTTTTGCCTTCCTTTTTTCAAAACCCGTGCAAAGATAAAGAGAAATAAGCTTCGAATAAAGGCTTCACTTTGTGGGGATTATCGTGAGCTGTAGGGGGAGTTACCATGACTGTACATGACTATTTATTGGAAATGAATCAAATCTCCAAAGAGTTCCCCGGCGTCAAAGCGCTGGATAATGTCACCCTCAAAGTTCGTCCAGGAAGCGTACATGCGCTAATGGGAGAGAACGGTGCGGGTAAATCGACGCTCATGAAATGCTTATTCGGCATTTATAAGCCCGATGGTGGAGAAATTAAGCTGAATGGAGAAGTCGCTTCAATTACGAACTCCAAAGATGCATTAGCGAATGGTATTTCCATGATTCATCAAGAGCTACACCCCGTTCCACATCGCAATGTGATGGAGAACATTTGGTTAGGAAGATTCCCGCTAAAAGGTATCGGACCTTTGAAATTAGTGGACCACAAAAAAATGCGTACAGATACAGAGAGTTTGTTTAAACAACTCCAAATGGACATTAAGCCGGATACACTGGTAGGTACCTTATCGGTATCCAAGGTGCAATCCATTGAAATTGCCAAGGCTGTTTCTTTTAATTCGAAAGTCATTGTTATGGATGAGCCGACTTCCTCCCTTACGGGTAACGAAGTTGAGCAGTTGTTTCGGATCATTCGCGATCTGAAGAGCCGCGGTGTTTCGATCATCTATATTTCACATAAAATGGAAGAGATTCTGGAAATTTCGGACGAAGTAACGATTATGCGTGATGGTACCAAAATTGGTACATGGGCATCTTCCGAACTTACTACAGATATGATCATCTCCAAGATGGTTGGACGTGATTTGAAAGAGCGTTTCCCTGAGCGCAGTAATGTGCCAGAAGGCGTATTGATGAAGGTAGAGGACCTGACTTCGGTGGTTCCTAAATCGTTCAAGAATGTGTCTTTTGAGCTGAAAAAGGGTGAGATTCTCGGTGTCGGCGGCCTTGTAGGGGCACAACGGACGGAGTTGATTGAATCCCTGTTCGGGATGAGAGGTATCGCTTCAGGAAGAATCTCTATTCATGGGAAGCCTGTGAAGCTGAAATCGCCGATGGATGCGATCAAGCAGAAGATTGCTTTGCTGACGGAAGAGCGCCGCGTAACAGGTATTTTCCCTGTGTTATCAGTTTTGGAAAACACGGTCATTGCCAATTTGGGACGATACATGAATCCATTTGGCTTCATTCAGGAAGCGAAACGTAAAGAAGAAGTGAAACAAAGTATCGAAATGCTACGTGTAAAAACGCCGAATATGCATGCGCTGATTAAGAACTTGTCCGGTGGTAATCAACAAAAGGTTTTGCTGGCCAGATGGCTGTTAACAGAACCTGAAGTACTTCTTCTCGATGAACCAACTCGGGGAATTGACGTAGGAGCGAAATTCGAGATTTACTCCATCATTGCTGACCTTGCGAAGCAGGGGAAAAGTATTATCATGATCTCTTCTGAAATGCCCGAGCTTCTTGGGATGTCAGACCGAATTATGGTTATGTGTGAGGGACGTCTTACGGGTATTGTAGAAGGAAATAAAGCAACAGAAGAAGAGATTATGCGCCTTGCTGCACAGCATATGGCATAATGGAGGGGGCCTAGAACCATGACTACCAAAACAGAAACATTGAAATCCAGAGACCTTAGCGGGTTCATTACCAAATACGCTATCTACATCGTACTAGTTGTTCTAGTTATTGGGATCGCGATTTATGATCCACGCTTTTTGTCCGTAAGTATTCTACGTGATATCTTATTGCAATCTTCCACTCGCGTCATTATCGCATTGGGTGCAGCGTTCATTCTTATTACAGGCGGAACGGATTTATCCGCAGGGCGAATCGTTGGTTTATCAGCGGTTATCTCCGCTTCAATGCTCCAAACAGAGGAGTATGGTAGAAGATTTTTCCCAGACTTACCGCAATTGCCAATGATTATTCCGATTTTAATTGCTGTTGTAGCTGGTTTAATCGTGGGTTTAATTAATGGGATAGTCGTTGCGAAGTTCCGAGTCCCCCCATTCATTGCAACATTAGGAACGATGGTAGCTGTTTATGGTGCGAACTCCTTGTATTTCGATATGAAGCCAAACCAATCACAACCAATCGGTGGTTTGAGAGGGGACTTCAGCAGCCTCGGAACGGGAGCCATTGGATCAAGCTCAACTTACTCGATTCCTTATATCGTTATTTTCGCGATTATCGTCTCGGTCATTGTTTGGATCGTATTTAATAAAACAAAGCTTGGAAAATACATGTACGCAATTGGTGGCAACATTCACGCCGCTGTCGTTTCTGGGATTAACGTAAATCGCTACTTGATCTATATTTATGCGATTGCGGGTGCGCTATACGGACTTGCAGGGGTATTGGAAGCAGCAAGGACGGGTGGCGCAACGAATAACTATGGCAACATGTACGAGCTTGATGCGATCGCGGCTTGCGTTGTCGGCGGTGTATCAACTTCAGGTGGTATCGGTACGGTACCAGGCGTGCTTGCAGGGGTATTGATTTTCAGCGTTATCAACTACGGTTTGACGTTTATCGGTATTAGCCCATACTGGCAGTTAATTATCAAAGGTGTGATCATCGTTGCTGCAGTAGCGTTTGATATGCGCAAATATATGAATTCGAAGTAAGTAATGGAGGCTGTCGATATTCTCGGCAGTCTTTTATAATCCAGTTATATGTAAGCGTTTACGAATTGTCGGAGGGATAAAAAATGAGTAATAATCACAACAGGCAGGATTGGAAAAAACGCCTTTTATTTATTTCATTACAAACGAAACTAGTGGGGGCTTTTGTTCTCGTTTCCTTGCTGGTAKGGATCACGAGCGGATTATCTTACATGTATATCAAAAAAGTGGACAACTCCTATACGGAGCTGCTCGATACGAATGTGAGATTACTCCAGGACGTTGCAGAAATAAAAGAAAAAACACAGATGCAAACGAGTTTATTGTTTGGTTATGTGCTGGATCCCACGAAGGACAGGGAAAAGCTTTTAACAGATATGAATGGGAAGCTTTCCTCGATCATTACGAAAATGCAAGATACGGACGGGAACGAGGAGGAACAATCCGCAGTTGGGTCCATGCTGGAGGCGAATCAAACTTTCGCTAGGTTGGTTCAAAAGGTGGTTGCGTACGGTGAAAAGGGTGACGCCTCCTTGGCAAAAGCGGAAGCTATGCAGTGGGCGATTCCAACAACGGAAACATTGACGCAAGCAGCGGCTAAAATCGAAGAACTGGAAGCCGTTATTCAGGCAGATGCTTCTATTCAAAATCATCAGACCGTCTCTGCGACGATCAAGACATTGATTTGGGTGAGTGGAGCGGCTTTAGTATTCGCACTAGTTATAGGTTTCTTGGTCTCGCGTTCAATTGTGGTACCAGTGCGCTCCATGGTGAGAGCGGCAGAGCGAATCGCGAATTGCGATTTATCTGTGGGCGATATTGGGGTGAAAAGCCGCGACGAGCTGCAGGATTTGGCGACAGCTTTCAATCAGATGAAAGGCAATCTACAGGGCTTGATTCGCCAAGTGGGCAGTAGTAGCGAACAGGTTGCTGCGGCTTCGGAAGAGCTTAGTGCGAATTCCAATCAGGTTAGTGAGTTATCGGAGCGGATCACGGGAACGATACAACTCATTTCGCAGGGCACGAATGCACAGGTAGGCAGTGTGCATCAAGGTGTTGCGATCATGGAGGAAATGTCAGCGGCGGTTACGCAGATTGCTAGTGTGACGCAAACAGCGAATAAGCAATCTGTGTTTGCGCAGCAGGAGGCGGGGGAAGGTACTGCGGCGATTGAGACTGCGATGCTGCAAATGAAGGCTATCCATCTGAAGATGGGTGAGTTGGCCGTTTCGGTGGATCGTTTAAGCGCCCGTTCCGAGAAAATCGTCAATGCGAACGCGATGATCGCGGGTATTGCGCGGCAGACGAATATGCTGGCGCTCAATGCTTCGATTGAAGCGGCACGGGCAGGCGCCGCGGGCAAGGGGTTTGCTGTGGTTGCGGAGGAAGTCCGCAAGCTGTCCATGCAGACCGGCGCAGCGGCGGAGGAAGTGGCTGCTCTCGTCACGAGTATTCAGGAGGAGACGAGGGACGTAATGCGCTCCACCGAGGCGGGCAGCCGTGAGGTGGAGACGGGGCTTGAGGTCGTCGGCGAAGCGGGAGCGACGTTTGGGCGCATTCGTTCGGCGATGGACGAGGTCGCTCGTCAGATCGAGGAAGTAGCAGGCTGCTCGGAGGCTATCTCCGAGAAGACGCTCGTCGCTGCCCGCGTTATTCGCGCCATCGACGAGGTGGCGGGGCAGACCGCCGCGGGCGCGAAGAACGTCTCCGCGAACATCGAGGGGCAGTACGCGAGCATGGAGGAGATTGTCTCCTCCGCGACGGTGCTGAGCAGCATGGCTGCGGAGCTGCAGGGGTTGATTGGGCGGTTTCGGGTTTGAGGTGAAAGTTTATCTATATTTTTACATTTGTGGTGTTATAGGAGTAGTTTAATGGCAATGAAGATCACCCCAGAATGACAAGCGTAGTTCATACGCCTGCCATTCTGGGGTTTTTGCATTCACTAGCCTTTACAAGGATTTGAAAGGGAACGTAGATACCTTATTTGGCTGATATCTGATAAAACAAGACCCAAGGGGAACGTAAAGTCACTATTGTGTCAAATTTCGTGAGATATAGTGTTTTTCAAAGAAATAAGAAACTGTAGTTCCCTTTGGATGATGATTTCACCTACTTTTCCGCCAATAGAGCATCCTCGTTCCCTCTTCGTGGAGGACTTATGGGAGAACATCGTTTATTTTTGGCAAGTAGTAAGGGGAGCGCTCTAACGAGCACTATAGTGCTACAAAAGCGATTTACGTTCCGCAACTTTGGTATGGAGAGGAAATACAGTGATTGAACAACAGAAAGCAGATATGTCCTAAATGTCCTGCATATAATCCAATATCAGCATTTTTCGTACGATAACAAACTTACATATGTTTTCTTGTGAATTCGGGGAGTTGAGATTGCGAAGAGAGGAGTTATTCCCTTTGATGGAAGCCGCAAGCAAAATAATGAAGTTATTTGTGATAACGAGTGGGGTCGCCTTGTTTGATATTGTCATGCTATCACCAGGATTTCTAGGCATTGGAATCGGACACAGCGCGTTGCAAACGGCATTCGCCGTATCCATTCTGCTCGCAAGCACCCTAGTATTGCTATTTGGCATCTACAACGTAGTCATGAAGCCGAACGTTCGACTTCCCGTCAAACAGATGAAGAGCCCAGAAGATTTAGAGGGAGCTTTGAAACAATGTAAAGGTGCCAAATCCCTTGCACAAGAAATTGCGCTTGGCTTGCACCAATTGGAGCGAATGCGTAAAAAACAAGAGACCATACGAAGTGTCCTCATCCAAAGGTTTGAACCGAGCGGACTTAGCTTCCAGAAATTTGCTTCTACGACGCAAGAGGTGGAGAAGTTATTTTTTCACAATATACGGAGTATGATAAACCGTCTCCATGTGTTCGATGAAGAGGAGTTTCAAAGTATCTCTAAACAGAATACCAGCCAGTTATCTCCCGAGCTTTTGCAAGAAAAAAGAACCGTGTATAAAGCACATATGTCGTTTGTTAAATCCTCTTTACATATAAATGAAGAAATTTTGCTCAAATTGGATAGGTTGCTGTTAGAAATTTCTCGACTAGATAGCCTGGAGATTGGTGATATCGGGCAAATGCCGGGTATGCAAGAGATTGATGCTTTGATCAAGCAAACACAATTCTACAAACAGTAGAGGTGGTGCTCAAAACATGAATAAAACGAAGTTCTTTTTTATATCGCTTCTTATTGTGATGATTGTATTTATCGGTGTCTATGCGGGCGTTTCCTTCACGGAAAATTTAGGCAAATCCACAAATCAAGTGACAGCGGAGAATGCCACAAAGCAATTGAATAAGATGTACGAGAAGATTTCAGTGGTGAACGGAACGCCAGTGAAAGGACAGATTGATATTAATCCGGCCGATGTCGCTTCCTCTTTGCCTGAGATCTCGAAATTTCCAATTACGGTGAATAATACGACCGATTATTTCGTAGAAATATTCTCCTCGACTGAGAAATCCGGCAGTGGTGTGGATGGTTGGTTAACGGATGTAGCGAATGAATTTAATAAAGCACAGATTGTGGTGAACGGGAAGACGGCCTCTGTGAAAATTCGCAATATTGCTTCTGGTACGGCGACGGACTATATCAAGTCAGGGAAGTATGTGCCAGATGCTTTCACACCTTCGAATGAGTTATGGGGGGAGATGATCAAATCCGGCGGTCCGAAAATACAACTAGTCACCAAAAGTCTGGTAGGCAATGTCCCTGGCATTGTGATTTCGAAGAAAAAATATGATGCCCTCGTTGCCAAATACGGCTCCATCAATGTAAATACAGTAACACAAGCGATCTCTAATAATGAATTTGCTATGGGTTACACGGATCCTTTCGCGAGTTCAACCGGCCTCAATTTTCTCGTAACAGCTTTAAGTACTTGGGATAATAAAAACCCAATCAGTGAGAAGGCCGTTCAAGAATTTGAGAAATTCCAAACGAACGTGCCCTTTATCGCATCGACAACGATTCAAATGCGAGATGCTGCGAAGTCAGGGATGCTGGATGGCTTCGTTCTGGAATACCAGACATTCCAGAATGCGCCGGAGCTTACGAATGACTATGTGTTTACACCTTTTGGATATAGACACGATAGCCCACTCTATGCGCTTGGTGATCTGCCGATCGTGAAGCTTGATGTGCTTAAGCGATTTGCTGAATTTGTTACACAGGCGAAATATCAACAAACAGCCAAGGAGAAAGGGTTTAATGGGCTAGAAAATTACAAGAGTGAGCTCCCTGCGATAGATGGAAATACACTTTCTACTGCACAAAAGGTTTGGAAAGAAAAGAAGAATGGCAGCAAGCCTCTAGCAGCTGTTTTTGTGACGGATGTGTCTGGCAGCATGGACGGTAAACCCATTAGTCGATTGAAAGAGTCTCTGCTCAAAGGCCAAAAATACCTGGGTAAAGAAAATAGAATTGGTCTTGTGTCCTATTCGAACGGGGTGACGATCAATCTCCCCATTGCCAAGTACGATACAAATCAGCAATCGCTGTTTGTCGGTACCGTAGGTACGCTCCAAGCAGGGGGAGGAACAGCGACGTTTGATGCCATTGCCGTTGCCATGAAAATGCTGCAAGACTATATGGCAGGGGATCCGAATGTGAAACCGATCATCTTCGTATTGAGTGATGGGGAAACCAATGCAGGACATTCCTTGAAGGACATTCGAGGATTGATCGAGACGTTGCAGATTCCCATCTATACGATTGGTTATAACGCGGATATTCAGGCGCTTCAGAGTATCTCGAGTATCAATGAAGCGGCGAGCATTAATGCGGACACGGATGATGTTGTTTATAAAATAAGTAATTTGCTTAACGTCCAGATGTAGGGTTAACTTACCGTTCAAAGGGGGAGCTACGATGTCATTTTCGATGGAAATTGCTGGCGACGAGGTGCTTAAAGCCGTTGTAGAGGAACAAGTGAAGCCTGTTCCTGAGGAAGTTGTGAAGCTGAAAGCACAAGCAGAACAGAATGTGCAGACGATCATGGAGATCGATCTCGATTCATTGGAGAAGAGAAAAAATATTTTGGCAGCGGTAGAAAACTTCGGTATTGAGACGATGCGAGCATCCTCACAGAAAAATGCTTTACTCCAAGTAACGATAGGGCAGCTTTCGAGGGCCGGTGACGAGGGAGGAATCGTTGCCAAAGGATTAGGGGAGCTGCAACTCCAAATGAAGGACCTCGATCCTAGTGGGATCGACTTCGTCAAACGCGGGTTTCTGGGGAAGTTTTTTAACCCACTGCGCTCCTACTTCCATCAGTTTGATAAAGCGGACATGGTCATTGCCGAAATTATCGAAACGCTGAATAAAGGGAAATTAGGGTTGAAGGATGACAATACGACACTTCTTCTCGAACAGCATGCACTGCGTGATCTTACCAAAAAACTTCGTAAAGAGATCCAGCTAGTTTCCTATATGGATGAAACGATTGAAGCTCAAATCGCGCTAGCTAAAGCCCGAAATGATGAACCAGAGAAGATTCAGTTCATAACCGAAGAGGTGCTTTTTCCACTTCGTCAGAGAACGCTCGATATGCAAGCGATGATGGCGGTCAATCAACAAGGATTTATTACCTTCGAGGTTGTTATTCGGAATAATAAGGAGCTTATCCGTGGGGTAGATCGTGCAAGTACGGTCACGGTAGCGGCTTTGCGCGTCGCGGTTACGGCGGCAAGTGCGCTAGCCAATCAGCGAGTGGTACTGAAACAACTTAATGCTTTGTACAATACAACGAATACGTTCATTGAACATACGGGGCAAATGTTGAAGCAGCAAGGTGTGGATATTCAAAAAGGCGCCATTGAGGCAAGTATTTCAGCAGATTCGCTCAAAAAAGCATTCGCTGACAGCTTTGAAGCCCTGCAGGCGATCAGTACCTATAAGCAAGAAGCGCTTCCGAAAATGCGTGAAACAATTACCCAATTCCGTGAGCTGGCTGAAACGGGAGAGAAGCAGATTCTGCGGCTGGAAAGAGGCGCGGCTGTGGGGTTATAAGGGAAAGGAACCTTGGACTTGTTAGTCTGAGGTTCCTTTTTTGTCGTTCAAATATAGAATTTATAAGTTTCACATCATAATTTGGCTATATTTCTCCATAAACGCTTCCGTCCTTGAAGGACGGCGTAGCCGTTTATTTTGGGTGCTGGTAATGGATAACTGGATTTCATGTAGTTAAATCTTTAATAATCGACTTTAAATACTAAATAACTGGATTTCCTGCAGCTAAATATAAGGAATTTATCGAATTCGGGCAAACAGGGATAAATTAACTACCTATTTTCCATTTAAACTGAGATTTTGGGGAGTTGCCTCCAGAATAGCTGTACGTTTTCCAGTTAATTGGGATTATTCGTCAACCGCTCGATTCCTAGTCGCGAATCTCCACAATCAACTCAATTTCCACAGGCGTGTGGAAAGGAAGATCGCTCGTGCCGATCGCGGAACGGGCATGTTTGCCGTTTTCACCAAAGATCTCAACAAGCAGGTTGGATGCACCGTTGATCACATACGGCTGGTCGCCAAAGCCGGACTCGCTGTTGACGAAGCCGAGCATTTTGACGATTTTGACGACACGATCCAAATCGCCTAAATAGCCTTTCATAACCGCTAAGCAGTTGATAATCGTCTGACGAGCTGCCTCTTGGCCTTGCTCAATCGTGACTTCACGGCCGAGTTTTCCTTCATACATGAGCTCACCGTTAATCCGACAATCTTGGCCGGACAAGTAGATTAAGTTACCTGTTTGATTGCATGGAATATATGTGAAACGCGGTTCTGGGGAAGGGGGAAGCGTGATACCAAGCTCTTGCAAACGTTGTTCAATAACGGACATGTGAATGACCTCCAAGTCAAAGTTAGGTTTAGGTTATATAAGAAAATTAGTGCTTGCAGCAATGCTGTGCGCGAATGAAGCTGCCTTCTCGCGCATGCGTGTGTTGACCGCCGGTCAACGATAATGCGCCATTCACGACAACATGCGTGATACCATCCGGATACTGCCTCGGATTCTCGAACGTCGCATGATCCTGAATGGTATCCGGATTGAACACCGCTACATCGGCGATGTAGCCAGGAACAATCAGCCCCCGCTTGCCCAGCTTGAAGCGCTGAACAGGGAACGATGTCACTTTGCGCACCGCCTGCTCCAGGGTCAAAATACGATTCTCGCGGACATACTTCGCAAATACCCGAGGGAACGTCCCATATAAGCGTGGATGCGGCTTCCCGGTATCACAAGTGAGACTATCGGATGCGATGAGCGATTTATCGTAAGCAACAACTTGCTTCACATCTTCGTCAGACATATGGAAGTAGACGATAGAGATTCGGCCTTCTTCTTCCAAAAGAAGATCCATCATACAATCCGCTGGCTCCTGCCCGCGGATTTCGCTGATCTCGGCAAGGTGCTTGCCTTCGAGGTGGCGATTGCGTTCCGTGTGCATGGCGGAAAGGAACACACTTTGCCAGCCTGTGGAACAAACCAAGTTGTCCCACGTCGTCTGTTCGTGACTCAATTCTTCGCGAATATGAGCACGAAGCGAAGGATCACGCAGCACTTCAAGCGCACTTTCGATGCCGCCTTCGAGAACCCAAGGGGGAAGAATCGTCGTTAATGAAGTCGAGCCAGCATTATACGGATACACATCACAAGTGACGTCCATGCCACGAGAGCGTGCATCTTCAATGAGCTCCAGCGCATCGGTAATTTGCCCCCAATTGCGTTTGCCGGCTGCTTTGAGGTGAGAGATGTGCAGGGAAACGCCAGCTTTCTCGGCAATCCAGATGACTTCCTTCACAGAAGGCAACAAATTGTTGCCTTCACCACGAATATGTGTGGAAAAAAGACCGTTATACTTCGGTAATACGGAGCATAACTCGGCAATTTCTTCTTTACTCGTGTAGCTGCCTGGCGCATAGAGCAGCCCGATGGAGAAGCCAATTGCGCCGGCCCGCAGGCCATCTTCGAGCATAGCCTTCATCTGTGCGATTTCTGGCTGGGTTGCTGGCCGATTGGCGAAGCCCATCACCGCGATACGCAGTGCGCCATGCGCCACATAGGTAGCCATATGCTCAGATGGACGCGAGTTCGCGACGGCGTCCATATATTCGGCAACCGTTTCCCATGGCCATTGCCATTTGGTTTGACCTAACACCGGCTGCACATAGCTTTGGAGAAGCTCAGCTTGGGAAGGGACGAAGGGAGCGGGAGCGAGCCCGCAGTTGCCGACGACTTCGGCCGTAACGCCTTGACGCATTTTGATTTCACTATGTGGATAATCGAAGATCATCAGATCGGAGTGGCAATGGCCATCAATAAAGCCAGGTGAGATGACTTGCTTATTGACATCGATGACCTTCAAAGCATCCTCATGAAGCTGACCAACAGCGACGATTTTGTTGCCTTGGATGCCAACATCGCCAGCAAACCAAGGATTACCAGTTCCGTCGACAATGCGTCCGTTTTTCAAAATAAGATCCAACATGATGGGGCACCTCCCAAATGTATTCCAGCAATTTCAGCTATTCCAGCATGCCTCGTGCAAGCACAGGCACGCGTTCAAATGTGTCACCGCGTTGCATCACAACATGATTGTGCAGGTTAACCGTACTGCAAATATGATTCGGAATAATGCGCAGCTGGTCGCCGACTTTCAGGTCAGCGGCTTGTGCCAGAGGGCCAAGCTCGACCATGCCATGCTCTTCGGTCATCCGAACGAGAAGCGCATCTTCCAAGCCATGAATATGGCCGAAACCGCGCAGCTGCAAGGGATGCGTGCCTGGCTGCACATCGGTTGCGAAGGTTTTGCTGCCGCCGTCGACGATCGCCAGATCAGCCGAAGGCCGGCTCACGACGGTGACCAGCACGCTGCCGGCGCAGTCTTCAAGCTCGCAGACGCCAAGCTGCGCCTGCATCCGGTCTTGATAGACGTAGGTGCCGGGACGGACCTCCGTCACCCCTTCGACAGCCGCGGCATACAAAGCCGTCGGCGTCGAGCCCACGCTGACATCCGCGATGGCGATGCCCGCGGCTCTAAGGCGTTCAGCCAGCTGTACCATCAGCTGGCCTTCTTCTAGGCCGGCGGCCGCCACATCGAGCGTGGGCTTGCCGCCCAGCAAGGCGCCGCGGAAAGTGTAGATGCCGGTCAACCGCAAATGCGGCATGCCCGCAATCTCCGCTGCTAGCGCGGCGGCTGCCTCGTAAGGCACACCGGTTCTGCGCAGCCCGGTGTCAATCTCTAACCGAACCTGCAGCGTATGTCCCAGTTTGGCCGCGGTCTGCTCCATCAGCTGGGCACCAGCCAAGCTGTCGACCCCAACAATAAGCTCGATCTGCTCGCTGATGCGAATAGCTCGTTCAATCTTGCTCACCGTCACGAGGGGATAGGCGATGAAAATATTGCGAATCCCATGCGCCGCCATCACTTCGGCTTCAGAGACTTTGGCGACGGTAATGCCTACGGCGCCAGCATCAATTTGAAGCTGAGCGACCGATGGGAGCTTGTGCGTCTTGGCATGCGGTCGTAATTTCACACTGCGATGTTGCTCGACTTGGTCAGCCATGATCGCAATATTTCGTGCCAAGATGTCCGTATCAATGATCAAGCAAGGCGTTTCTAAGGAGATCGTCATAGGGATGCACTCTCACTCTCTTTGGCATTACTTTTGCCCTCTTCCAGATGGCTGTATAGGGTGTATTTGGAGATGTTGAGATAGGTGCAAATTTTCTCGCCGCCTTTTTTAATCAGGAAAGCACCTTTGGCATCGAGAAGTTGAATCATTCGCATCTTATCTTCTTTGGTCATAACGGCAACAGGCTTGTCGATGACTTCCTGCGCTTCTTGAATGAGTGCATCCAGCAGATCACTAACACTCGTGACGAACGATTCCCTCACCTCGGATTGCTCACCAGCGGGGTTTATGAGGTTTTTCAGTGTTTTCTCAGCGACCATGAGATCCGTGATGTCCATGTTAATGCAGAGGGAACCGATGATTTTGCCCCCTTTATTCTTCATATACATCGAGCTCGAGCGCAGAATGCGGCCGTCCTTCGTTTGGGTCAAATAGTTAAATTTGTTGCCGTTTACATGATTGCCTCGCAACAGCTCAAGACCAAGATTCGTGCCGGGATCCCCGACTTTGCGTCCTGTGATGTGACCGTTTGCAATGGCAACGATGGAGCTTTCGTATGACCCCGTCAAATCATGCAGCACAACCTCGCAATTCTCACCGAATTGAGCGGCAAGGCCTGTCACCAAATCGGTCAAAAAAACGAATTCATCCTGAATGGATTCCATACCGGTTATCCCCCTAACAGCTTGTAGGTTATTCTGAGCAAAATGGTAACACAAACTTTTCGAATGTCAAACAAAAAGTTTGTTAGACTAAAAAAAAGTATGATTTTCCAGTGTTGCTCGTGATACTATGGTAAAAAGATCAAGGTATGTGGAATGCTAAGTGTTGCCAGAAGATGGATCGCTAGATGAATGGAGGTCTCCTATGAAGCGGTGGTTTGCTAAATCACTCAATCGCAAGCTCTCATTGCTTATTTTATTTGCTGTTGTACTGCCTTTACTTACGATGGGAACGGTCTCCTATCGGATTGCAACCTCGGTGACGGAGGATAAAGCGAAGCAAGCAGGGATGAATACCCTGAAGCAGATGACCGATAAGCTTGATTTTGTTATTCAGGACGTCGAGAACATGTCGATCTTTCTGATCGGTCAGCGGGATGTCCAATCCTATTTAGGCAAGGAAGAAAGCGATATCAATCTTTATTCGCAGCTTGTCGGGACCTTATGGAACTTATCCTATTCCAAAAAGTATATTGCCAACATTACGATTATTCCGAAAAACAGCAATCCTGCGTTATTTACGACGACGATAACGAATTCAGGCTTGGCACCACTTTTGCAACAGTACGAAACAACGAATAAATCGGCTCCCAAATGGTGGTCACCGCTCTATGACATTCAAACCTCCGACGGTTTACGCAAGGTTATTTCACTGGTCAGACCGATTCGGGATTTCAGTCTGTTCAAAACATTGGGGACTTTATCCTTTTCCTTAGATCAATCAGAGATTGAACATTATTTGACGGAAGCGGGCTGGGAATCAAGTGGATTTGTTGTGCTGGTAGATGCGAATAATCGTATTATTGCTGGCAATGATCCGAAGTGGTTGATGAGGGATATGTCCGACGTATTCCCCAATCTGCATGGACTTACAGAAACAAGCGGCGTGTCGAATGTGCTGCAAGGGATGCATCCTTATACGGTTCTCTATAATGGACTTCCACGCGTGGGTTGGAAATTAGTAGGGTTCATTCCGACCAATATTTATCAAAAGCAAAATGGCTTCGTTCTGACGGTAACAGCCGTAACCATTATCATTGCGCTCTTACTGGCGATGGCGCTAGTTATTTATTTCTTGCGCTGGGTAACGAATCCGCTGATGAAGTTGACCAAATATTTAAAGGATCTGAATCCAGATGAGACGATTCCTACGTTTGAAGTGAAAAGCGTAGATGAGGTTGGGTTGCTCGTTCATAGCTACAATAAGCTCAGCGACCGAATTAGCCGTCTGAAGATTCAAGTTCAGCTCAACGAAGCGATGAAGAAGGAGGCGGATATTATGGCGCTGCAAGCACAGATTAATCCGCATTTTTTATATAACACCTTGTCGTCTATTCACTGGATTGCCTTGATGAACAAGGATCGACAAATTGCTGAGATGGTCGGTGCGCTCAGTGATTTCTTGCGTTTTAGCTTAAATAAAGGGGAGGAATTCTGTGTTGTTCAGCAAGAGGTTTCTCATGCACAGAACTACGCCTATATTCAGGCGATTCGGTTCCCGGAGCAATTCGAGATTGAGTTTTTTATCGACCCCGCTATGACGCAAAAAGTGATGTTGAAGCTGCTGCTGCAACCCTTGATTGAAAATAGCCTGATTCACGGCATTCAGAAGAAAAAAACCAAAGGACACATTTATGTGCACGGCGAGCTGCGTGAGCATGATATGAAATTTGTGGTGGAGGATACGGGAATTGGGATGGATGAAGCGAAGCTGAGAGATATTCATGGTCAACTGGCTTTGGCCAATCAGAAGCTCGGGATTCGCAGTGAAGCGGATGAAGAGAGGAAAAAGGTTGTGACCAGTTATGGGCTCATTAATGTGCATCGCAGGTTGCTGTTGCATTATGGGGCAGGGGCAGGCCTTGTTCTGGAAAGTACACCGGGATCAGGTACTCGAATTACATTCCTAATTCCGCGCGAGAGAGGGGAGTCGTCGGTATGAGAATTTTGATCGTGGATGACGAAGTTATTATTCGGACCGGTTTATGTACCGTGATTGATTGGAAAGAGCTTGGGTTGGAGCTGCTGCCTGCGGCTTCGTCAGCGGAAGAGGCTCTGGAGCGCATTCCGCAGGAGAAGCCGCATATTGTTTTGACGGATATTCGGATGTCAGGGATGGACGGTATTGAACTTGCCCGGGAAATAAAGCTAATTCTACCGGATACGGAGATTGTTATTCTCACGGGATATGATGATTTCAACTATGCGCAGCAGGCTTTGCGTGGCGGGGTAACGGATTATTTGCTGAAAACCAGCCGGCCGGAGGAAATCATCAAAGCGGCGCTGAAAGCGAAGCAGAACATCATGGATAAATGGGAGTCGATGAAGCAGGACAATCGTAGACAGGCCGCGCTGCGCTCACAATTGCTAGAAAGAGCTCTGAATCGTGGCTTGCACGATGATGATGAGGCGCGAGCTCAGCTTCACCAGTGGTTTCTCAAAAATAGTGTCGATACCGCAGTGGATGATGGCGCGGGGATTGCAAGGCAAGTGCTTCTCGTTTCCTGTTCGGGTTGGGTAACGTTTGCTGATCTGCTGCAAGGAGCCGCAGAGAATATGTTGTACGAGCTTCTCCCTTGTGTGACGCTGATGAATAAGGATCATTTCGTACTTGTCGTCCGATATGAAGTTGGTTTAACGGATGCCGCGGGGCTGCGTAAGGCGCTCCAACGTGTCACTGAAACACTGAAATGTGCCGTTTTCGCTGCGCTTGGACCCGTTGCGCACGATGATGAGGGACTGCGTGAGTCCTATCGCGCTGCCAAGGAAGTTTTCGACTATCAGGGTCTGTTGGGCTCAACTGGCCTTTACACGCCCCAAGATATTCGGGATCGAAGCGGGAGCCGCACGGTGTGCACGGAGAAAGAGGAGTCGGAGCTTGCAGCTATTCTCATGAATGATAATGCGACGGACCTCAGACACTGGGTCAATCACAAGGTTCGCACACAACTGGAGGATACCGCGGCTACACCGCTTTCTGTTCAAGGGTACATACAGTCTCTTGTAGTAGCTGGTCATCGCTGGTTAGAGAGAGCTAGTACGGCAGAGCAAGATCTGACGGCACTAAGCGCGCTATCTAAGCTAGAGGGGGGAGGCCGTCCTGAAGAGGAAGTATTCAAGGTGTTGTCAGCGCTCATGAATATCTTCCATCAGGGACTCGATCAGAATAAGTATGCGTACATCCATAAGGCGATTGCGTACATTCGGGACAATTTGCATCAGCCTATTTCGCTCCAGCAAGTTGCAGGTTTTGTTCATATCAATCCCAATCATTTCAGTGAGGTGTTTAAGCGGGAGACCGGCTGCACCTATATCGAGT
Source organism: Paenibacillus sp. 2RAB27 (assembly GCF_052115445.1). Classification (NCBI taxonomy): domain Bacteria; kingdom Bacillati; phylum Bacillota; class Bacilli; order Caryophanales; family Paenibacillaceae; genus Paenibacillus; species Paenibacillus sp. 2RAB27. The sequence goes on from NZ_JBFRGR010000036.1 coordinate 34,960, forward strand.
TTGTTACACGGGAACGGATGAAATTAGCCACAGATATTGTGCAAAGTACGCAAATGAAAGTGAGTGATATTGCTAGACGAGTGGGTTATGAGGATATCAAATACTTTACGCAACAGTTCAAAAAGTATACGGGAAGAACACCATCCGAATTTCGACAAAGTGGCAAAGACTGAAAAATGTCCCCCTTCGGGCCGAAGTCTCTCCCGTACCAGGGCAGAGAAATGTCCCCTATACTAAAGGAGTAACGAAGAGCGCTCGCAAGTAATGGAGCTAGTTGCTACGAAACTTTTAGGAGGTCCGAACGAATGAAAAAGTCATTTATCGTTACACTGGCGGCTGCGATGTCACTTTCGTTGATAGCAGGTTGTGGGTCGAATGGAACTACAGATGGGGCGAAGGAAAGCACGGCACCAGCTAAAACAGAGACAGCGAAGCCTGGTGAGAAAGTGAAGCTATCGATCTGGCACAACTATACAGGCGAAGATACACGTGCCAAAACGATGCGTGAATATATGGAAAAATTCAAGAAGGACCATCCGAACGTGGAGTTGGATATTCAGGGGATACCACCCGATGGCTATCGTCCTCGCCTGAAAACCGTAGCAGCAGCGAATGAAATGCCGGATCTGTTCGTGATGTGGCCAGGTGTCATGACGAAGGAGTTCGTCGGCGGCGATTTGATCCAACCGATCAATGAGCTTCTGGATAGCAAGGCAGAGTGGAAAGGCAACTTTATGCCAGGTTCCTTCGATGATTTCACCATTTCTGGCAAAACATACGCAGCACCTATGGCCTTATCGCCAACATCCATTCTTTATTACAACAAAGAAATCTTCAACAAATATAACGTACAGCCACCGAAAACGTGGGACGACATGATGAAGCTAGTAGATACGTTCAAAAAGAATAACGTAACACCAATCGCGCTTGGTAACAAAGCAGCTTGGGTTGCACAATCGAGTATCCTAAGCTCATTAGCTGACCGCGTGACAGGAACAGAATGGTTCTTGAAGGCTGTTGATCAAAATGGTGCGAAGTTTACGGATCCTGAATTTGTTCAATCCTTGACGTACTTACAACAGCTTGGTAAAGCCGGGGCTTTCCAAGAAGGATTCAACAGCATTGATAACACACAAATGGAACAAATGTTTGCACAAGGAAAAGCGGCGATGATGATCGATGGTGGCTGGGCATTGCCGAACCTAGCAGCTAGCGCTTCCAAAGAAGCATTGGCGAACATGGCTGTTACCGTGTTACCTTCCGTACCGAATGGTAAGGGAGATCCGAACACACTATCCGGTGTTGTTGGAACAGGGTTAGGTATGAGCAAAAAAGTAACTGGTGCACAGAAAGCAGCTGCTTACGAATTGATCTATGCATTGTCTGGTCCAGAAGCACAGAAAGCCATCTTAGAAGGCAATCAGCTTGTTAGTTACAAGGTAGCTTTGGATACAAGCAAAGTAACATCTCTATTTGCAGAGGTTTACAAAATGATGGGCACCGTGAAAATGACGCCTGTTTATGACGGCAGACTGAGCTCATCCAGCGCAGATGTGGTAAACAATGGACTTCAAGAGCTTCTGATGGGCGGCAAGCCAGAGGATATTGCGAAGAAAGTGCAAGATGCGCAAGCGAAAGCTATCGGTAAATAAGGTTAGGCCAAAGGACTCCAGCCTCAGCTCGGCTGGAGCCTTTTTTCCAAAAAAAGCTTACAAGGAGGGGCATCATGAACGTGTCCGCAAGAATGAGAGGATTCATCACCATAGGGCTCCTTCCAGCCTTAATCATCTATTTGTTTTTTGTTATCGTTCCCCTGTTTTGGTCGGCGTACTATGGCTTTTTTGACTGGAAAGGCATTGGCGCAGCGAAGTTTATTGGAATGGACAATTATATCGAAGTATTTACAGATCCGATCTTCTGGAAAGCTTTTAAAAATAACATGCTTATCGTTGCTGCTTCCGTCTTCGGACAGGTTCCGATCGCGATGATCCTAGCGCTTCTCTTGATGCGCAGCACGCCTTTTCAACGAATCATTCGTGCTTCCGTTTTTATGCCCATGGTATTGTCATCTGTCGTTGTCGGGATTATTTGGGGATACATCTATCACCCACAAATCGGTATTCTGAACTTCTTGCTTGATGGTGTTGGCCTTGATAGTTGGAAGAAAGCTTGGCTCTCCGATCCGAAAGTATCGATGTTCGCACTGATGGTGCCGATCATCTGGAATTATATTGGTCCTTATATGATTATGTTTATTGCTGCGTTACAAAATATTTCTCCCGAAATTGAAGATGCTGCTCAGCTGGATGGCGTCGGACCGGTACGTAAGCTATTTACTGTCACACTGCCTATGATTTGGGATACGGTGAAAGTGGCGATCGTGCTTTGTATTTCGGGCTCCTTGAAGGCGTTCGATCTGATTTACGTCATGACAGGCGGCGGGCCTGCGCATTCCACGGAATTGCTGGCTTCCTATATGTATAACAGTACCTTCAATGTGTATCGCTTCGGATTCGGTAGTGCACTTTCCACTGCGATTATTATTCTTAGTCTGCTCTTGATTGTGGGCAGTCAGTATCTAATGAAGCGAGATTATCGCTAACACCGATCATTCTAATTCGTCAGGAGGGACATCTATGAAGCAGGTTGTAGCGATGCAGACGGGTTTTCCCGCTGGAGCTAAGCAACGTAAAGTGTGGACGCGCGGCGCCATCAATGCCGTTCTTTCCTTATATGCACTGGTCACGTTGTATCCATTAATATGGTTATTTATTAGTGCCGTTAAATCAAATGAAGAGTTTTATTCCCGGCCGTTTCTGCTGCCGACAGTCTGGAAGTGGGATAACCTAGTCCGCGCATGGAAAGTTTCGGGAATGGGACTCTCCTTGTGGAACTCCACAGTTGTAACGGTGGCTTCCTTAGTACTTACGCTGATTCTAGGCGCATTGGCGGCATTTGTTATTGCGCGGTTTGAGTTTAAATTGAAGGCATTCTTCACAGGATTGTTCCTGCTAGGCATGCTCATTCCGATTCACAGCACATTAGTACCGCTATTTATTATCATGAAAAAAATAGGGCTGTTGAACACGTACGGCGCACTTATTTTGCCCTATGTCGCATTTGAGTTACCCTTAGCGATCTTCATCGTAGCTGCTTACTTAGTCAGTATTCCAAAAGAAATCGAAGAAGCCGCACTCATTGATGGTACGGGCTACTGGGGCATTTTCTTCCGTATGATGCTTCCGCTAAGTGTACCTGCGCTATCAACCGTTGCCATACTTGGCTTTCTACGGTTCTGGAACGACTTCGCTTTTGCTCTTGTTTTCATTAGTAAGCCTGCACTCAAAACCGTACCGCTCAGCCTATCCGCCTTCGCCACGGGATATATGACGGATTACGAATTGACGATGGCGGCGCTTGCGATTGCCGTGCTTCCAACAATTATCGTGTTCTTGCTGTTCCAGGAGCAGATTATGAAGGGTATGACGGCTGGAGCTGTGAAGGGGTAGGAGATGCTCCAGCACCTCTGGCCACCCCGGCGGCAGTCTGACCAATCACATTGTAGTGATGTGAAATAGACATACAGATGCAAGTTTGCATCTGTATGTCTATTTTTTTTTGAAGAAGTGTGCAAAAAAAGAACAAGTAGCATGAGTGGAGAAGAGTAGCAGAATTGTGGAAGGTAGAAGAGTAGATTAGAATGGCAGTGGAGCAATAGCGAAAGTGCTAAAGAGCGGTAAGTGCGGTTAGAGTAAGGTAGAAGGTAGCAAGTATAGTAGCTACCCCAGGGACAGCGCCTATCGCGCGTATTAGATGGAAAATGTCCAGTTAAATCCACCCAATTCCATCGAAAAAGGAAGATAACTGGATTTTCTCCATCTATTTTTAACTATTTTCAATGAAACGCTCATAATCCACTAAATTAGATGTACATTTTCCATTTATTTCATTTTCAGAGCCAAAATGAATGGAATTACCTGTAGTTTTTCCAGTTAATCCACCAAAGCGTGAGTCGCATCACCATACGGAGCTGCTTACTGCTAATTTGCCCTACGATTTCCCCTTGCGGGTCATCTCCGCAAGTGAAACCCACTGCTCGTCGGTCACCTCGAGCAGGTCGTTGAACTGCCCGGCGCCTTGCAGCCACTCGCCGCCGTCAATCGTGATCACTTCGCCGTTAATATACCCGGCGAAGTCCGAAATCAGATAAGCGGCGAGGTTCGCCAGCTCATCTTTTTCCCCGACGCGCCCCAGCGGGACGCGGTGCAAGAGCTTCTGCGACAGCTCGGGTGTGGGAGCCAGTCGGCTCCACGCGCCGTCGGTCGGGAACAACCCCGGCGCGATAGCCACTTGCCGGATCCCGTACCGCGCCCACTCGACGGCGAGTGAGCGGGTAAGGGCAAGCACGCCGGCCTTGGCGGCGGCGGAAGGTACAACAAAGGCGGATCCAGTGGAGGCGTAGGAGGTGACGATGTTCAGCATCGTACCGCCTACGCCTTGCTCGATCCACCTTTTACCTAACTCCAACGTGGTGTAGAACGTCCCGTGGAGCACAATGTTCAGCACCGCATCGACTGCTCGCGGTGATAAGTGCTCGGTCGGGCTGGCAAAGTTGCCCGCCGCATTATTAATCAGCACGTCGATGCGACCGAAGTGCTGCTCCACGGCCGTGATCATGGCAGCAACCTGCTGCGGATCACGCACATCGCAGGGATGATAGAACACATCCCCGCCGTTAGTGCTCATTTCTGCCGCAGCTTTCGCGAGCACTTCTTCACGTCTACTCGTGATAGCCAGCTTAGCTCCGAGCGAGAGGAATTTCTCACCCATCGCGCGGCCAAGCCCTGTGCCGCCGCCAGTAATAAGTACTACTTTATCTTGGAGTAATGCGCCATCGAACATAGGATTCACGCTCCTTTTTGAAATATAGAGTTTATATGTTTCACTTAATAAGTAGGCTATATTTTTCCATAAACATTGTGAGAAGTCCTTGATGGACGGGGGAGTCGGTTATTTTACCTCATGGTTATAGATAACGCTTACATTAATGCGGATAACTCATGTTCTCATACCAGTAACCTTACTGTCTAGTACCAATAGATGCTTTGTCACCGTACACAATCCCTGCACTTCAAGTTGTGCAAAAAACCAATAACAGTTGAATTGACCGATGTAATGTTGTATTCTAATCAATAAAAATTATAGATAGAGGAGTGGCAAGAGTGGAGATTAAAGTAGACGATTTATCCGGTCCTGAAGTAAGAGCGCTCATTATGGAGCACCTTCTACATATGCAATCATTATCCCCGCCTGAGAGTACACATGCCTTAAATCTGGATGGATTAAAAAAGCCAGATGTAACTTTTTGGAGTGGATGGGAACAAGGGGAAATCGTCGGTTGCGGGGCACTCAAAGAACTGGATCCTCAGCACGGTGAGTTAAAATCAATGCGAACATCTTCCGCCCATCATAGGAAAGGCGTTGCGAAGCGAATTCTTGAACACATTATTAATGAAGCGAAGCAACGCGGCTATACGCGAATAAGCTTGGAAACGGGCTCCATGGAAGCTTTCGAGCCAGCTAGAAAGTTATATGAAAATTTTGGGTTTCACTACTGCAAACCGTTCGCGAATTATACGGATGACCCGCTAAGTTCATTTATGACGTTGGAATTATAAATTAAACTTTTCAAAAATAGACGTTCTATCCACACAAAAAAGAGGTCCCCAAGGACCTCTTTTTCTTATTTTGCATTTTCCACAATTACTCCGCCAAAACAAACTTCTCCAACACATGCCTCACGCCATCCTCGTTATTGCTCTTCGTCACGAAGTTCGCCAACGCTTTCAGCTCAGGCAGCGCATTCTCCATGGCAACGCCGAGACCAGCGACTTCAAGCATCTCCCGATCATTCCATGCATCGCCTAATGCAATTACTTCATCTAATGAGCATCCGATGTGCTCAGCAAGGAACGTAATCGCATGTCCCTTCGTACCTTCCTTATGCATGAATTCCAAATAGTGCGGCTTGGATTTCGTGATATGCAGCTTGTCACCCAGTAGGGGCAGCAGTTCCTCACGGATTTGGTCACAAACTTCAGGTTTATCAACAATCAGCATTTTCGGCTGTGGAATATCGATCCATTGACGCAAATCACCAATAATATAAGGTGTCTTGGACAAGCTTACGTATTTTTTGATCTTATCGTTATCCTCAGCTGCATAAAGCTCATCCCCATGGTAAAGCTGAAGATGATAGTTGTTCTTCTCACAGTAATCAAGCAGGAAGCGGGCACTCTCGACAGGGACAGTGCGTTCGTAGAGGACTTCTTCGTCTAGCAAATTTTTGATCAAAGCCCCTTGATACGTAATGATGGGGACGTTGAGTCCGATGCGATTGGCAATTTTGGCAGCAGAAGGGAAGCTTCTTCCTGTGGCGATGGTGACCGTTACCCCTTTGGCAACAGCTTGATGCATGGCCTCAACCGTCTCTTGTGAAATCGTCAAATCATCACGCAGCAGCGTATCATCCAAGTCAGCAGCAACTAATTTATACGTCATGTTTCTCACCGATCCTATTCATCATCTCTATTAAAATTCTGCTAATAGCATACCCGAATTGCTAGCGAATTGCTACAATAAGCGCATAGGATTTAGCTAAAAGGAGGCACATTTACGATGACATCCCCATACACGAATGACTTGGAGAAATGGCTCAGATCGCATGCGAACAAGGAAAATGCATCTAGTATGGAAGCTTATATGAAGAATCATTTTCCATTCCTCGGTATTCGTAATCCGGAACGCGTTGCGCTGACCAAACAATTCACAAAGGAGCATGGCTTTCCGAAAGGGGAGGAAGCCGTTCGCGTAGCCCAGGAACTGTGGCAGTTGCCCGAGCGTGAATTTGCCTACACGGCAATTATAATGCTTTTGCAAGTTCGAAAGACCGTACCAGCGGAACACATCGAAATACTGGAGTATTTCATCGTAACCCAATCCTGGTGGGACACGGTAGATACGATTGCGGATCACTTAATCGGTTTTCATCTTCAGCGATTTCCCGAGCTAATTCCTGCTTATGTGGAAAAATGGTTAGCTTCCAATCATATGTGGCTCCAACGAACAGCAGTCTTATTTCAGTTGAAGTATAAAAAGAAGACCGATGTCCCGCTGCTATTTCATTGCATTACGACGATGGCCCATTCGAAAGAGTTTTTCATCCGCAAAGCGATCGGATGGGCGCTGCGTGAGTATTCCAAGACGGATGCTACAGCCGTACAATCCTTCGTCGCTAGTCATGATTTATCACCCCTAAGTGTACGTGAGGCACTGAAGGTAATTCACAAGAAATAAGAAAATACTGGGATATAGCCGAATGTATTGACATTGATAATCATTTTCATTAGTATATATTGAGAATCAATATCATACATAAATAGCTACCCAGGAGGGTCCACCGTGATACATTTCAATAAACAAAAAACTACTAAAGTTACATTTACTGTCCTTTCAGTGTGCATGGCAGCTCTACTTGCAACAGCTTGTGGAAGTGACAAGGATGCAGCAGGCACAACAACACCATCAACTTCAACTGCTCCGGCAGCTACTGCAGCAGCGACAGCAACACCTGCGCCTTCTGTTGATAAAGTTTTAAAAGATAGCATGGGCCATGATGTTAAGGTTCCTGCGAACCCGAAAGCGGTTATCGCGTCCTACTTGGAAGATCCGCTTCTAGCACTTGGTGTTAAACCAGTTGTTCAGTGGTCTGTAAAAGGTTCAACTGTTCAAGATTACCTACAAACTCAACTTGCTGGCGTACCAACGATTGGTTATGATCTGCCAGTTGAATCGGTTTTGAAAGCTGCTCCAGATTTCATGATCGTAGGAAACGAGTCTGCTGTTGAAAAAGGCCTTTACGATCAGTACTCCAAGGTCGTACCGATCTTCGTATTAGGCAGCGAAGTAACAGCTGACTTCCGCAAGACGCTTTTGAAAATGGGCGAAATTCTTAATAAGTCAGATGCAGCGTATGCCGCGTTGAAGAAATATGATCAAAAAGTAACAGATACAAAAGCGAAACTTGCAGCAACTGTTGGTGATAAAAAGGTTGCGATCCTTTGGTTAACGAACAAATCCTTCTTTGTTGTTAACGGTAAAGTAGCAAGTGGCGCGGTTGCTTATGGTGATCTTGGTTTGAAAATGCCTAATATTCTAGCTGTCTTGCCAGATGCTACAGCGAACTGGACACCAATTTCCCTAGAAAAGCTTGCGCAATTGGATGCAGACTACATTTTCTTGGTTAACAGCGATAAAGGTCAAGCCGGGAACCTGGAAGATCCACTATGGAAGAACGTTCCGGCTGTTAAATCAGGCAAAGTATTCGAGATGGACACGAAGAGCAGCTGGTTGTACAACGGTGTAATTGCTGGTGAGCGCGTGATGGATGATATCGTTAAAGTCATTAAATAATGGGGGGCTAGGGTATGACGGGTTCAGTTAAGCAAGTTCCCTCTGTCAAACCTCCATTGAAATCCCGTCCATTAGCTGCATCAGCCATTATTTTTGGTGGACTGGCTTTGTTGCTGGTCAGCCTGATTGCTTCTATTTCGGTTGGGGCAGCAGATATCTCCTTCGGCGAGGTATGGCAAGCCATCTTTCAATTTAATGCTGATTCGACTCAGCATTTGATCATCCAACAATTAAGGCTTCCGCGAGCAATCGCTGGAGCTTTAGTTGGGGCTGCTTTTGCTGTGGCAGGGGCGATTATGCAAGGTGTTACACGCAATCCGTTATCGGACCCGGGTATACTCGGTATCAACGCAGGTGCAGGCTTTATGCTTGCCCTGTGTTTTGCCTTTTTACCGCAACTGCCCTTTCACTATGTCATTCTATTTTCATTCCTCGGTGCTGCAATAGGAACGGGGCTTGTCTATGGCATTAGTGCACTGGCGAAGGGTGGCGTAACACCTGTTCGAATCGTTCTAGCAGGGGCTGCTGTCAGTGCTTTACTTCTGGCACTCAGCGAAGGGATTGCGATTTCCTACCATATTGGTCAGGATCTCGCCTTTTGGTTTGCAGGTGGGGTTGCAGGTACGAAGTGGTTGCAAGTTGATATTATGGCACCTTGGATTATCGTTGCCTTACTAGGCGCGTTTTTCATCTCACCTTGGATTACGCTGTTAAGCATGGGGGAAGATGTGGCAACAGGCCTCGGTTTACGGACAGGGCTTGTGAAGCTGGCGGCCTTCGTGCTGGTTCTTGTCCTTGCAGGTGCAGCTGTGGCAACGGTGGGAGCTATTGGGTTTATTGGTCTCATTATTCCTCATATTGTCCGCTATCTTGTTGGCGTTGACTATCGTTGGATCATTCCAACCTCAGCGGTATTAGGCGGGTTGTTGGTCGTGCTGGCAGATATCGGAGCCCGCATGGTCAATCCGCCCTTTGAGACGCCGATAGGTTCCATTATTGCTCTGATTGGTGTGCCATTCTTCCTCTATCTGGCGCGTAAAAAGGGGAGGGATTAGGTCATGACATCCATGCAATCTGGAAGCATCAAAAAACCGAGATTGACTAAAGCGATCACGGTGATGTCGATTTTAATGGTCCTTATTATTATCGTTTTTATAATAAGTATGAACACTGGCGTAATCCGTTTGAGTCCTCTTGAAGTGCTTCGCACATTCTTTGGAGGCGGGACTGCGAAACAAGGCATCATTCTATGGGATTTTCGACTTCCACGAATTGTGATTTCGATCCTAGTTGGTGCGGGGTTAGCGGTTTCTGGAGCTATCTTGCAGGGGATTTCACGAAATATGCTAGCTGACCCAGGTATTCTGGGCATTAATGCAGGAGCAGGACTTGCGATCATTCTGGTCGTATCCTTTTATCCCAATAATGTTGGAGCACCATTGTTCTTCATGCCGATGATCGCTATGCTTGGCGCCGGCTTGGCCGCTTTTCTGATCTATACACTTTCGTATGTCAAAGGCAAGGGAATCTCGTCATCCCGCCTGCTTCTTGTGGGGATCGCGGTTTCCGCGGGTATTGCTTCTCTGATGGTTGTAATGAGCATTCGCTTGGATCCGACCGATTTTCAGTTCGTTCAGATCTGGTTAGCGGGTAGTATTTGGGGAACCAACTGGAAGTTTGTTCTGGCCCTATTACCGTGGATCGTCGTTCTCATTCCTTACGTCATGTTCAAAGCGAATGTGCTGAATGTGCTGAATCTGGGGGAGATGACGTCCATTGGACTCGGGATACGAATGGAACGTGAACGACTTGGATTACTGGCCGCAGCTGTTGCGCTTGCAGGCGCATGTGTCGCGGTCGGTGGTGGAATTGGCTTCGTAGGGTTGATAGGGCCACATTTGGCACGAAGGTTAGTTGGACCTAAGCATCAATACTTGATTCCAGCCTCGGCACTCACTGGCGGGCTGATACTTATCGTCGCGGATACGATAGCACGGGGGATGTTTCAGCCAACGGAGGTTCCGACGGGGATTGTAGCCGCTGTTATTGGGGCGCCATATTTTCTGTACTTATTAGTTCGAACAAGAGCTTCGTAAGAGGACAAACATAGAAATCCACAGTAGGCTGAGTAGCCTGTTGTGGATTTTTTTCATTTTACATATATGACAGGAAATATTACACTGAATAACGCATATACTAATAAAATAAATATTTGTCATATATATTGACATATACATTACATTCGTTTAAAGTAATTAAAATTCTTCTCTAGTGCGCTGGTGCTTACGAGAGGCAAAGGGAGAGATGGGAGATGGCTCACATGCGAACAAATGATTTGTTAGCGAGATTACCGAAAGTGGATCTTCATTTACATTTGGATGGAAGTGTGAAGCCCGAGACGATTTTGGAGCTCGCTCTCGAACAAGGTATATCACTCCCTGTTTACGACAAGGATGGGCTGATCCCGCATATGCGAGTGACGGACACTTGCGGCAGTCTGATTGAATACTTAGGGAAATTTGATTTTACGACACGTTTCCTACAAACAGGTGCAGCCTTAGAGCGTGTAGCCTATGAAGTCGTTGAGCAATCCGTGGAGCATAACTGTCGTTATGTGGAAGTGCGCTTCGCGCCTCAACTGCATCGCAACATGGGATTAACCCTGGAAGAGACGTTCCACTACGTCACGCAAGGATTAAAGCGTGCGGGGCGCGATTTTGGAACGAGATTCGGTGTTATTGCCATTTGTATGCGGAATCACCCTTGTGCAGATAATTTGGAAGTCATCGAAGCAGCCGCCAAGTTCATAGGGAAGGGCGTTGTTGCTGTTGATTTGGCAGGTGACGAGGCGAATTATCCGCCTGAGTTTTTCCGAGAAGTGTTCGCTAGATCACAGAAGCTAGGCATTCCTGTTACCATTCATGCCGGCGAGGCGGCGGGTGCGGTTAACGTCTACGAGGCAGTTACACATTTAGGTGCCACTCGAATCGGGCATGGGGTAAGACTTCGGGAGAATGCCGCTATTCTTGCATTGATCAAAGATCGCCGCATCCCATTGGAAATGTGTCCGATCTCCAATATCCAAACGAAAGCTGTGGCTTCGTGGGAGGCTTATCCCATCCGAGAGTACTTGGATCAAGGTTTGATCGTGACGATCAACACCGATAATCCTAGTGTATCGGGAACAGATATTACGAAAGAGTATCGCACGATCGCTGATCGATTTGCTTTTACAACACCAGAGCTAGTGAAGTTGATTATGAATGGTGTAGAGGCTGCTTTTATGGAAGAACACGATAAAGGGATATTCAGACAAGAGATGGAAGCAGAGCTTACCAGCTTAGGTGTATATAATTAAATGAAGGTGGAAGAGGGTCTGTTGCGATTATGCAGCAGATTTTTTTTGTTCAAGGGGATGTTTGTTATGTTAAAATAAGGGATATTTTCAAATCCTTGCGGTCGGAGGTGTAATTGTCATGGAGTATTATAAGCAACTTAGACAGTTCGTAGGGCATCATCCGATCATTTTGCCCGGAGCCGTCGTGATCTTGGTTAATGATCTGGGACAAGTTCTTCTGCAACAAAGACCGAATGGGACATGGGGGCTGCCAGGAGGACTTATGGACTTGGGTGAGTCTTTAGAAGATACAGCGCGCCGCGAATTTTTTGAAGAAACAGGTTTGACAGTGGGGGACTTAGCATTAGTAGGCGTGTTTTCTGGCGCTCAGTATCATTACACGCTTTCCAATGGAGATGAATTTTACGCAGTAACGACGGCTTATGTGGCGAGCGAAGCTACAGGTGAGATAGCCATGGAAACAGCTGAAACCCGAGATTTGCAATACTTTGAATTGCACGATCTACCGGAGGCGATGGGTCAAGTATATAGGGATAGCATAATGGCTTATCTACAAATTGCATTAAAAAGATAGGAGGCGAACATCGTAATGATTTCGTATGTGATCGTTCTTGTCTATGTTTTGTACATGGTATTTAAGAGTTACAGATCTAGTAAAGCTAAGAAACAGATTGGGACCGTTACGCTTGTTGGCTATAGTGACTACAAAAAAATATTCATTACGCTGCTGAATTTGTTTTTCTTACCCTTTATTGTCACGTTAGATAATAATGGGAAGTACGGGGTGCTATTCCTCCTTATTCTCCTATCTGCCGTGCTGGATCGAGCGTATATTGGAGATAGAGGCATTAAGCTACACGATGAATACATTCCTAAAGAGGATATCCTGCATTACTATATGGTCGAAGGAAAGGTCAATCAATTCGATATTTTTGTTAGAGGCAAGTTAGACGTAGTAAATATTACAGTTAATAAGCGGAAATTAAAAAGACCGTTAGAAGAAATGTTGGCAGAATGGAAGTCCATAGGGTAGCATCAGGACCAAAACGGCTGAATACAAGGTGGAAATGGAACCTAAGATTTTCAAAAATTAGGGGACCATAAGCATGGATGGCCGCAAACGGAACGTGGTTCAGCTATTTCGGCTAAATCAGCCGTTTTTCAGATCGAAAGGGAACGTCAGTACGCTATGTTACCCCGAACGTGGATTATTACGGGAAATCGTAGGAATAGAGGAACCACGTTCCCTTCGGCAATGAAAATAGACTATTTTCATAAAATAGCGGATCCTCGTTCCTCTTGGCTGCCGTGCAAAGTTCTAAGACAATGGAATAGCAAGGCTATGAACCTAGTCGGGCTAGACTGGATAAAAGGAAGGCTTACCATATGGATACTTACATCATTACGGGCGGGTCCAAAGGCCTCGGCGCTGCTATCATCCGGCAGCTGCTAGAGCAAGGCGCTGCGGTTCACTGCATTTCCCGCAGCGAGAACGAGACCTTGCGCCAAGAGGCGCTGCGCATGGAAGGTCAGCTGACCTTCCACGCTTACGACTTGGCGCAAACCGAAGGCATTGATTCGCTCATGGAGCGAATCCTCGCGAAACCAGATGGCGTGGCTTCCGTCACGCTCATCAATAATGCGGGCATGATCGAGCCGATTGTCTCGATCGGCCGAGCAGCCCCGGAAGACCTGCAGCGCAGCCTGCAGGTCAATCTCGTCGCACCCGCGGTGCTGACGAACAGCTTCATTCGGCTCACGCAGGCGTGGCCGGTGGTGAAGCGGGTCGTCGGGATCTCCTCGGGCGCGGGGCGCAAGCCCTACCCTGGCTGGGGTGCCTACTGCACCGCCAAGGCCGGGTTGGACATGCTGACGCGCTGCGTCGGCGTCGAGCAGTTGAAACAGCCACACCCGGTGCTGATCTGCAGCGTAGCTCCGGGTGTGGTGGACACCGATATGCAGCGGGAGATCCGCGCTGCCTCGGAAGAGGACTTCCCGCAGGTGGGGCGGTTCGTCCAGCTCCAAGAGCAGGGGGAGCTGCGCACCCCTGAAGATACCGCGAAGCAGCTGTTGCACCTGCTGCAAGCGAATGCGTTCGAACAAGGCGAGGTCGCCGACTTGCGTACGAAAGAGCCCGTGTCGTAATCCGACACGGGCTCTCTCTATCAAGGCGATCTATTGAATGCTGCCGCTAACCTTGCCACCAGACGAAAGTTCCGAAGTACAGAACTTACAGCGTGATGCTTGCGCGGGAATTTCAGATAAGCAATGAGGACAATCTTTGGTTGTAACTGCTTTTTCCTTCGGTGCTTCCTTCTTGCGGAACTTGCCGATTTGACGAACAACCATGAAGATAACGAATGCCACAATCAAGAAATCTAAGAAAGTTGATAGGAATTGTCCGTATCGAAAGACAGCGGTGCTCTGGGCAGCCTCAGCAAATGTTTCGTAATGTTTCCCATCCAAAGCAACATACAAATCATTGAAATTTACTTTTCCAATGAGCAAACCCACGAGCGGCATGACCAAATCATTCACAATGGACGTAATGACTTTACCAAAAGCCCCTCCGATAATAACCCCGACTGCAAGATCGAGCATGTTTCCTTTGAATGCAAAATCCTTGAATTCTTTTAGCATGATGTACCCCCATAAGACTATGATTGATAGCATTGTAACATAGTTAATAGAGACCAAACAAATACGCTCCCCATCAGCTAAGGGGATATTTTATCTATAGGCAGGGGAGCTTCATCTACCAGATTTCTAGGCCTTCACTGCGACAATCTCTTTCAAAACCTGAACAAGTACGGCATTCTCTTCGGGAGTTCCAATCGAAATTCGAACATGATTAGGAAGATTCCAACCTCCGCCATACCGAACGATAACCCCGCGACTCATCAAATTATCATAGATGGATTTAGCTTGTGTTCCTAGATCGACGAGTACGAAATTACTCATGCTTGGCGTGAAAGGGATAGCTAGCGTACGCAATTCAGTGTAAAGCTCCTCCCGCACCTTCACATTATTCGTGCGTGTTGCTTCAAGATGCTGATCATCCTTGAGTGCCGCTACAGCGCCAACTTGTGCGAGCGTGTTCACGTTGAAAGGTTCTTTGACCTGGCGAATCCGCTGCAGAATACCCCCATCTGCGATGCCATATCCCACACGTATGCCCGCTAAGCCGTAGATTTTAGAAAATGTTTGCAACACAACAACAGGATAGCCTTCTCGCACTAGCGCAAGACCATCGCAGTAATCATCAGCTGTAACGAAATGGCTATACGCACCATCGAAGATGACTAGCACATGTGAAGGTAAGCTCTTCACAAGTCGGTGCAGGTCCGTTTTGGTCATATAAGTGCCCGTCGGATTGTTCGGTGAACAAATATAGAGCATTTTCGTGCGTTCAGTGACAGCCTCGAGAATAGCTTCTACTTCATAGCGGTAGTTCTCCCCAAGCGGTACGCTAATGATGCTGGCTCCAAGCAAGTTGGCTCCGAATTCGTACTCGCTAAATGTTGGTGAGGGCACGATGACTTCATCGCCAGGCTCCAAGTAAGTTTCAGAGAGTAGCGTAATCAGTTCATCACCACCGTTAGTAACAAGGACTTGATCAGGCGAGAACCCGCGTTTTTCTGCAATAGCTTCTCTAAGATTTACGGTCTCTGCATCGGGATAGCGATGAATGTCAGGTAAATAAGCTTGTATTGCCTCAAGAGCGAGAGGGGAGGGGCCTAATGGGTTTTCATTGGATGCTAATTTGGTAACGGATGTTAGCCCGAATTCACGTTGAACCTCCCAGATGGGTTTGCCGGGCGTGTATGGCTTCATTCGTGTTAAAATGCTGCGTGGATTGATATTTTCAACACCAGGACCTTCCATATAAAACACTCCTTATTATTGTATTTACTTTATTTAGATAATACATTAACTTGGTAAAGTAGTAAAGTAAAAAAGTTTGCATACCAGTTAATGGTTGTTTGGTATATGATACATCTATTAGGCGTTGATCTGGTAGAAGGGGTGGCAGTGGATTGAGGAAAATGAGATTCGGTATTCGTGCCAAAATTATGATTGGATATGCGTTCATCATTTTCTGCTTAACCCTTTCTTTTGTGCTTGTTAATCAACAGTTAGCTGCCATGCAGCGAGATCGCAATTATGTGATTGAGCATGATTTCGCCGTCAATAGAGAGTCGAACCTTCTTGAGAAATATGTCATGGATATGGAAAATGGGCAAAGAGGCTACTTACTCACAGGGGAAGTTAAATATTTAGAACCTTATACGACCGGGCAGACCAAGTGGAGAGATTCCTTTAATCAACTGAAAGAACTAACGAGTGATACACCAGTCCAGGAGAAAAATTTAATCGCGCTCAAGGAAACTATCGAAAATTGGCTTATACAAACAGGCGGGACCATGCCGACCATGAGAAATGGTCTTGAGAATGAGAGTTATTTTAATTTCACCTTCTTTATTACTCATCAAAATATTCTAGATATTCGTTCGCAATTGAGTCGATTTCGCAGTCTTGAAATGGGATTCGTGAAGGAGCGAGCGGCACACCTTGATGCGCAAAATAAAATGTTGACCAACTCCTTATTCGTCATGTTGGGATTGGTGCTCATCTTTTCGCTCCTAGCAGCGGTAGTTATTTCGAGATCCATTGTCGGGACGATCAAACAGGTTACCAAGAGCATCATCAAGCTGAGCTCCATGAAGCGGGATCGTTCCAAGCGTATTCATGTCACAATGAATGATGAAGTGAAGGATCTGGCGGACGCAACCAATGCGTTGCTAGAGAGCCAAGAAGAAATCGAGTGGCAGCAGCGGAAGTTGACAGAGGTTGTCCATATGCTGCAAGGTATTTCCGATTTGGAAACGCTGGGGACGTGCTTTATTCGTAAATCTGCAGAATTATTTGGAGCTTCCTTCGGCGTTTTCTACATTCGAAGCGTACATGAAGCTAAGGATGGCATGATGAGGCTGGCGGCCTATGCGGCGATGGAGGAAAGTGCTGAAGCAGGTAAACCTTTTTTTCATATTGGGGAAGGCTTGATTGGTCAATGTGCGATTGAGAAGCGAATTGTACATCTCACACATGTCCCCGAAACGTATATCCGTTTAAAGTCAGGACTGGGGTCAGCGAGTGCGCAAAGTGTTCTCATCGTTCCGATTATCCATAATCAAGAAGTCATCGCCATTATGGAGCTGGCTTCTTTTGATGAATTTACGTCGCTTCAACTGAGTTTGATGGATGACATCTTAGAGGTGTTGGGAACAATCGTACACAGCGTGCAAACGCGTGTTGAGGTAGAGCGTCTTCTTCGAGAGTATCAGGCGATGACCGAGGAACTTCAAAGTCAACAAGAAGAATTGTATCGGACCAATGAACAGCTAGAGGAAAGGAATCGCTACGCGGATGAAAGGTCGAGGGAGCTTGAGTACATGAAAGTCTCCTTTGAAGAGCATGCCATTCAGCTGGAACTGAGCTCGCGGTATAAATCGGAATTCTTGGCGAACATGTCTCACGAGCTGCGAACGCCGCTTAATAGTATATTGATTCTTTCTCAGATGCTTCAGGAAAACAATAGTAAAACCTTAACGCATGATGAGCAAGAGTATGCCCGGGTTATTCATTCTTCGGGAAATGACCTACTGCTCCTTATTAATGATATCTTGGATTTATCCAAAGTTGAAGCGGGTAAATTGGATATTCATATCGGTGAGTTGCGTGTGGACTGGCTCCCCGAGCTCTTGCTAAGTCAGTTTGAGAAGGTCGCAGAACAACGCAAACTTACATTCCGGATCGAGATGGATGCTCAAGTGCCGAAGATCTTCAATACGGATGAACAGAGGCTCAGCCAAATTCTCAAAAATTTGCTTTCTAATGCATTTAAATTCACGCATGAAGGCTCTATTCAAGTGGAATTTCGCATGTGCAGCGTGGAACAAATTGTGGAACTGCTGCCTTCGGCCATGCACAGGCAGGTTATGGCAGTTTCCGTTAAAGATACGGGTATAGGTATTCCAACTGACAAGCAAGAAGTCATCTTCGAGCCCTTCCTTCAGGCCGATGGCACAACGAATCGGAAGTATGGAGGGACAGGGCTAGGGTTATCGATTAGTCGGGAATTAGCCAGACTTCTTGGAGGTTGTATCCAGATGCAGAGCGTGGAAGGCGAAGGAAGTACATTTACGTTATATGTGCCTTCGCTGCCACCTTTAATAGGGGTAACTAACGCCACGCATAAGGAAGTAGCGGCAGCAACTGCTAACACGATCAGTGACTATTTAATTCGAGAAAACGGTAAAACCATTTCTGCACGCGAGGATGGCAATGGCAATCGATTTAAGGGTAGAAAAGTTCTGGTTGTTGATGATGACGTGCGTAACGTATTTGCCCTTTGTAATGCATTTGAACAAGAAGGAATCATCGTGAGTGTTGCTCAGAATGGACAAGAATGCTTAGAGCTATTGGGGAAGGATCCTAGTATTGAGCTTATTCTCATGGATATTATGATGCCGGTGATGGATGGCTATGAGGCGATGCGGCTCATTAGGAAAAATAATCAATATGCTGATGTTCCGATCATTGCACTTACGGCCAAAGCCATGAAACAGGACAGAGAAATCTGCTTGCAGGCCGGTGCATCTGACTATATTAGCAAGCCGCTGCATATGAGCCAACTTCTTTCGCTTATGCATGTTTGGCTTAGTAAATAAAACAGAAAGACCTTTAACTACCTCCCGATGATGGAAGTAGTCAAAGGTCTTTTGTGTTAATGGACATCTCGTTCAGTAGATACTTCAAAATGATAAATCGTGTTGCGCGTCAATACACGGAAATCCAGTCCGTCTTGATCAATCGCTTGAACACGTGTTGTTTTGAATGGTGTATGTTGCCGAACCCCTGATAACGTCATTGGACATCCTACCTCGGTGGGGTTCACTTCACGAAATGTTTGCCCTTGAATCTCATCGAAATTGAATCGATCTGACCGATGTTTCGGCGTAATCCCATCCACCTCATAGATTTGCAGCAGCTTTAACAACCTCATTATGGCCCCTCCCGTCCCTGGCATTCGTTTTCATTATACACGGACGCCTCATATTTGGCGAAGTCTACAAACCTAACATAAACCTAAAGAAGTCTTCATACTTTCCTAGCTTCCAAAATATACAATTGTTCTATCTGAACCGGGGGTGTTGCGAGTGCTGCACACGAAAGTGATCATTGGGGAAAAAGAAGTGCTTATTTTTTTCGAATCCATGTACCAAGAATATTCATACCGAGCCGTTGAAGCGATAACAAAACATTTAAATAATGCTCAGATAAGAGAAGTATTTGATAACCTCGGATTAGTTCATACAACCAATACAGAAGTAACGCTCTTCTCGTTAAATGGAGAGATGGAGACAATTCCGATGTATTGATCGCGGTCTAGCCCTTTTCTTTATTTTTAGCTAAAATGAAGGGATTAGAACAAGGAGGCAGATACATATGACCGTTATGAAATTAGAGCACGTAGGCGTCATGGTAGCAAACTTAGAAGCGTCTATAGCATTTTATGTTACTGTAATCGGACTTAAGCACAAAGGAACGTTACTCCATACGAATGGCGTTATCCGGCTAGGTTTTCTTGGCTTTGAAGCCTCAAATGAAACAGAAGTTGAATTAATCGAAGGCTATAATGCGAACTTGCCACAGGAAGGCAAAGTGCATCACTTGGCTTTTACCGTAGATGATATCTATGCTGAATTCACAAGAATTCAAGCTTTAGAAGTTGAGCAATTGGATACGGAAATTACAACACTTCCGAACGGTTCTAAGTATTTCTTCTTTAATGGACTAGATGGCGAGCGAATTGAATTCTTTCAATCGACACGTGGATAGGTTTAACATTTAATAGATACGGGCATCCTTTTACTAGAGTGATAGATTCTAGTAAAGAGGTGCTTTTTTCATGTCAAAGCGTTGGACACAAATAATAATAGGCATCACTATACTAGGTTTATTCTTCGGCTGGATACGTCATGTGGATGCACAGGCAGAACAAGATGCACAGTTATTACTCAGTGTGGCAAAGCCCTATATGCAATCGAATGAACATATTACCTTCAAATATACAGGCTATTTCGGTACATGCGACGGTGTGGATGTCAAAGTGATGGATGCGGGTGAACGTTTATCCAACAAGCTTGGCTTGCAATCTCACACGGCGAATGAGTCCATATCTTTAAAAAGCGGTATCTATACGGTAAAGTCACAAGTTGCTGGAAGCGCCGTCTTGACATTAACCGTTGCTAGTCCAGTGGGACAGTCGGCTTGTTATGCTGTAGTACGATTAGATGCGCCAGGTAGTGCAGACCAATCCCAGCTTCTGAAGTGGCAGGAGCAAATGACCGCGCAATTAATCGAACAGGGCATTCAAGGCATGTGGAACGTGATGATACAAGGGAATGCTGCTGAAGCCATTAGCATATCGAATGACCCTAAGGAGTTCCTAGCTGAGTTAGTTCAAGCTTATAAAGGAAAGGTTGTTGAGCGCTACGAAGATGGCACTACCTTCAGTGCATCAGTGGTATCATCTGAATTCGAAGCTTCAATACGAAGCGGCAGTCAAAAGGTGAATGTCCAAATCGCACTTCATCAAGATACGACTTCGGGCCTCTGGCGCTTAACGATTGGAACACCGATTATTACAATGGAATACTAAACCGGGGAAAAGGGTGCAGGATGCATTCTTTTTTTTGCGTGCACTTGTAGGAACAATTCGAAACAATTGCAATAGTGGAACTTTTCCAAAGGGGTTGTAATTGATTTCTAGGCATGGTACATTAGTCCTCGTTGTTCTGAAGCAAATAACCACGACAAGCGAAACCGAAGTGGACTTGCTTTCAAGCAATGAGGTATGGTAAGATGACTTTCCGACAGACGCCGACATAAATTGACAAGAAAAAAGTGCTTGCAATTGAGAAACGATCTGTGGTATATTACATCTCGCTGCTTCGGTAACACGGTAGCGAATGAAAGAAATTGATCTTTGAAAACTGAACAACGAGTGAGTAAGCACAGTCGAGTAATCGACTATAAAAGAGATTGCAAAATCTCGCTAGCTTCAAATGAGCAATTAAGCTTTTTCAAATAGGACGAGCAATCGTCCACTATTATGGAGAGTTTGATCCTGGCTCAGGACGAACGCTGGCGGCGTGCCTAATACATGCAAGTCGAGCGGGTTTA